>NZ_LNCQ01000030.1:0-30114 GCF_002831785.1 Allobosea sp. FBZP-16 | reverse complement strand
CGCTTTATAGGGGGACCCCAGTTCCCCTGTCAACACACCAGATGAAAGTTTTTCGACAAAAGTGGATCTCGATCGATAAGCCTCGCGTTTTCAATGACTTACATTTTAACCGGCAGATGGAGCCCGGCCAATCGGCCCTGTCTCCAGGCAAATCGCCCTGCGGCCCCCCGCTCCATGAGGGAGCCGCTCCGTACGGTCAGATCGCCTCGGCCTTGCCCGCCGCTTCTCCTGTGCTCATACCCGATCCTGATGGACCGGCCGGCCCATGCCCCTCCCGTCGCGAAACGGTTCGAGCGATGAGCAACGACCTCCTCTATCTCTCGCACAAGGACGTGCGGGCTTGTTCCGTCACTCCGCGCGAGGCGCGAGAGGCCGTGCTCGCCGCCTTCCGTGACCATGCCGCCGGACGAAACCGCAGCCTGCCGAAGAGCGCGCTCGCGCTCGGTCCCGGCCACGCCTTTCAGGCGATGACCGCAGCCTCGCAGGCGCAAGCGATCGCCACGGTGAAATGGGTCGCCTCGGCGCCATCGCAGGAAGGCAGCTCCGTACCGAGCGTGAGCGCACTGATCTGCGTCAGCGATTATGTGACGGGTGCCCCGCTCGCGATCCTCGACGGCGACGAGATCACGCTGGTGCGGACCGCGGCGATGTCGGCGGCCGCCGCCTCGCTGCTCGCCCCGCCCGACGCACGCACGATCGGTTTCGTCGGCTGTGGCCTGCAGGCCCATGCCCATCTCGCGGCCTTCCGCAAGCTCTTTCCCAGCCTCGACAACGCCCTGATGCTGAGCCGCAGCCGTAGCTCGGCCGAGCGCCTGGCGGAAGCTGCAGCAGCCCAGGGCCTCACCACGGAGATCGTCGACGATGCCGACAGGCTGCTCGCCCGCAGCGACATCGTCATCTCGATGGTTCCGGCGACGCCGGGCCTGCGCCCCTTCCTCGATGCCGGCCGGATGAAGCCTGCCGCCTTCGCCGCTGCCGTCGATACCGGCCGCAGCTGGCTGCCGGAGGCACTGCCCGCCTTCGACCTGCTGGCAACCGACAGCCTCACCCAGTCGCAGGCGCCCTATGACGTCGACGGGCAGCCGGTGGCCAGCGTCCGCTTCGGCCATGACCTTGCCGCGCTCTCGCAGATGCCACTGGCCGATGCCGGGACGAAGCGCTCGCTGTTCTGCTTCCGCGGCTTCGCGCTCGCGGATCTCGCGCTCGCGCATCTCGTGCTGGAGAAGGCGCGCGCCGGCGGCATCGGGATGCTCCTGCCGCGCTAGCAACCCTGCCATGCGCCGGCTTTCCCTTCTCGTGCGGGAAGCCTACCTTCCCCGGTATCGAGGTGTTCCAGATAGGCGATGGCAATGACGAAGGGTTCCGATCTCCTGGTGGCCGCGCTCGAGAACGAGGGCGTCGATCGCATCTTCGGCGTTCCCGGCGAGGAAAACCTCGACGTCGTCGAGTCCCTCCGGACCTCGAAGATCGAGCTTGTCCTGACCCGGCACGAGCAGGCCGCCGCCTTCATGGCGGCGACGCATGGCCGGCTGACCGGGCGTCCCGGCGTCTGCATCGCGACATTGGGGCCCGGCGCGCTCAACTTCTCGACCGGGGCGGCCTATGCCCATCTCGGCGCCATGCCGATGATCCTGATCACCGGCCAGAAGGCGATCATGAGCGCCAAGCAGGCGCGCTTCCAGATCGTCGACGTCGTCGCCTCGATGAAGCCGCTGACCAAGATGACCCGGCAGATCGTCAGCGCTGCCAGCATCCCGGCGGTGGTGCGCGACGCCTTCCGGGTCGCGATGGAGGAACGGCCCGGCCCGGTGCATCTCGAACTGCCGGAAGACATCGCCGGCGAGGAGGTCGCCGACGTGCCGCTGATCCCGGTGCATCCGCTGGAGCAGCCGGTGGCTGATCCGAGGGCGATCGCCCGCGCGGCCGAGATGATCCTCGCTGCCAAGCGGCCTCTGGTGATGATCGGCGCCGCCGGCAACCGGCCGCGGCTGGTCGAGCCGCTCTCCGATTTCGTGCGGCGGGTGAAGCTGCCCTTCTTCAACACCCAGATGGGCAAGGGCGCCGTCACTGGCGGCTCGAACCTCTATGTCGGCACCGCCGCCCTGTCCGAGGGCGACTATGTCCACCAGGCGGTCGACCGGGCCGACCTGATCATCGCGATCGGCCACGACACGGTCGAGAAGCCGCCCTTCCTGATGAAGAGCGCCGGCGGGCCGAAGGTGATCCATGTCGGCTACCAGTCGGCGACGGTCGAGCAGGTCTACCACCCCGATGCCGAGGTGATCGGCGATATCGGCGCGACCGTCACGGCGCTGGCGGAGCGGCTGGGCGGCCAGGTCGAAGCCGATCCGATCATGCTGGAGCTGCGCCAGAAGATCCTCGCGCATCTCAACGACCGCTCCGAGGAGGATCGCTTCCCGATCACGCCGCAGCGCATCGTCCACGACATCCGCGCCGTGATGCCGGAGGACGGCATGGTCTGCCTCGACAACGGCATGTACAAGATCTGGTTCGCGCGCAATTACCGCACCCATGTCGCCAACACGCTGCTGCTCGACAATGCGCTGGCGACGATGGGCGCTGGCCTGCCCTCGGCGATGATGGCGGCGATGCTGCATCCCAAGCGCCGGGTCATGGCGGTTTGCGGCGATGGCGGCTTCATGATGAACAGCCAGGAGATGGAGACCGCCGTCCGCCTCGGCCTCAACCTCGTCGTCGTCATCCTCAACGACAGCGCCTACGGCATGATCCGCTGGAAGCAGGCCGTCGACGGCTTCAAGGATTACGGGATGAGCTTCGGCAATCCCGATTTCGTCGCCTATGCCAAGGCCTATGGCGCCAAGGGCTCGCGCGTTGGCTCGGCCGCCGAGCTGGTGCCGACGCTGGAGGCGGCCTTCGAGGGCAGCGGCGTCCATCTCGTCGAGATACCGATCGACTATTCCGAGAACACCCGCGTGCTCGTCGAGGAGCTGCGCAACAAGACGCCGGATATCGAGCTGGCTTGAGCCAATCTGCTGCGCTCGCAGGAAAGACTCGGATCATCCCGGACGGAGCGCAGCGGAAATCCGGGATCCATGCCTGAGCCTTGCCGAATGAGGTTCAGGCATGAGTCCCGGATCTCCCTCCGGTCGCCTGGGACGACCCGCACTTGTTTCTAGCTTTGGGCGTCCCGTCCAGGCCGCCGGTATGGAAACCACCGAGGAGACGACGATGCTGACAGTGGTCCAGGCCTATGATCGCGCGCCGATCGAGGAGATCGCCACCGACGATGCCGCGGCGCTCGAAGCCAAGCTCGCAGCGGCCGAGAAGGTCTTCCGCAATCGCGATGGCTGGCTGAAACCGCATGAGCGGATCGCGATCCTGCGCAAGCTCGCCGACTTATTGTCGGCAAAGCGCGATCATTTCGCCCGCCAGATCGCGCGCGAGGGCGGCAAGCCGCTGACCGATGCGATCATCGAGACGACCCGCGCCATCGACGGCGTCCACAACGCCGCCGACGAACTGCGCAACTTCGCCGGGCGAGAGATCCCGATGGGGCTGACGCCGGCCGCTGCCGGGCGCTGGGCCTTCACCACCAAGGAGCCGATCGGGATCGTCGCGGCAGTCTCGGCCTTCAACCACCCCCTCAACCTGATCGTCCACCAGGTCGCACCGGCGATCGCCACCGGCTGCCCGGTGATCATCAAGCCGGCGAGCACGACGCCGCTCTGCTGCCGCGATTTCGTCGCGCTGGTGCACGAGGCCGGCCTGCCGGAGGCCTGGTGCCAGATGTTCCTGCCGGAGAGCAACGAGCTCGCCGAGAAGCTCGTGACCGACCGGCGCATCGCCTTCCTCAGCTTCATCGGCTCGGCCAAGGTCGGCTGGTCGCTGCATGCCAAGCTGGCGCATGGCGCGCGCTCGGCGCTGGAGCATGGCGGGGCGGCGCCGGCGATCGTCGACCGCAGCGCCGATCTCGACCGGATCATCGAGCCGCTGGTCAAGGGCGGCTACTACCATGCCGGCCAGGTCTGCGTGTCGACGCAGCGCATCTACGTGCATGAGGAGATCGCCGACGCCTTCACCGAGCGGCTGGTGGCACGCGTCGCCAAATTGCGCACCGGCGATCCCGTGCTGAAGGAGACCGAGGTCGGCCCGCTGATCCTGCCCAGGGAGGCAGATAGGGTCGCAAGCTGGATCGACGAGGCCGTCAAGGGTGGAGCGAAGCTTGCGCTCGGCGGCAAACGGCTGTCGGAGACGACGCTGGAACCGGCGGTGCTGCTCGACCCGGCCGCCGACGCCAAGGTCTCGCAGCTCGAGGTCTTCGGCCCGCTGGTCTGCGTCTACCGCTACAGCAAGCTCGACGAGGCCATTGCTCGGGCCAATTCGCTCAACGTCGCCTTCCAGGCCAGCGTCTTCGCACAAGACATCGACGTTGCGCTGCACGCCGCCGAGCGGCTCGACGCCTCGGCGGTGATGGTCAACGACCCCACGGCCTTCCGCACCGACTGGATGCCCTTCGCCGGCCGCAAGGAATCCGGCTACGGCACCGGCGGCATCCCCTACACCATGCGCGACATGACGCAGGAGAAGATGATCCTGCTGAACCGGCGTTGAGGCGGCATTCTTCCTGCCGCCTTTCCCTCAGCCCTCGTCCTGAGGAGCAGCCACAGGCTGGGTCTCGAAGGATGCTCCAGATGGTTTCGGTGTCCCCTGAAGCATCCTTCGAGACGGCCGCGATGCGGCGTCCTCAGGATGAGGGCTGACGTGGTTTGAAGTGGAGTTTCAGCGCTTCAGCAGCAGCCTGACCTTCGCCAGCGCCGAGTCCTGTTCCTCGTGATAATCGATCAGGCTGCGGAAGCGCCCCTCCGCGTCCATCAGATAGACCGAGGCGGTGTGGTCCATGGTGTAGCCCTCCGCCGTCGGGATGCGCCTGGCATAGGCCTTGTAGGCCTTCAGTGCCGCATCGACCTCGGCCTGCGTGCCGGAGAGCCCGACGATGCGCGGATCGAAGGATTGCAGATAGAGCGAAAGCTGCGCCGGCGTGTCGCGCTCGGGATCGACCGAGACGAAGAGCACGTTGAGCCTGTCGGCATCGGCGCCGAGCTTGCCAAGCAGAGTGGTGAGCTCGAACAGCGTAGTCGGGCAGACCTCGGGACAATGGGTGAAGCCGAAGAAGACCAGCGTCGGCTTGCCGAGATAATCGGCCTGCGAGACCTTGCGGCCGGTATGGTCGGTCGAGGTGAAGGGACCGCCGACATCGGCCAGCGGGGTCGATACGGACCCGCCCAAGCTCGGCCGGCCGGGTCCGTCGACCCGCCACCAGCCGAGCGTGATCGCGGCGGCGGCGAAGGCGACGATGACGACAGCGCCCCAGGCGCCATAACGAATGATCTTGAGGATCGGCATGCGCCTTTGTCTGGCCGCCAGCCTCGCCGGCGTCAACGCGGCGAAATCGACCCGGTCGCCGTTGCCTGCTGCGGCTCATCATCGCCGCTACCACCATAAGGATCGGCCAGCGCCGCCTGCGGCGCGCTGATCTCGACCTTGCCGGCGACCATGGTCTGCATCCGCTCCGGCCCGATGGTGCGCAGGAGCTTGCGGAAGCTCTGATGCATGCCGCCGTCGATCAGCGCATAGCTCATCGCCGGCGTGCTGCCGGTGAGCTCGGCCAGGCGTGCCTCGTCGCGGGCGCTGCGCGCGGAGACCAGAGACGCGACCTCCGGATCGGTCTCATAGGCCGGGCACGGCGCACCGGGGACGAAGGCCGAGGCATCGCCCGCCGGATTGAAGACGTAGCGGCCGCCGCAGGTCGCGAGCTTAGGTGGCTGCCGCGTCGCCTCGAAATGATCCGAGCCTTCCTTGAGATTGCGCCAGAAGGCGATGTTCGGATTGCCGCGATGGCGGGCCAGGTTCTCCGGCGTCATCCGGAAGGGGAAGGCCTGGACCTGGAAGCTGCGCTGCCCGCCGGCAAAAGCCTCGCGCGCGAGACCATAGAGTTCCGTCACGCCGTCATCTGTCATGGCGTAGCAGCCGGCCGAGGTGCAGGCGCCGTGGATCATCAGGGCCGAACCGGTATAGCCCTGCGCCTTCTCCAGCGCGTTCGGGTAGCCGAGATTATAGGAGAGGTAATACGCCGATTTCGGATTCATCAGCTCCGGCGTCACCGTATAGAAGCCCTCCGGCGCCTGCCGGTCGCCCTCGCGCTTCTTCGGGCCGAGCTGGCCGGACCAGCGGCACATCGGATAGGTCTTGAGCAGGGCATATTGGCCGGAGCGATCGCGCTTCCAGACCTCGAGCTCGCTCTCCTTCTTGTAGAGGCGCACGACGATCGGGTCGGCCTGGCTCATGCCCTTCGCCGACATCTGCGAGACGAGCGCCGCCGGCAGTGGCTGGTTGCCGCGGCCGTCGCCGTCCACCCCGACGCAGGACGAGAGGGCGATGGCGGCGGCACCGAGCAGCGCGAAGCGCCGGAGACGCTGGACTATAGAGCGATCGGACATGGCTAAAATTATCGGCGTCTGGCGCTAACGACTCGTGAACAAGACCGATTCTTGCGCGCGGCGCGGGATCGCTCCCTGCTCGGCAACGCCGCCAGCAGCATCAGCACCACGCCCAAGGTCAATGCGATGTCGGCACCGTTGAAGGTCGGCCAGTGCCAGTCGCCCCAATGCAGATCGAGGAAATCGGTGACCGCACCCTGGCGCCAGCGATCGATCGCATTGCCGAAGGCCCCGCCCGCCATCAGCGAGAGGCCGATGCGTTCGAGCCGATGCCCGGCGAGCGCCGCCCAGGCCAGCAGGCCGAAGCCGGCCGCGAACTTGAACAGCCCGAGCAGGCCGGGCCAGGCTTCGAGCATCTCGCGGAACAGGCCGAAGCTGACGCCGGTATTGAAGCCGAGGCGCAGGTTGAGGAAGGGCGTCAGCGCGACCGGCTCCGGTGGATTGAGCACGATCTCCAGCATCAGCCATTTGCTGGCCTGATCGAGCCCGGCGGCGGCGAGAGCGATTGCAGCGACATAGGCAAGTCTGCGCGGCCAGGTCATGCGGCACCTTCGGCCGCGACGAGGCGGAAGAGCGCGCTCTCCATGCCGGACATGGATCGCTCCTTCAGCCGGCCTTGCCGGCGTCGAAGCGCAGCAGGCGCAGCGCGTTCGCGGTGACGAGCACGGTTGCGCCGGTATCGGCGAGGATCGCGACCCAGAGACCCGTATAGCCAAGCACGCTGGTGACCAGGAACACCGCCTTCAGGCCGAGCGCGATCGCGATGTTCGCACGGATATTGCCCATCGCCGCCCGGGCCAGCCGGATCATCGCGGCGATGTCGCGCACCCGGCTCTTCAGTACGGCGCCGTCTGCGGTCTCGAGCGCGACATCGGTGCCCGAGCCCATCGCGACGCCGATATTGGCGGCAGCAAGCGCCGGGGCATCGTTGATGCCGTCGCCGACCATCATCACCGGCGCTTCAAGCGCAAGTTCCTTGATGGCCGTGACCTTGTCGTCCGGCATCAATTCGGCCTTGTGCTCCAGACCGAGCGAGCCGGCGATGGCGGCACCGGTGCGGGCATTGTCGCCGGTCAGCATCACCGAGCGGACGCCGAGCGCCCTGAGTTCGGCGATCGCGGCGGCAGCATCCTCGCGCGGCTCGTCGCGCAGGGCGATGAGGCCGGCGAGCGCGCCGTCGGCGATGACGGCGGCGACGGTCTTGCCCGCGGTTTCGAGCCGTTCGACCGTCTCGAGCGCCGCTGTGTCGAAGCTGGCGCGCTCCCTGGCATGACGCGGCGCGCCGACGAAGACGGCAACCCCGTCGAGCTCGCCGGTGACGCCCTGGCCGGCGAGCGCCGCAGCGTTGGCTGCAGGCCGCACCGGAACACCATCCGCCCTGGCGCGGGCGAGGATGGCGAGTGCCAGCGGATGACTGGAGCCGGTCTCGACCGCTGCGGCGAGCTCGACGACCTTGCGCTCGTCACGGCCGAGGCTGACGATTTCGGTGACGCGCGGCTCGCCCGCGGTCAGCGTTCCCGTCTTGTCGAAGGCGACGACGCCGGTGCGCGCGGCGGCCTCGATCACCACGCCGCCCTTGAGCAGCAGGCCCTGGCGCGCGCCGGTCGAGAGCGCCGCCGCGATCGAGGCCGGCACCGAGATGACCAGCGCGCAGGGACAGCCGATCAGCAACAGCGCCAGCGCCCGGTAGATCCAGACCGACCACTCGCCGCCAAACGCCAGCGGCGGGACCAGCGCGACCAGGATGGCGAGGCCGACGATCGCGGGCATGTAGATGCGCGAGAAGCGGTCGATGAAGCGCTCGGTCGGCGCGCGCGCCTCCTGGGCTTCCTCGACCAGGCGGATGATCCTGGCGATGGTGTTGTCCTCAGTCGCCTTCTCGACGCGCACGCGCAGCGCCGCCTCGCGATTGACGGAGCCGGCATAGACGGGATCGCCGACACCCTTGGTCTTCGGTACGGATTCGCCGGTGATCGGGCTCTCGTCGATGCCGGAGACGCCGTCGCTGATCGCGCCGTCGGCGGGGATGCGGTCGCCCGGACGCACCAGCACGATCTGACCGACGGTCAGCGCGGCAGCGTCGACCTGGCGGGTCTCGCCGTTCTCCTCGACGATGGCCGTCTTGGGCACGAGATCGCCGAGCGCCCTGATCGAGGCGCGGGCGCGATCGGCGGCGACGCCCTCCAGCACCTCGCCGACGGCGAAGAGGAAGACGACCAGCGCCGCCTCCTCGGCCGCGCCGATGACGAGCGCGCCAGTCGCGGCGATCGTCATCAGCATCTCAATGGTGAAGGGCTGGCCCACCCTTGCCGCGGCGAAAGCACGCCGCGCCACCGGCACGACGCCGATCACGCAGGCGATGACAAAGGCACAGTAGGCGGCCGTCTCGGAGACCGTGAACTTGGCCAGCCAGGCGGCGCCGAGCAGCGTGCCGGTCAGCAGGACGAGCCTGCCCTTGCCGGTCTGGTACCAGGAGACGCCGTCCGGCGCCGGCTCATGGACATGGCCGGGCAGGCCGTGGCCATGGTCGGCGCCCTTGCTGGCCTTGCCGTGGCTATGGTCGCGATCGTGGTCATGGGCATGCTCGTGCCCGCCGCAGACCTGCGCCTTGTCGGTCGGACCGTGATCATGACCGCAGCCGCAGTTCGAAGCGGGCTCAGGCGCAGCGGTGCGCGGCGCGCTCGCCGGCATCGCCGTATAGCCCAGGCTGACGACGCGCTTCTCGATCGCATCGCGCCGCGTCCGATTCTCGTCGAGGGAGAGCGTTAGCGTCTCCGACATCACCGAGAGACGCACGTCGGAGACGCCGGGCAGCCGCTCGACCGCGCCGCGAATCTTCGCCGCGCAGCTGGCGCAATCCATGCCGCCGATCGTCCAGGACAGCGTTTCCGTTTCGGCTTTTGCGGCAGTCGCCATGCTCTCGTCTCCGCTTGACAGCGTTGCGGGACCACCTACCTACAACCTCTAGCCACTACAGCTTCAAGAGGAAAATCATGCCGCCGGCGAAAACCCTGGAGCGCGTGGTGCCGATCGGGACTTTGGCCGAGCGGACCGGAGTCAAGGTCGAGACCATCCGCTATTACGAGCAGGTCGGCCTGCTGCCGGAGCCGGAGCGGTCCGAGGGCAACCAGCGGCGCTATGGCCGCGCCCATGTCGAGCGGCTCGCCTTCATCAAGCATGCGCGCGACCTCGGCTTCGCGGTCGAGAGCATCCGTACCCTGCTGCGGCTTTCGGACACACCCGGCATGGCCTGCGACGAGGCGCATGCGATCGCGGCCGAACATCTCGACGAAGTGCGCGACAAGATCGCGCGTTTGCGCTCGCTGGAGGCGGAACTCGCCCGGATCGCAACGGTTTGCTCGGGCGGGGTTGCCGCCAGCGACTGCGCCGTGATCGAGGCGCTGGCCGACCACAGCCATTGTGAGCACCATAGGCACTGAGACACTGACGCAAATTGACCCTGCCGGCAGCCATGCTATCGAAGCCGCAGGAGGGTCGGTTTTGTCCGCAGGGCGCCACAATGCAGGGATGAGACGCTGGGTCGCGCTGGCCGCGGCCTATCTCGTCGTGCTGCAGGCGATCTTCGCGGGCCTAGCCTCCGGCGCCAATGCCGCGAACTTCAGCCTTGACCGTTTCCTGGCGATGACGCTCTGCGCCGGCGGTGATCAGCCGATGAGCCAAAGCGATGGCGCCGCCACGCATGAGCTGATGAGCTGCTGCATGCTCGGCTGCGCCTTCACTGGTGCCGGCGCGCCAGCGGCCCCGACCGATTTCCTGCCGATCGTCCATCGCGCCGTCGATCTCGTCGCCTTCCAGCGCCGGCTCGATCTGCCGTCCGGCTTCATCGCCGGCCGTTCCCCGGCCAATCCGCGCGCACCGCCCGCCGCTCTCTGAGCTGGATGTTACGGCGCACCGCTGCGCCGCGACCAGCATCATCTGACAGCCGCCAGCGGCCTTCCTCCCATCCCGTTCGCTCGCGACGGCACCCTGCCGGCTCGCGCGCACCTTCCAGATCGAGGCCGCCAAGTGCGGCTGCGCCGGCCATGCCGGCGTCCTTTCCGCAGGGATTCCTCACGATGAAATCGCTTTCGCTCGCCGCCCTCGTCGCGGCTTTCACCGCCGGCCCGGCCCTCGCTCATGTCACGCTGGAGACCCAGCAGGCCCCGGTCGGCTCGACCTACAAGGCCGTGCTGCGGGTGCCGCATGGCTGCAAGGGCGCGGCCACAACCAGGGTCCGCGTCCGCATTCCCGAGGGCGTCATCGCGGTGAAACCGATGCCCAAGCCCGGCTGGACGCTGGAGACGACCAAGGGCAAGTACGAGAAGTCCTACGACTACTACGGCACGCCGACGGTCGAGGGCGTCACCGAAGTCAGCTGGAGCGGCGGCAGGCTGCTCGACGAGCACTATGACGAGTTCGTCCTGCGTGCCTATCTCACCGCCGACCTCAAGCCGGAGACCACGCTTTACGTGCCGATCGTGCAGGAATGCGAGGGCGGCGCGGTCGAGCGCTGGATCGAGATCCCGGCGGCCGGCAAGTCGGCGGACGACTACAAGTTCCCGGCGCCGGGCGTGAAGCTGACGCCGAAGAAATGAGCGAGCGCGGCCGGGCTTTCCCGCCCGGCCGCCGTCACGCTATGACCCGGCAGCTTCATCTCCTTCTCGTTCTGCTCGGTCTCGCCGTCGCCTCGCTGGCGACGACGGGGCAGGCCCTGGCACACGCCGCCTTGACCAAGACCGTTCCGTCCGACGGCGCGGTCATCGCCAGTGCGCCCAGCGCGTTCAGCCTCAGCTTCAGCGAGCCGGTCTCGCCCTTGGTGCTGAGGCTGATCGGCCCCGACGGGACGAGCCGACCCCTGACGCACTTCACGCTCACGGACCGGACGCTCGCGATCGCGGCCCCCTCCGCCCTAGCCGACGGCACGCATGTGCTGAGCTGGCGCGTCGTTTCCGAGGACGGCCATCCGGTCGGCGGCTCGGTGCTGTTCTCTGTCGGTGCGCCGAGTGGTGCGCCCGATCTTGCCGCAAGCCAGACCGAGCCAACCGTGCGCGTGGTCCTCTGGCTCGGCAAGCTCGGGCTCTATCTCGGACTCGCGTTCGGCATTGGCGGCGTCGCCTTCATGGCGTGGGTCGCTCCCTTGCCTGTCGCCGCTCGCCGGCCAATCGCAGGCTTCCTCGTCCTCGGGCTGCTGTCGCTGCCGGTCGCCTTTGCGGCACAGGGGCTCGATTCGCTGGCACTGCCCCTTTCTGAAGCTCTGCAGTCAGCCACCTGGCAGACAGCCGCCGCGAGCAGCTTTGGCCGCACCGCGCTGATCGCGACGCTCGCGCTGCTGACCGCACTGATTGCGCTCTTCGTCCCCAGCCGAAGCGGACGTCTGCTCACAGTCTTCGCCTGGCTCGGCGTCGGCGCGGCGCTTGCCGCGAGCGGCCATGCCAGCGCGGCCGAGCCGCAGATGCTGACCCGCCCGGCCGTGTTCCTGCACGCGGTCGGCATGGCCGGCTGGGCTGGTGCGCTGCTGCCGCTCGCCTTTGCCTTGCGGCAATCCGATGGAGCGCAGGCGCTGCGACGCTTCTCCCGGCGCATTCCCGTGCTGCTGCTCGCCATCCTGCTCAGCGGCGTCGTGCTCGCGACCGTCCAGGTCGAGCATCCCCGAGCCTTGCTCGCGACGCCCTACGGCCTCGTGATGACGGGCAAGCTCATGCTGGTCGCGGTGCTGATCGGGCTCGGCGCCTTCAACCGCTATCGGCTGACGGAGCGTGTCATCTCCGGACGCGCGAGCGCCCGCTCGCTGTTGACCCGGATCATTACGGCCGAGATAGCAGTCATCGTCGCCATCCTCGCTGTCGTCGCGCTCTGGCGCTTCACGCCGCCGCCCCGCGCCCTCGCCGCCGCGGCAGCGCAGCCGGCCAGCGTCCATATCCACACCGACAAGGCGATGGCCGACATCAGCGTGACGCCGGGCCGCACCGGCCCTGTGACCATCACCGTCTCGCTGCTCGACGGCGCGTTCGGCCCGCTCGCGGCGAAGGAATTGCGGCTTGCCTTGTCACGGCCGGAAGCCGGCATCGAGCCGATCGAGCGGCAGGCAATCAAGCAGGCGGACGGCAGCTGGCAGGTCGGCGACCTGACACTTCCGGTGGCCGGCCGCTGGACCGTCGAGCTCGAGATCCTGGTCTCGGATTTCGAGATGACCCGTCTCAAGGACACGCTCGACATCCGCCCCTGAACCCGATCCAACTTTCACAACAGAAGGAGTTTCCGATGATCTCTCGCCTCGCTTGCGCAGCCATTGCCATCCTGGCGCTCGGCAGCGCCGCCGTCGCCCAGGACTACAGCGCCGGCCCGCTCAAGATCGAGCAGCCCTGGACGCGCGCGACCCCGGCCGGCGCCAAGGTCGCCGGCGGCTATGTCGCCGTGACCAATACCGGCAGCGCGTCCGACCGCCTGCTCGGCGGCAGCAGCGAGATCGCCGGCAAGGTCGAGATCCACGAAATGGCGGTCAACAACGGCGTGATGACCATGCGTGGCCTGCCTGAGGGCGTCGAGCTCAAGCCCGGCGCCAAGCTCGAGCTCAAGCCCGGCGGCTACCACATCATGTTCATGGATCTGAAGCGCCAGCTCAAGGAAGGCGAAAAGGTCAAAGGCACGCTGACCTTCGAGAAGGCCGGAGCGGTCCCCGTCGAGTTCTCCGTGCAATCGGTCGGTGCGCGTGCCCCGGCCGCAGCTCACACGCACTGATCGCCGCCGACAAGTTGCGCAATCATCGAGGCCGCCGGGTGCAAACCCCGGCGGCCTTTTTTATGCGCGCTTGACGATTTCCAGCGCGAGAAGTACGGTCCATATTAGAAAACAAATGATCCATGATATGGATCGATTGGAGGAACGCAGTGTTGCAGGGCATGCTCCCGGTCTTGCCGACGCCGTTCACCGAGGCTGGCGCCGTCAACCCGCAGGCGATGGCGGCGATCGTTGCCTTCGCGCTCGCGAGCGGCGTCGACGGCGTGGTGTTTCCGGGCTTCGCCAGCGAGGTCGACGAGCTCGCTGCGGCGGAGCGGGCGGCGCTGCTGAAGGTCGTGGTCGCCAAGGTTGGCAAGCGCGTGCCGATCGTCGCCGGCGCGAGCGCGCCGACTGCGGTTGAGGCGATCTCGCATTGCCGCGAGGCGCTCGCCAACGGCATCGGCCATGTGATGATCCAGGCGCCGAAGAGCGTCGGCACGACGACGGAAGCGGTCTCGGCTTTTTATGGCGAGATCGCCGCGGCCGTGCCCGGCATCGAGATCGTATTGCAGAACGCCCCGGCGCCGCGCGGCTCCGACCTCAAGCCCGAGGCGATCCTGCAGATCGTCCGTGACAACCCGGCGATCACCTATGTCAAGGAAGAGACGCTGCCGTCCGGCCTCGCCATCTCGGCGATCGCCGCCGGCAAGCCGGCGCATCTGAAGGGCGTGATCGGCGGCGGTGGGGCGCGCTACCTGATCGACGAGTATAATCGCGGCGCCTGCGGCGCGATGCCGGCGGTCGAGCTCGCCGACATCCATGTCGCGATGGACCGCGCTTATCGCAGCGGCGACATCGCTCGCGCGCGCGAGCTCTATATGCGGACGCTGCCGCTGCTGGTGATCCAGTTCAATTTCCGCATGGCCTTCACCAAGCATGTGCTGACGCGGCGCGGCGTGCTGACCAATCAGGTGGTGCGGGCGAAGGTGCCGCCGATGGACGCGCTCGATGTCGCCGAAATCGACGCATGGCTGGAGGCGTGCACCGACCTCGTGACGGCTGGGCCGCGCGAGCCCAAGCTCGGCGGAGGCGCGTGATGGCCGAGCGTGTCGCCCGCGTCGAAGTCTTCTCGATCACCATTCCGCGCGAGACGCCCTATCTCGGCGCGCTACGCGAAGGCGAGCGCATCAACGACCACGGCTATATCGTCCGCAAGGGCAACCGCACGGTCTATCCGACCGTCGACCGCACCGTAGTGGTCAGGATCGAGACGGCAAGCGGCGCCATCGGCTGGGGCGAGACCTATGGCATCGTCGCGCCGGGCGCGGCGATGGCGATCATCGACGACCTGCTCGGCCCCTTCGTCGTCGGGCGCGACCCGCGCGACGTCAGCGTCATCCATGACGATCTCTACGATCTGATGCGGGTGCGTGGCTATACCGGCGGCTTCTATCTCGACGCGCTCGCCGCGATCGACATCGCGCTCTGGGACCTCTGCGGCAAGCTTTCCAGTTTGCCGCTGGTCAAGCTGCTAGGCGGCCAGAAGCATGAGCGTTTGCCGGCTTACATATCCGGCCTGCCGAAGCCGGCGCGGGCGGAGCGGGCCGAGTTCGCCGCCGAGTGGCAAGCCAAGGGCTTCGACAGCTTCAAGTTCGCCGCTCCGGTCGCCGATGACGGCAATGTCGCGGAGATCGCGACGCTGCGCGAGCGGCTCGGGCCGAAAGCGCGCATCGCCTGCGACATGCACTGGGTCCATACCGGCGAAGAAGCCGTCGCGGCGATCCGGGCGATGGAGCCGCACGATCTCTGGTTCGCCGAGGCGCCGGTCAAGCCGGAGGATCTAGACGGGCTCGCGCATGTCGCCTCGAAGGTCTCGACGCCGGTCGCGGCCGGCGAGGAATGGCGCACCGTCTACGATCTTGTGCCGCGCGCCGCCCGGCGGGCCTGCGCGATCGTGCAGCCGGAGATGGGCCATAAGGGCGTGACCGAGTTCATGCGCATCGGCCTCTATGCGCAGGCGCACCACCTCAGGGTCATCCCGCATGCCACGATCGGCATCGGCCTGTTCCTGGCGGCGAGCCTGCATGCATCCTCGGCGCTGGCGGCGGTCGAGTGCCATGAATTCCAGCACTCGATCTTCGAGCCGAACCGGCGATTGCTCTTGGGCGACATGGACTGCAGCGACGGCTTCTATCGTTTGCCGAGCGGTCCAGGCCTCGGGGTCGAGCCATCGAAGGAAGCGCTCAAGCTGCTGAAGCGGCTCTAGCGACTAGAAAAACCAAGGGAGGAGGAGACCATGACGAGGACAAGGCTAGCATTCTCCGCGGCTGCGCTCGCGCTCGCCGCCGGCTTTCTCCCCGGCGCCGCCTGGGCGCAGGGCAAGGTGCTGAAGTTCGTCTCCTGGCAGAAGGACGAGCGCGGCGTCGGCGACTGGTGGGGCTCGGTGATCAAAGAGTTCGAGGCGACCCATCCCGGCGTCAAGATCGAATGGACCAAGGTCGAGCGCGGCGCCTATGCCGACACGATGACGACGCTGTTCGCCGGCGGCAAGCCGCCCGACATCGTCCACCTCGCCTCCTTCGAGTTCCAGAAGTTCGCCGATAATGGCTGGCTGGAGCCGCTTGATCCCTACATCAAGGAGGCCAAGCTCGATCTCAAGGGCTGGGCCGGGCAGGACACCTGTACCTGGAACAAGCAGACCGTCTGCACGATGATGCTCTATTTCGGCTATATCTTCGCATACAACGAGGAATTGCTGAAAAAGGAAGGTCTTTCCGTCCCCAAGACCTATGCGGAATTCCTCGCTGCGGCGCAGAAGCTGACCAAGGACGTCAACGGCGACGGCATCGTCGACCAGTTCGGCACCGGCCACGAGACCAAGGGCGGCGGCGGCCAGTACATGAGCGAGATGATGAACTACACGCTCGATGCCGGCGGGCGCTGGACCAACGATGCCGGCAAGGTGACGATCAACACGCCCGAGATGATCGAGGGCCTGTCGCGCTGGAAGACCATCGTCAAGACCAGCCTGACGCCTCGTGACCTGCCGGCCGGCGAGGTCCGCCAGATGTTCGCCGACGGCAAGATCGCGATGAAGACGGACGGGCCCTGGCTCTATCCGATCATCCAGAAGGGCAAGGCCAAGGACCAGATCAAGCTCGGCATGGTGCCGTTCAAGCCGCCGGTCGGCGGCTCCTCCAACGTGCTCGGCATCGCCGCCGATGCGCCCAAGGAGAACAAGAAGCTGGTCTGGGACTTCATCGCCATCGCGACCTCGGACAAGTTCCAGTCGAGCTATGCGACGCTGGGCGCCTCGCCGCCGCCCTCCCCGCGCGCCGACACCTCGGCCGCGACCAAGGACACGCCGCATTTCGACCTCTTGGTGCAGGCGACGAAAGCGGCAGCCGATGCCAAGGTCGACCGCATCCCGAAGGGGCTGGAGCTGCAGTTCAACGAGTTCGCCAAGATGGTCATGGAAGAATCGCAGCGCATGATCATCCAGGACCTCGACCCGAAGACGGTCGCGGCGACGATGCAGGCCAAGGCCGAGGCGCTGCAGAAGCAGTAGCCGGAGTGCCGTCATGGCCGGGCTTGACCCGGCCATCTCGGAAACCAGTGCCCTCTCGTCATGAGATTCTCGGGTCTGCGCTTCGCTCCGCCCGAGAATGACGAGCTTCGGCAAGGAGGCCCCATGCCCCGATCAGCCTTCCTCGACCTCGCCCGCCCGAGCCGGCGGCACTGGCTCGGCTATCTCTTGCTGGCGCCGGCAGTGCTGCTAATTGCGCTGATCATCGTCTACCCGCTGTTCGTCTCGGTGGATCTCTCCTTCCAGAACGTCAACATCGCCCGGCTCGACCAGCCGCGGCGGCCGTTCACCACCGCCAATTACGAACGGCTCTTCGCCTCCGAGGATTTCTGGAACGCCTGCTGGGTGACGTTCAAGCTCGTCACCATCGTCTCCTTCTTCTGCTTCCTGCTCGGGCTCGGCACGGCGCTGTTGGTCAACAACCGCTTCAAGGGCCAGGCGCTGGCGCGGCTGCTGGTCGCCCTGCCCTGGGCGATCCCGGAAGTGATCGCGGTGGTGATCTTCGCCTGGCTGTTCGATTCATCCTTCGGCCTGATGAACTGGCTCTTCATCAAGCTCGGCCTGGTCGATCAGACGATCAACTGGTTCTCCTCGCCCGACGCCGCCTTCGCCGTGGTCTGCACGGTGATGGTCTGGAAGGGCTATCCCTTCGTCTCGATCATGATGCTGGCCGGGCTGCAGTCGATCCCCGAGGATTTCTACAACGCCGCCAAGGTCGACGGCGCCCGCGCCTGGCAGCGGCTGCTGTACATCACCATCCCCTCGCTGATGCCGGTGATCGGCGTCACGCTCGTACTGGTGATGCTCTGGGTCTTCCGCGACTTCTCGATCATCTACGTGCTGACCGGCGGCGGCCCGCTCAAGGCGACGCAAAGCCTCTCGATCATGACCTACGAACAGGCTTTCGGCTTCTTCAAGATGGGCTACGCCTCCGCCATCGGCGTCATCACCTTGATCGTCTGCGTGATCGCGAGCCGGCTGATGATCGCCCGCGCGCCGGACAATATCTGAGGAGGCGGCGATGATTTTCCGGATCGCGTTCACCCCCCGCATGGTCATCCCGGACGAAGCGAAGCGGAGATCCGGGATCCATTCCGGAACCTTCTTCGGAAATGCTCCGGAATGGATCCCGGGTCTCCTTTCAGTCGCCCGGGATGACCGCGCGAATGAATGCGAGGTGCTGTCGTGAAACGCCGCTCACTCCGCGCGTTTGCCCTCTATGCGCTCGTGATCACAACCTGCGCCATCCTGGTCTTCCCGATCTACTGGCTCGTCGTCACCGCGCTCTCCGAACCGAGCCAGCTGCGACAATTGCCGCCGAGCTTCTGGCCGAGCGAACCGCGCTGGGGAGTGTTCGGCCAGATCATGGCCGAGCGGCCGATCCTGCTCTGGCTCGGCAATTCGGCGCTCGCGGCGATCGGCGCGGTCGCGATATCGATGGTCGTCTCGGTGCTCGCCGGCTACAGCCTGTCGCGCTTCCGGGTCCGCGGCGGCCAGTCGCTCGGGCTCTTCATCCTGACTGCGAAGATGCTGCCGGCGACGCTGCTGGTGATCCCGCTCTTCGGCATCTTCCGCAATCTCGAGCTGATCGGCAGCCTGTGGTCGATCATCCTCGCCCACGCCACGCTGATCATCCCGTTCACGACCTGGATGCTGAAGGGCTATTTCGACACGATCCCGCGCGAGCTCGAACAGGCGGCGATGGTCGACGGCTGCTCGCCGCTCGGCGCGATGGTCCGCGTGATCCTGCCGGTCTCGGCGCCGGGGCTCGCCGCGACCGCGCTCTACGGCTTCGTCCTGTCCTGGTCGGACTATGCCTATGCCCGCACCTTCCTGACCAACGCCCAGGGCAACTGGACCGCCAATCTCGGCATCACCACGATGAAGGGCGAGTACATCTCGAACTGGAGCGACATCTCTGCCGCCTCCATCCTCGTCGCGCTGCCGATCCTTCTCATCTACCTCTTCCTCGAACGCTATCTCGTCGGCGGCCTGACCGCCGGGGCCGAGAAATAAGAGAATCCGCATGGCTGGAATCCGCATCGACAGCGTCACCAAAACCTATGGCGGGCTCACCGTCCTCAAGGCGTTCTCGCTCGACATCGCCGATGGCGAATTCGTCGTCCTCGTCGGCCCCTCCGGCTGCGGCAAGTCGACCATGCTGAAGATCCTCGCGGGGCTGGAGGAAGCCTCCTCCGGCACGATCGCGATCGGCGAGCGCGATGTCACCGACCTCGCCCCGGGCGACCGCGACATCGCCATGGTCTTCCAGAACTACGCGCTCTACCCCCATCTCACCGTGCGCAAGAATATGGGCTTCGGCCTGAAGATGCGCGGCACCGATGCCGGCGAGATCGACCGGCGCGTCAACGAGGCCGCTAAGATCCTCGGCATCGATCATCTGCTCGAGCGGCGGCCACGCGCCCTCTCCGGCGGCCAGCGCCAGCGCGTCGCGCTCGGCCGGGCGATCGTGCGCGAGCCGCTGGCCTTCCTGATGGACGAGCCACTCTCCAATCTCGACGCCAAATTGCGCGTGCACACCCGCGCCGAGATCAGCGCCCTGCACAAGAGGCTGCGCGTCACCACGATCTACGTCACGCACGACCAGACCGAGGCGATGACGATGGCCGACCGCATCGTCATCATGAAGGACGGCGTGATCCAGCAGATCGCCTCACCCGACGTGATGTTCCGCGAGCCGGCCAATCTCTTCGTCGCCGGCTTCATCGGTTCGCCCGGCATGAATTTCTTGAAGGCAAAGGCGCTGGCGACAGGCGGCAGTGTCACCGCAAAGCTGTTCGGCCACGACGTGACGCTGCCTGTCGCGAACGCCGCGGCGCTCGCCGGCAAGGAGATCGTCGTCGGCTTGCGGCCTGAGCATATCGCCGCTGGTCTCGGGCAGGTCTCCTTCGCGGTCAGCCCACGGCTGATCGAGAGCCTCGGTAGCGAGCAATATGTCTATGTCGACCTCCCCGAACAGCATCGCCGCGAGGCGAACTCCGGCGGCGATGATGAAGCGCGGCGGACCTCGCTGATCGCGCGCCTGATCAATCCCGAGCCGCGGCCACCCGAGGCAACGTTGACGCTGTCATTCGACCCGGCGCGCCTGCATGTCTTCGATGCCGCCAGCGGTGAGGCGATCCGATGAGCACGATCCTGGTCACCGGCAGCGCCGGGCGCGTCGGCTCGCGTGTCGCCCGCGAACTGCTTGCAGCAGGCCACCGCGTCACCGGCTTCGACCTGCGCGCCAGCGGCATCGATCACCCCGCTTTCCGCGAGGTGCTCGGCGGTTTCGACGATCGCGCTGCGGCGAGGGAGGCCGTGCAAGGCACTGACGCGATCCTGCATCTCGGCGCCTTCATGTCCTGGCTGCCGGCCGATCGGGACAAGCTGTTCCAAGCCAATGTCGAGGGCACGCGTGTGCTGCTGGAAGAGGCCGCGGCGGCAAGGCCGAAGCGGCTCGTCTTCGCCTCCTCCGGCGAGGTCTATCCGGAGAATGTCCCAGACTACCAGCCGATCGACGAAGACCACCCGTTGAAGCCGCGCTCGCCCTATGGCTTGAGCAAGCTGCTCGGCGAGGAGATCGTGCGCTTCTTCGAGCGGACCAGCGGCACCCCGGCCACGATCCTGCGGTTTTCGCACACCCAGGATGCGAGCGAACTGCTCGACCCCGGCAGCTTCTTCTCCGGCCCGCGCTTCTTCCTAAAGCCGAAGATCCGGCAGCAGGAAGGTTTCGGCAATGCCGCCGCTGTCGCCGCGCTACAGGCCATCGACGACGGGAGCGAGACCTTGGTGCTGTCGCACAACGAGGCCGGCCGGCCCTTCCGCATGCACATCACCGACACCCGCGACATGGTCGCCGGCATCCTGCTCGCGCTGTCGGACGAGCGCGCCGCCGGGCGCACCTTTAATCTCGGCGCGACCGATCCGGTCGACTTCGCCGTCGCGCTGCCGATGATGGCGCAGTTGACGGGACTGCCGTTGAAGACCATCGACCTGCCGGGCGCCGGCGTCTTCTACGAGACGTCGAACGCCAGGATCCGGACCGAACTGGGATACGAGCCGCAATGGACCTTCGAGCGCATGATCGGCGAGGCGGCGCAGGCGCGGGCGAAGCGCGCGTCCTGACGCCGGACGAGCGCGACGTCCCGACCGGCGCAGCCGCCCTCGCCAAGGGCCTCTACCTCCTCGACGTGATCGGCGAGGCGCCGGCGCCGCCGCGCTTTCGCGACCTGCAGGCCGCGACCGGCCTGCCCAAGGGCACGCTGGCGCGCATGCTCAACACGCTCCTGACCTTCCGCCTGATCCGCCATGAGGAGAGTGACAACACCTATCGGCTCGGCCACCGCCTGTTCGAGCTCGCCCATCGCGTCTGGGAATCCTTCGACCTGCGCGGCGCCGGCGCGCCGGCGCTCGACCGGCTGGCCGAGGAGACGCGCGAGACTGCCGCGCTCTGCGCCATCGACAATGGCGAGGTGCTTTATATCGACCAGCGCAGTCGCGGCGGCCCCTATGGCTTCCGCATCGAGATCGGCCGGCGCGCGCCGCTCCACTGCACTGCCGGCGGCAAGGCCCTGCTCGCCTTCGTCCAGCCGCATGAGCAGCGTGCCCTCGTGGATCGTCTGAAGCTCGAGCGCTTTACCGAAACGACGATCACCGAGGAGGAGGCGCTCGCCGCCGACCTCGCGCTGAGCCGGGCGCGCGGCTACGCCGTCTCGCAGGAGGAGCACGTCGCCGGCGTCGCCTCGGTCGCCGCGCCGATCTTCGACCATACCGGCCGGGCCGTCGCCGCGATCGGCGTATTCGGCCCGTCCTCGCGGCTGACGCGGGAGCGATTGCACACCACCGGCCGCGACCTGATGGCGGCCGCACGACAGATCTCCGGCAATGTCGGGGCGACGCAGATGAACATTTCCCCGGCGCCGCGCTCGGCACGCCCGGTCGATCCGAACGTGCAATGCGTGCTGCCCTGGGGCGCCCATCTCGCCGAAGGCCCTTACTGGTCTGCCGGGGAGCAGCGGCTCTACTGGGTCGATATCCTCGCGCCCTCGGTCAACCGCTTCGACCCAGCGACCGGCAACAACGAGGAGGTCACCCTGCCGCGCCTGGTCAGCGCCGTGCTCGGCCGCCGTGGCGGCGGGCTCGTGGTGCTGACACAGGAGGGCCTCGAAGCCTTCGACTTCGCCAGCGGCCGGCTGACCGCGCTCGCCGATCCCGAGGCCGACATCCCCGACAACCGCTTCAACGACGGCAAATGCGACCGGCAGGGCCGGCTCTGGGCTGGGACGATGCGGCTCGACGCCAGCCGCGCTTCCGGCTCGCTCTACGCGATCGCGCCGGACCTCAGCTGGCAACGACAGGAAAGCGGGCTCACCGTCGCCAACGGGCTCGACTGGAGCCCGGACGGCCGGAGCTTTTACTTCGTCGATTCCGCCCATGGCTGCATCTATGCCTACGACTTCGACGCCAAGGCGGGCACGCTCGCCAATCGCCGCATCTTCACCGAGGTCGCCGGCCGCCCGGACGGGCTCGCCGTCGATGCCGAGGGCTTCGTCTGGTGTGCGATCTGGGATGGCTGGTGCGTGCACCGCTATGCACCGGATGGCCGGCTCGATCGCGAAGTCTGGCTGCCGGTGCCGCGCCCGACCAGCCTTGCCTTCGGTGGGCCCGATCTGAAGACGCTGTTCATCACCACGGCGCGCATCCGCCTGCCGTCGCGGGTTCTGGCGGAGGCGCCGTTCTCCGGCGGACTCTTCACCTTGCCGGTCGACGTGCCCGGCCTAGCCGCAGCGGAGTTCGGCGGGTGAGGGTCGAAGCCAATTATCCCGATCTCGCCGGCAAGGCCGCACTGGTCACCGGCGGGGCCGACGGTATCGGCCGCGCCATCGTCGAGGCGCTGGCGCGGCAGGGCGCGAAGGTCGCCTTCCTCGATATCGATGCCGCGTGTGGCGAGCGCTTGGCGGCCGAGCTTTCGGCAGCCGGCGGTGCTGTCTCGTTCCATCAGGTCGACCTACGCGACATCCCGGGGACGCAAGCGGCGATCGCGGCGGCCCGCGCCCTGCACGGGCCCTTTGCGATCGGCGTCAACAATGCCGGCCATGACGAGCGGCATGATTTCGAGGCTGTCACCGAGGCATACTGGGACGACCGTTTGTCCGTGAATCTCCGGCCGATGATGTTCGTCGCGCAAGCCCTGGCGCCGGACATGCGCGGCCTCGGCGGCGGGGCGCTGGTCAACCTGTCCTCGACCTCGTGGATGAAGGGCTCGCCGCACATGATCGCCTACACCACGGCGAAATCGGCGGCGATCGGCTTCACCCGCTCGCTTGCCCGGGCGCTCGGGCCCGATGGCATCAGGGTCAACTGCGTCACGCCCGGCTGGGTGATGACCGAGCGCCAGCGCACGCAGTGGTGGACGCCCGAGAAGGCTGCAGCCAATCAGGCCGCCCAGGCGTTGAAGGGCGAGATCCTGCCGGAGGACATCGCTCAGATGGTGCTGTTCCTGTGCTCCGACGTCTCGTGCATGTGCACCGGGCAGAACTTCATCGTCGATGCCGGCACGGTCTGAGGCGGTGAGTTCCCTCGACGACCTGCGCGCCCTGCTCGATCCGGCCGCCATCGTCACAGACCCCCAGGCGATGGCGCCGCACCTGACTGACTGGCGCGGCAAGCATCGCGGCGCGGCGCTCGCGCTGCTGCGCCCGCGCAGCGTGGAGGAAGTCTCGACCATCCTGCGCTGGACCAGCGCGACGCGCACGCCGGTCGTGCCGCAGGGCGGGAATACCGGCCTGTCGGGTGGAGCGACGCCGGACGCCTCGGGCAGAGCCGTCCTGCTTTCGCTGGCGCGCCTCAACCGGATCAGGACGATCGAGCTTGAAGGCGACACGCTCGCTGCCGAAGCCGGCTGTATCCTTGCCGACGTCCAGCAGGCCGCCGCCGCGCATGATCGGCTGTTCCCGCTCAGCCTCGGCAGCGAGGGCTCCTGCCAGATCGGCGGCGTGGTCGCGACCAATGCCGGCGGCATCAACGTCATCCGTTACGGTACGGTGCGCGATCTCGTGCTCGGCCTCGAATACGTTCGCGCCGATGGCGCCGTGATCCATGGCCTCAAGCCACTGCGCAAGGACAATGCCGGCTATGCGCTCAAGGAGCTGGTGATCGGCTCGGAAGGCACGCTCGCGGTCGTGACCGCGGCGACCTTCAGACTGTTTCCAAGGCCCCGGGCGAGCGCAACGGCACTCTGCGGCCTCGCCAGCCCGGCGGACGCATTGCGGCTGCTCGCTTTGCTGAGGCAGAGCGCAGGCGAGCGCATCTCCAGCTTCGAACTGATGTGCGACGCCGAGATGGGCCTCACCCTCAACCTCGTGCCCGGAACGACCCTGCCGCTCGACGAGCGCCATGCCTGGTACGCCTTCATCGAGCTCGGCGACAGCGATCCGAACAGCCCTCTCGATGAGCTGCTGACGCGCGTTCTGGCCACCGCGCTTGAACAAGGCGTGCTCCGCGACGCAGCGATCGCGCAGAGCGAGGCGCAAGCCAAAGCGATCTGGCATCTGCGTTTCGCCGTCGCGGAAGCCAACCGCCGCGCCGGCCCGATCGTCTCGCACGACACCAGCGTCGCGGTCGCCGACGTCCCGGCCTTCATCGCGGCGATCGAGGCGATGGCTGCCGAGCGCTTTCCGGAGGCGCGCGCGCTCTTCGTCGGCCATGTCGGCGACGGCAACATCCATGTCGTCCTGCGTCTTCCCAGGCAGACGCCGGCGGAGCAGCTTGCGGATATCGGCCATGCCGTGAATGCGGAGGTCTTCGCGATCGTCAGCGGTTTCGGCGGCAGCATCACCGCCGAGCACGGCATCGGGCGTAGCCTGACCGGCATGCTGGTACGGCATGCACAGCCGGAGGCGCTGGCGCTCATGCGAGCGGTCAAGCAGGCCTTCGACCCGCTCGGCATCCTCAATCCCGGCGCGGTCCTCGCGCAGAGGTGACCCCGCCCGCGGCCCAGCGAAGCGCCGGGAATACTCGAACCGTTCGCGACCAAGAGCAGCGGGAGAGTTACTTTAGAAGACATATAAACTATTGTATTTGCTAAACAATTCGCCCTGGTTTAACTGCTTGGGACGATCGCGGGACGAAGTGCTCAGTCGGCCTCGTCGCTCGATCGCCCGGAACCGCTTCGACGGACGCGGCTCCGTTCGGACAGCGCTCCCGTCAAGGAGGGGCGCCACAAGACCACGGACCCAATTCGATGCAGCGTTTGATCGGCACAGTCCTGCTCGCGACGGCCATTGCCGTCACCCCCATTGCGGGCTTCGTCGTCCTGGCTCAGACCACCCCCGCCGAGACCGCGCCGGTGCAGCAGAGCCCATCCGGCGCTCATGGCGGCGGGCTGCCCGCTCCCGCAAACTCGAACCCCGCACCAGCTGCTGCTCCGAGTGGTCAGGCCCCGCCTGTGTCTCCGAACACCGCTGCGCCAACCGCTGCTGCGCCTGGTCAGGGCGCCCCTGCTCCGGCCCCTGTACCCGTCGCAGGGCAGGCCACGCTGCCGCACGACCTGTCGCCCTGGGGCATGTTCATGGCGGCCGACATCGTCGTGAAGGCGGTCATGCTCGGCCTCGCCTTCGCCTCGCTGGTGACCTGGACGATCTGGCTCGCCAAGGCGCTCGAGCTCGCCGCTGCCAAGACGCGGGCGCAGCGGGCCGTGCGCCGGCTGGAAGAGGCCGTCAGTCTCGACGAAGCCGCGCGCGCGATCGCCGGCCGCAAGGGACCGCCCCGCGGCACGGTCGCGGAGCTGGTCGGTGCCGCCCAGAGCGAGCGCCAGCGCTCCGACGATCTCGGCGAGGACGGCATCAAGGAGCGCGCCGCGATTGCGCTGTCGCGGATCGAGGCTCGGGCTGGCCGAAACATGGCGCGCGGCACAGGCCTGCTCGCCACCATCGGCTCGACCGCCCCGTTCGTCGGCCTGTTCGGCACGGTCTGGGGCATCATGAACTCGTTCATCGGCATCAGCCAGTCGAAGACGACGAATCTCGCCGTGGTCGCGCCAGGAATCGCCGAGGCGCTGCTGGCGACCGCGATCGGCCTTGTCGCGGCGATCCCGGCCGTGATCATCTACAACGTCTTCGCCCGCGCCATCTCCGGCTACCGCGCCACGCTCTCCGACGCCTCGGGCGAGGTGCTGCGCCATCTCTCGCGCGATCTCGAGCGGGCGCGCCGCCAGGCAGCCCAGCAAGTTCGCGCCAATCTGCATGCCGTGCCGGTCCAGCCCGCCGCCATGCCGCGCGTCCCGGCGGAGTAAGCCATGGCGGTTTCGCTCAAGGAAGCCCAGGACGGCGATCTCGGCGAGGTCAGCGAGATCAACGTCACGCCGTTCATCGACGTGATCCTGGTGCTGCTGATCATCTTCATGGTCGCAGCGCCGCTCTCGACCGTCGACGTCGCGGTCGATCTGCCGGTCTCGAACGCCCAGCCGCAGCCGCGGCCGGACAAGCCGGTCTTCCTGACCGTGAAGCAGGACCTCTCGCTCGCGCTCGGCAACGACACCGTGCCGCGCGAGTTGCTGCAGGCCACCCTCGACCGCCAGACCAACAATGACCGCGAGCAGCGCGTCTTCCTGCGTGCCGATGGGGCTGTGGCCTATCGCGAGCTGATGGAGGTGATGAACAAGCTGCGCCAGGCCGGCTATCTCAAGATCGCGCTGGTCGGGCTGGAGGATACCGGTCAAGGCGCCGCGCAAGGGGCAGGCAGGCCATGATCTCGCCCGCGCCGGATCGCCGCTGGCTCGCCGCGCTGCGCTGGGGCGTCGCTGCGATTGCCGTCGCCGCCGCCCATGGCGGCGCCGCCTGGGTCGGCGTGAACTGGCGCCCGATGGAAGCCGCCGCCGGCGCGCCCGAGCCGGCTGTGATGATCGAGCTCGCCGCGCTCTCGGTCGCGCCCGAGGCGCCGCCGGAGGACCTGCCGGTCGCAGAACAGCGGGCCGAGCCGGAACCGCCGCCGCCCGAGCCGGTCAAGGAGACGCCGCCCCCGGAGCCCGAGCCGGTTCCCGAACCGACGCCGGTCGAGCAGCCGGAGATCAAGCTGCCGGAGCTGCCGCAGGTCCCGAAGCTCGACGCCGTGCTGCTGCCGCCTCCACCCGAACTGAAGCCGGTGGAGAAGAAGCCCGAGCCGAAACCGAAGCTCGTCGAGAAGAAGGAGAAGCCGAAGCCCAAGCCCAGGATCGTCGAGCGCAAACCGGTCGAGCAGCGGGCCAAGGAGGCTGTGGCGCCTAAGCCGTCGGAGCAGCGCGCCTCGGCGCCGACCAGCGCTGCGCAGGGCACCGCCAGTCAGCCGACGGTCTCGACGGCGTCCTGGCGCGGTTCGCTGATCGCCCATCTCAACCGCTACAAGCGCTTCCCAGGCGGCGCGAGCCCGGGCACGGTCCAGGTCGCCTTCGCGATCGACCGCAGCGGCAATGTCCTATCCTCGCGCGTCGTCGGCTCGTCCGGGGATTCGGCGCTCGACGCCGAGGCCGCGGCGATGATCCGTCGCGCCAGCCCGGTTCCTGCCCCACCTGCGGGCGTCGGCGGTGGCGGAGCGATCTCGCTCTCGGTGCCGGTGCGCTTCAGCCGGTAAGGCTTCGGCTCAGCGCGGGGCGCCTGGGTTCTGGAACGGCGAGGTAACCGTGTCGCCGACAGCGGCTCCGGTGTCCTGGATATTGTTACCGAGATGCTCGAACCTGTCGCCGAGATTGCGGCGAGCCTGCGAATCGACCACCGCGACCGGGGCGGAGACGACGATGCCGGCGGCGGTACCGACCGCGGCTGCAGCGCTGCCGGTGACCTCGATCAGCCGATCGCCTAGGCCAACACGGGAATCGGTGATCGGTTGGCCGTCGACCAGGCGCGTGCCGATCAACTTCACCACCTCCGGGCTCTCGGCGAATTTGCCATGGTTGAGCTTGTCGCCGGTGCGCAACTTGGTGAGGTTGAGGACCGTGATCTTGTCCTTCTCGAACTCGCTCTTGTAGGGCTCGACATCGGGATCGACGGCGCCCAGACGATCCTTGTTGCCCCAGACCCGGCGCGAGACCGCGAGTGCGCGGTCGTCCTGCGAGACGAAGAGGGTGAATTTCGGCCGCCGCCCCGTCATTTCCGCGATCTGCGTGCGGAAGACGTCGGCATCGACATCAGGCGAGGCGAGCATGACATTGGCGATCTTCGGCGGGATGCCGCGATTGCGCACTGCCATCTGGGTCAGCGATTCCAGCGCGACCCAGTTGCCCATGGAGTGGGCGAGCAGCGAGACCTCGCCGATGGCCGGATCGCGTGCGAGGTTCTGCAGCAGGTTTTCCAGCGCATTACGCGAATAGGTCGCGCTCTCGCGGTCATAGCCATAGGCGAAGAGCGAACCGCGCGAAGGCCAGGTAAACAATACCGGCACGACATCAGCGCCGGAATCATGGACGATCTGGGCGAAGCGGTAGACCGCATCCTCGAAGCGGTTGTTGAAGCCGTGGACGAAGACCATCACCCGGCGCTTCGGCACGCGCGAGACCCGCTCATGCAAACGCGCCAGACCCGTCTTGGCGTCGAGCTTGTCGACCTTGAGGGTGACGAAATCGGTCTCGGGGTTGCCCGGCAGCCGGCTCGGCCACTGGACTTCGCCGATCTTGCGGCGGCTGTCGGGCGGCAGCGAGATCGTCATCTCGACGAAGGACGGCTTGCCGCGCTCGCCGGAGTAGAGCACGCCGGCATCGGGATCGGCCGCGCGCGTCGTCGCGACCAGCATGGTGACCTTGCTGGCGCCCGGCACGGTGGAGGCGACCGGCATTAGCACGCCCTTCACGTCGCCGGCGCAACCGGCGAGGAAAATTGTCGTGGCCGCGGCCGCGAGGACGCGGCGGATAGCCGGCGTGGGCAAGTCTTTGCGGCGGATCGGCATCACGGGCTACCCAGCTGCGGCACGGCGCCCAGACCATGCTGGCGCGCCGCCCGCTACGTCAAGGACGCCGAAGCCACAGTTTCGGTCAGACCATGTACTGGCCGCCATTGACCTCGATGGTCTGGCCGGTGATGTAGCCGCTCATCGCCGGGCTGGCGAGGAAGAGGAAGACGCCGACATTGTCCTGCGGCGTGCCGACGCGCTCCATCGGGACCGTCTTGCGCATCGCCTCGACCTGCTCGGCCGTCGAATAGCGCTCATGAAACGGCGTCATGATCACGCCCGGCGAGACGCCGTTGACGCGGATGCCGAAGGGCACGAACTCCTTGGCCATGCCGCGGGTCAGGTTGAGCACGAAGGCCTTCGAGCTGGCATAGAGCGAGGAGCCCGGGCCGCCGCCATTGCGCGCCGCGATCGAGCTCAGATTGATGACGCTCGCCCTGCTGCCGGACTTCTTCAGGTAGGGCAGTGCCGCCTTCGAGGCCATCACCACAGAGCGGACATTGAGGTCGACGACGCTGTCGAAGAACTCGTCCTCGATCTCGGCGATCGGCGTGCGCTTCACCAACGCGCCGGCATTGTTGACGAGGACATCGAGCCCACCCAGCTTGTCGGCCGCCTTGTCGACGAGAGCGACCGCCTGCTTGCTGTCGGCGACATCGGCCTGCAGCACATGCGCCTCGCCGCCAGCCGCCCGAATCTCGGCTGCGACGGCGTTCGCTTCGGCCTCGCTCGACTTGTAGTGCACCACGACCCGCATGCCGTTGGCGGCATAGGCTTTGGCGACAGCGGCGCCGATGCCGGTGCTGGAGCCGGTGACCAGGGCGCGCAGCCCCTTGAGATCCTCGAGCATCATTCCTCCCTTTGGATTCAGGTCTAAATCGTTTCAAGGCCGATCTTGCGCGACGCGAAGCCGGTCCACCAGCGCCAGTTCGGCAACCCCGCCATTCCCGAACGATCGTTCAGAGGAACTTGGTCATCGCCTTGAACTCGGCGAGCAGCCCGCGCGCCTCGTCCGGAAGACTGCCGGCCGCTTCCTCCAGGCAATGGCCGATATGCTCCTGGATCAGGATCTTGCGAGCGGCGCCGTGCTGGTGCTGTGCTTCTCGATCGGTTTGGCGATCACGCTGGTCGCGGTCGGCGTCGCCGCCTCGCTCAGCCTGCGCGCCGTCGAGAAGCGCTCGACATGGCTGTCGACGGTCGCAGCGCGGGCGCCCTATTTCTCCGGCGTGCTGATCGTGCTGGTCGGCCTCTATACGGCCTGGCACGGCTGGAGCGGGCAGCAGGCGCAGCTGCCACGCGCCGCGGCGATGCTGCTCAGCCCATCGCCTGGTTGACCAGCGCGAAACGGTGCGCCGGGCCGGGCGCGGCCGGCGCGGCGCCGCGCGCCATCACCACGCCGGAGGCGACGAGCGG
>NZ_LNCQ01000031.1:0-7991 GCF_002831785.1 Allobosea sp. FBZP-16 | reverse complement strand
GTCCGGGACCGCCATCGCGTCCGCCGCCGCGGCCGCCGGCGCCGCCGCCCTTGCGCGGGCCGCGGCTTTTCTGGTTGTTGTCGTCGCTCATGGTGGCTCCTGAAGCCGGATCATCGCGGACCGGGTTGCGAAGCGATCCGGGACGGCAGCGGCTCTTGAATCTGGTATTAGCCGGCGCTTGTAGCAGGCGACTTCGCCCGCTGCGAGCGGCAATGATGGGGTTCGATGGGATCGATCGACGCAAAGCGGATCGAGACGCCGATGGCGCTGGCGCTCGCCGAGGCGCGCGCCGCGGCGGAGCGCGGCGAGGTACCGGTCGGGGCGGTGATCGTCCGTGGCGGCGAGGTGCTGGCGAGCGCCGGCAACCGCACGCTCGAGCTGAAGGATCCGACCGCCCATGCCGAGACATTGGCGATCCGGCTGGCCTGCGAAGCCATCCAGTCGGAACGGCTGATCGACTGCGATCTCTATGTCACGCTCGAGCCCTGCCCGATGTGCGCGGCGGCGATTTCCTTCGCCCGGATCAGGCGGCTCTATTTCGCAGCGTCCGATCCTAAGGGGGGGGCGGTCGAGAACGGTGTCAGGCTCTATCGCAGCCCGAGCTGCCATCACGCGCCGGAGGTCTATGGCGGCCTGAGCGAGCGCGAGGCGGCCGAGCTGCTGCGCGACTTCTTTCGAGAGAGGCGCTAGCATTTGCGAATGAAGTAATAGACCGATTTTCTATAGAAAATATGCTATCAAGACTGTGTATATTTTTCGACGTAAGGGCCCAAAGCGCCTAGTTCGATCGATCTAGCTCCAATGGGGTAAGCGCGCTTCGAGTTGATCGACCGAGGCGTTGCTAGCGCTTTTCGCCATGTTTTTGCCTTGTATCATTCGTACGTCGCCGCTGCACTGCTCAGCCAGACCAAGGAATGGTGGCTTGAGCCTTCCATTCTCCAAAGTCGGTAAATCTCCATTATGCGTAAAGTTGCGTTGGCTGCGCTGTCCGCGGCCTGCTGGTCTGTGTCTCCCTCCTTAGCCGCCGATACCCATCTCGCGATGATCTCGTTCCAGCCCCAGGTGAAGGGGCTCGGCTGCCTGAAGCCGGAAACCCTCGGCATGATCAAGGAACTCACCGCCAAGATCGGCCCGATCCAGATCACCTCGACCTGCGGCGGCCGCCACGCCCGCAACTCCCAGCACTATCGCGGCAATGCCATCGACTTCCGTCCTCTCGCCACCTCACCACGGAACGCCGCAGCCGTTGCCAAGAAGATCGAGAGCGTCGGCGGCGTCGGCTCCTATTCGAATGGTCTCGTCCACGTCGATGTCGGCGACCGCGAAATCGCCTGGTATGGCCACAAGCGCAGCCGCCGCCTGGCCTATGCCGGGCGCGGGCGTTGAGTTCAGCTCAGAGCAAGGTCCGGACGACCAGATAGCCGCCCAGCGCCAATAGCCCGGCGAAGAAGCAGAGCTTGAAGGTCGCAGCCGAGATCCGCTGGCGGATCGCCTGGCCGAACCACATCCCGGCCAGCGCCGGCAGCAGCGCCAGCAGCGAGGCGCCAGCGACCTTCAGGTCGAGCGCTCCGGCGCCGACAAGCCCGAAGGACAGCGCGATCGTCGAGACGATGAAGGAGAGGCCGAGCGCCTGCACCAGTTCGTCCTTGTCGAAGCCGAGCGCCTGCAGATAGGGCACGGCGGGCAGCACGAAGACGCCGGTCGCGGCGGTGGCGGCGCCGGTGATGACGCCGACCAGAGGGCCGAGCCAGATCTCGGTCTTTTCGGGCACGCGCAGCTTGGCCGCCTTCAGCCCGACCAGCGCATAGAGCACCAGCGCGATACCGAGCCAGAGCGTCGCCGAGCCGTCCTTGGCCTTCTCCAGCAGCCCGGCTCCGGCCCAGGTGCCGACACAGGTTCCGGCCAGCATCGGCCAGAGACGGATGGCGATGGCCTTCAGCTTCGGCCCGGCGAGCTGCCAGCTATTGGTGACGAGGTTGGGGATGACCAGCAGCGCCGCCGCCTGCGCCGGCGCCATCACCACGCCGAGCACGCCGACCGCGATCGTCGGGAGGCCGAGCCCGATCACGCCCTTGATGAAGCCGGCGAGCACGAAGGTCGCGGCGATGAAGGTGAGGAGCGTCGTCTGGTCCATGATCCTGCCAGTCCCGATTGCGATGCCGTGACTTCTGGCAGTCCTGACCCCGGCTGTCGCTTTTCGATACTACGGTCCCAGCCGTAGCGTCCTTGCTTGCCTCAGCGGGCACGGACGTCATCATGGCAGCCACAATGGAGGCGTCGAGCCATGGCCATGCACGGACCCTATCTCGCCGAGATCGCCCATCTGATGGGGGATCCCGCCCGCGCCAACATGCTGCATGCGCTGATGGATGGCCGCGCGCTGACGGCGAAGGAGCTCGCCTTCCTGGCAGGCGTCGCGCCGCAGACTGCGAGCGGTCATCTCGCCAAGCTGATGCAGGGCGGCCTGCTCGATGTCGCCGTGCAGGGCCGCCATCGCTATTACCGTTTGGCCGGGCCGGAGGTCGCGACCGCATTGGAAGGGCTGATGGTGCTCTCCGGTGGCCAGGCGAATGGCAGGCGGTTGCCCTCGCGCATCAGTGCCGAACTCGCCCGTGCCCGTACCTGCTATGATCATTTCGCCGGCCGCCTGGGCATCGCGATCCATGATGCGCTTCTGGCGGGCGGCCATCTCACCGTCGCCGATGGCGGCTACGGGCTGACCCGTTCCGGCGTCGCGCTCTTCGCCGGGCTCGGGATCGATCCGGCGACGACGAGCAAAGGCAGGCGGGCGGCGCTGCGCCCGTGTCTCGACTGGAGCGAGCGCCGCCCGCATCTCGCCGGCTCGCTCGCGGCGGCCTTGGCCTGCCGCTGTCTCGAGACGGGCTGGGTGACGCGGATCAAGGATAGCCGCGCGGTGGTCCTGACGGAGAAGGGTCGTGCGGCGCTGGAGGCCGGCTTGCCGGGCTTCTGCTGCGACGAACCCGAGGCGGTCACGCTGCCCGTTCGAGCGCCTCTGACAGCCTCCGCTTGACCTCATCCTTCGCCGGCTGGGCGGCGTCGAGGATCGCCTGCCAGCGGAAGAAATCGAGGCCGCCGAAGCCCTCGCCACCGGCGCGGATCAGGATGTCCGGCGGCTGGCGCTCGATCATGCGCTGGACCAGTGCCCGCGTCAGGATCTGCGAAACGCCGACCATGGCTTCCAGCGGCTCGGGCACGCGGCTGTCGCTGACCGTCGCGGGTGCGCTGGTGTCGACCGCGAGGACCAGGCGCCCCGGTCCGAGCAGGCGGTCATAGGGCAGGGGATTGATCGCGCCGCCATCGATCAGAACGCGCCCGCCGATCGTCACCGGCTTGACCAGGCCGGGGATCGCCAGCGAGGCGGCGACAGCCGGCGTCAGCGGACCGCTGCCGAGCATGACCTCGTCATGCAGATGATAGTCGGTCGCGACGCTGAGGAAGGGGATACCGAGCTCCTCGAAGCGATCGGGCACGGCCTGCGGCCAGAACAGGTCGAGCAGGCGCTCACCATCGATCAGCACGGGGTTGCCGAGGCCGCCGCGCCAGAGATCGGCGATCTTGCCGATGCGTGCTTCGAGCAGCCTGGCGATCACCCGGGCCCGGTCGCGGAAGCTCGCCTCGACATGGGCACGCAGGTCGCGGCCGGAAAGGCCGGCGGCATAGGCCGCGCCGACGATCGCCCCCATCGACGAGCCGGCGATCAGCGCCGGCTTCAGACCAAGCTCATCGAGGGCCTCCAGCACCGGGATATGGCTGAGCCCGCGTGCGCCGCCCGAGCCGAGCACGAGGACGAGCTCGGGCTTCGAAGAGACTTCGTTCGTCGCTGGCAGGGCTGAGGTCATGGCGAAAGGCGATCCGCTTCTACCATTTCATAGTCATCCCGGGCGACCGAAGGGAGACCCGGGATCCATTCCGGAACCTATCTTGGTGAGGCTCAGGCATGGATCCCGGATCTCCGCTTCGCTGCGTCCGGGATGACCAGCGTGTTTATGAAAGCGGTTGCACCAGGAAAGGTATCACCCTTGCCAGCGTGTCCTGCGGATTCTCCTCCGGCAGGAAGTGGCCGCTGGCGATCGCCTGCCCCTCTGCCTGCGGCGCGAAGGTCTCGTGCCAGATGTCGAGCGGGCTTGCGCCCTTGGCCGGGATGCCGGCCTCGCCCCAGAGCACCAGCACCGGGCAGAGGATCTTTTTGCCCGCGCCGAGATCGGCCTTGTCGTGCGCGAGATCAGTCGTCGCACCGGCGCGATAATCCTCGCAGGCGGCGTGGATACGCGAGGGGTCGTTGAAGGAGTCGGCATAGGCGGCCATGGCCAGCGGGTGGAAGGCCTCGATCTTCTTGGCTCGCGTCCAGCTCGCGATCGTGTGGTCGAGCCAGCCGGCGGGGTCGGCCTGGATCAGCTTCTCCGGCACAGGCTCGGGCTGGGCCAGGAAGGTCCAGTGATAGACCTGCATGGCGCGCGCCGCGTCCATGCCCTCCCACATCGAGACGGTCGGCAGGATGTCGAGCAGGACGAGCCGCTCGACCCGGCCGGGATGGTCGAGCGCCAGGCGGTAGGCGACGCGGGCGCCGCGATCATGGCCGATCACGGCGAAGCGGTTGAAGCCGAGCGCGCTCATGACGGCGACGATGTCCTCGCCCATGCCGCGCTTGCTGTAGAGCGCCTTGCCGCCATCGCCATGCGGTGCCGCCGACCAGCCATAGCCGCGCAGATCCGGGCAGACGACGGTATGGGTCTTGGCCAGTTCGCCCGCCATCTCGTGCCATTCGGCATGGGTCTGCGGGAAGCCGTGGATCAGCACCACCGGCGGCCCCTCGCCGCCGACGCGGGCGAAGATCTTGCCGACCGGACCGTCGATCCAGCGTGCCTCGAAACCGGGGAAGAGGCTGTCGATATTGGTCATGGCCGCAACTCCTGTGATGCTACGGCCGCGACGAGGTCGGTCCGGCCGAAGTCCTCGCCCTTGTAGAGCAGAGGCGCGTTCAAGGATTTGGCAAGAGCATAGGAGAAGCAGTCGCCGAGGTTGAGCTTTGCGGGGTGGCGGCCCTTGCCGAAGCGAGCGAAAGCTTCGGCTGCGAGGACGGCTTGCTTCTGGTCCAGCGGGGCGGCCTCGATGCCAAGATCTTCGAGCAATCTTAGATGCAGGGCGACTGGAGCGTTGGCGTTGCGGCTCGTGGAAACCATGAAGCTCTCAACGAAGGTCACCATCGAGCAGAAGTTGGCGGCACTGGCGTTGAGCGCGGCTAGCAGCCTGTCTCGTTCAGGCTCGTTGCGAAGGATGGCGGTGATCGCCGAGCTGTCGACTACGATCGGCGAGCTGATCACGAGGGAACGCCGTTCTCGTCATAGCCAATGATTTCGTCATCGGTCAGATGCTCGTTGATCCTTGGATAGGAGCGGATTTCAGCGAGCGTTCGCTCCAGCTTCTCCATGTCGATCCGTCCCTTGCGTGGGGGCAGCTCGGCGAGCTCGCGCTCCGCCGCTGTCTTGACCGCATCGGTGATCGTCCTACCGGTGCGCGCGGCAAGTTCGCGCACGATACGGTCGGTTTCGGGATCCTTGATCAGGATGGCCATGGCATCCTCGTATATATATATCGATCGTATCTCGATATATATACGATGCGGCGGTCGCTTTGTCAGCTTTCGCGCTCGCGCTTGACCGCCTGCCAGCCGATGTCGCGCCGGCAGAAGCCACCCGGCCAATCGATCAGGTCGACGGCCGCATAGGCCTTCGCCTGCGCCTCGCTGACGCTTTTGCCAAGCGCCACGATGTTGAGCACGCGCCCGCCATTGGCGACGATCTCGCCGTCCTTCGCCTGCGTGCCGGCATGGAAGACCAGCACGTCCTTCTCGGCGGCGGCCTTGTCGATGCCCTTGATCACGCTGCCCTTCTCCGGCGTGCCGGGATAGCCTTTCGCCGCCATCACCACCGTCAGCGCTACCTCGTCGGACCAGCGTAGGTCTACGGCGTTGAGCACGCCGTCGCGCGCGGCGAGCAGAGCAGGCACGATGTCGCTCTTCAGGCGCGGCATCAGCACCTCGCATTCGGGATCGCCGAAGCGGGTGTTGTATTCGATCAGCTTGGGGCCATCGGCCGTGATCATCAGCCCGGCGAAGAGCACGCCCTTGAACGGCGTGCCGCGCTGGTGCATGCCCGCCAGCGTCGGCCGGACGATCTGCGCCATCACCTGCTCTTCCATGGCCTTGGTCATCACGGGAGCCGGCGAATAGGCGCCCATGCCACCGGTGTTCGGGCCGATATCGCCGTCCCCGACGCGCTTGTGGTCCTGGGCCGAGGCGAGCGGCAGCGCATGCGTGCCGTCGCAGAGCGCGAAGAAGCTGGCTTCCTCGCCGATCATCCATTCCTCGATCACCACCTCGGCTCCGGCCGCGCCGAGCCCGCCCGAGAACATCATCGCCAGGGCGTCATTGGCTTGCTCGACCGTCTCGGCCATGACGACGCCCTTGCCGGCAGCGAGTCCGTCGGCCTTGATCACCAGCGGCGCGCCGGTCTTGGCGACGTAGGCCCTGGCAGCGGCTTCGTCGGTGAAGCGGGCGAAATCGGCGGTCGGAATCCCGAATTCGGCGCAGAGTTCCTTGGTGAAGGCCTTCGAGCCTTCGAGCTGTGCGGCCGCCTTCGACGGACCGAAGGTCTTGATCCCGACGGCTTCGAGATCGTCGGTGATGCCTTCGACCAGCGGGCCTTCCGGCCCGACCACGACGAGGCCGACGCCCATCAGCTTGCAGAAATCGGCAACAGCGCGGTGGTCGGCGATATCCAGCACGACATTCTCGCCGCATTGGCCGGTGCCGGGATTGCCCGGCGCGATGAAGAGCTTGTCGCAGAGCGGCGATGCCGAGATCGCCCAGGCCAGGGCATGCTCGCGCCCGCCGGACCCGATCAGAAGAATGTTCATCGCATCTCTCCGCTTGCTCGAAGGCGCAATAGCTGCCGCGGGCTGACGGAGCAACGCTTCTGCTGGCGTCCTCGTGTCGTTAAATACGTTCCATGGACAACGAATCGCCTTCGCCAGCCGGCAACGCCCCCGAATGGTCGGTCTCCGACCTCTCCGGTGCGCTCAAACGCACGCTGGAGGACGCCTTCGGTTTCGTGCGCGTCCGCGGCGAAATCTCCGGCTACCGCGGGCCGGTCGGCTCCGGCCATGTCTATTTCTCGCTGAAGGATGCCAACGCCAAGATCGACGCAGTGATCTGGAAGGGCGTCTTCGGCCGGCTGAAGACCAAGCCACAGGAAGGGCTCGAGGTCATCGCCATCGGCAAGATCACCACCTTCGCCGGCAAGTCGAGCTACCAGATCATCATCGATTCCCTGGAGCCGGCCGGCATCGGCGCGCTGATGGCGCTGCTGGAGGAGCGTCGCAAGAAGCTCGCCGCCGAGGGCCTGTTCGATCCCGGCCGCAAGCAGCTCATCCCGTTCCTGCCGCGCGTGGTCGGCGTCGTCACCTCGCCGACCGGCGCCGTCATCCGTGACATCCTGCACCGGCTGGAGGAACGTTTTCCACGTCAGGTCCTGGTCTGGCCGGTGCGCGTCCAGGGCGAGAGCAGCGCGGCTGAGGTCGCCAATGCGATCGCCGGCTTCAACGCGCTGCCGGAAGGCGGCCGGATTCCGCGTCCGGATGTGATCATCGTCGCGCGCGGTGGCGGCTCGCTCGAGGACCTGATGGGCTTCAACGAGGAGGTGGTGGTCCGCGCCGCCGCGGCCTCGCTGATCCCGCTGGTCTCGGCGGTCGGCCACGAGACTGATGTCACCCTGATCGACCACGCCGCCGATCTGCGCAGCCCCACACCGACCGGCGCGGCCGAGAAGGTCGTGCCGGTGCGCGCCGAATTGCTGGGGCAGGTGACGGACCTGTCGCGCCGGCTGTCCGGCGCGACGCTCCGCCTGTCCGAGCGCCGGCGCAGCGATCTGCGCGCGCTCGCCCGCGCGCTGCCGACGCCCGAGACCCTGCTG
>NZ_LNCQ01000032.1:155928-428837 GCF_002831785.1 Allobosea sp. FBZP-16 | reverse complement strand
GACCTGCTCGCCCGCCTGGAGCGGGCCTTGCGCGCGCAGGAGGCGGCGCGCCGGCTGGCCACGGCCCGCGACAGCGAGCGCGAGGCGCAGGCGACCCGCGAGCAGATCGAGCGCATGGAGGCGACCCTCAAAAGTCTCATCCTGCCTGCCGGCAAGATCGCCGAGCTGGAGGAGATCGATGGCCAGCTCCTGCAGTTGCAGGCCAGGGCCGAGGCGCGGGCACCGCATCTGCGCATCGACTATGCCGATGGTGCGAAAGGCGGGATCTCGATCGCGGGCGTGGTGCTGGCGCAGGCCGAGGAGCGGCCACTTGCCGGCACGACGCAGATCGAGATCGCCGCGATCGGCCGCCTGACCGTGACGGCGCCGCAAGCCGAGGAAGACGACCGCAGCCTCGCCCGCGCGCAGGCCAAGCGGAAAACACTGCTCGATGAGCTTCAGGTCGACAGTCTCGCCGCAGCGCGTCAGCGCGAGGTGCAGGCGCGCGACCTCAAGGCCGATCTCGACCTGGCGCGCCGGCGCCTCCAGCTGGTCGCGCCCGGCGGGCTCGCAGCCTTGCAGGAACAGATCGCGCGCCTGGAGGCCGAAGCGGCCAGCGCGGACGAAGTGCCCGCTGATCTGGACGCGGCACGCCGGCAGCTTGGGACCGTCGAAGCGCGCGTCGGCGCCATGCGCGAGGCGGCCCGAGCCGCGCAGGCCCGGACCGAGACCTCGGCCTCCGCTCTGGTCGAGGCGGAACGCCATGCCGCCGGATTGTCCTCCGCCCTTGCCGCGCTCGCCGAGAGCCTGGGTCCGGAGACGCAATGGCGCGGGCGCGAGGAGCGCCTTGCCGCGGAGCATGCCGAGACGAACCTCGCCTGGCGGGCGGCGCATCAGCAGGTCGAGGAGCTCGCGGCGCGCAGGATCGACCTTGCGGCAGCAGAAGCCCGCCAGCTGCGCCTGCGCTCGGTCATGGACGCGGCGCGCGAGGAGATCACCCGCCTGCGCGAGGAGGCGGCGGGCCTGGATGGCCGCATCCAGACCCGCACTGAGACCGCGATCGAGGAGGCCTGGCAGGAAACCCGCGACAGGCTCGCGCAGGCGCAGCGGCGCACTGCCGTGCTCGCCCGCGAGGTCGCTATCCTGACCCGGCTGCGCGGTGCACTCGAAGCCGCGCGCTCGCAGGCGCGCGACCATTATTTCGCGCCGGTGCTGCAGGAGTTGCGCCCGCTCCTCGGCCTGCTGTTCGACGATGCCAGCGTCACCTTCGACGAGGACACGCTGCTGCCCCGCTCGGTGCTACGCAACGGCCTCGACGAGCAGGTCGGCGTCCTCAGCGGCGGCATGCGCGAACAGCTCGCAATCCTGACGCGGCTGGCCTTCGCCCGGCTGCTCGCCAAGGGCGGCCAGCCGACGCCCGTCATCCTCGACGACGCGCTGGTCTATTCCGACGACGATCGCATCGAGAAGATGTTCGACGCGCTGCATCGCCAGGCCAGCGCCCAGCAGGTCATCGTCTTCTCCTGTCGCCAGCGCGCCTTTGCCCGGCTGGGTGGCCGCGTTCTGCGTATGGAGCCGTGGCAGCCCGAGCATTGATCTCGGGCGACGAGCCGCGTCAGAACCGCAGCTCGACCCCGTCTTCAAGGGCATGGCCACGCGAGCGGCGCCGATGGCGGCGGAGTAGGTCAGGCCGAGGGCGGTGGCCTGCGAGATGCGCCTGCCAAGCATGGCCCGAAGCCAACTTTGAGAGCGTAACGGGAATGTGAGCCCTTACCTGTCGCAGGGCCGTTGGAAACCGCCGGACGGTGACTAGCTCATCCCACGGGCGACTCGATCACACAGGAGATTGCCATGCTTTCGCGCAAGATTGTCGCCCTCGCGGCGGCGCTTCTGCTTTCGGGAGCAAGCTCGATGGCCTATGCCACCGAGCTAGGGGCCGAGAGCATCGTGCACGAGCAGGCCCAGAACCAGCGTGCCCTCGCCGAGCAGGCGCAGTACCTCGCCTATCACGAGCACTTCAAGGACGTCGAAAGCCAGCCGGGCCGCGGTGCCGGCGTCTTGCCGCATCACAACTGAGCGCCGGGCCATGCACTGGAAAGGGGCCGCAACAGCGGCCCCTTTTCGTCGTGCCTATCGGAAATCCCTGAAATCTGGGAAGACTGCGCGCAGCGCGCCACATGGAGCGAGAGTCGAGCCGGAGCCGGCGCCTGTCCACGGAAACGCCTGAGATGCGGCCATGATCATCCGCCAGCTCGTCTATCTCGACGCGCTCGCGCGTGAAAAACACTTCCGCAAGGCGGCCGAGGCCTGCCATGTCTCGCAACCGACGCTCTCGGCCGCGATCGTCCAGCTCGAGGAAGAGCTCGGCGTGCTGATCGTCGAACGCGGCCGGCGCTTCCAAGGGCTGACCAAGGAGGGCGAGGCGGTACTCGCCCATGCCCGGCGCATCCTCGCCGAGGCCGACATGATGAAGGAGTCGATCGCGGAGCTGCGCGAGGGCATCAGCGGCCGCATCCGGCTCGGCGCGATCCCGACCGCCCTGCCCATGATCGCGCACATCACCGCGCCGTTCTCCTCGCGCTATCCCGAGGTGTCGCTCACGGTGCTGTCGCTGACCTCGGCCGAGATCCAGCAGCGCATCGACGATTTCGAGCTCGATGTCGGCCTGACCTATCTCGACAACGAACCGCTCGACCGGGTGATCTCCAAGCCGATCTATCTGGAATCCTACGTGCTGCTGACGCGCGAGGACGGCGAATTCGGCCAACGCGATACCATCACCTGGGCGGAAGCCGCCGAGCTCAAGCTCTGCCTGCTCACCACCGACATGCAGAACCGGCGCATCATCGACGGCATCTTCCGCTCGGTCGGGGCGGCGCCGCGGCCGGCGATCGAGACCAATTCGATCTTCAACCTCTGCTCCCATGCCGGCATCCAGGGCGTTTCCAGCATCGTCTCGATCCAGCTGCTCGAATTCTTCGGCGTGCCGATCGGCACCAAGGCGCTGCCTTTGGTCGAGCCGGCGGCGCAGCGCACGATCGGCCTCATCGTCGCCGACCGGCAGCCTTTCGCACCGCTGGCGCGCAACCTGCTGATGATGACGCGCCCGGTCGCCGAGGCCGCGCTCCCGAGGCGGCCGATCGTACGATAGCCCTGCCCTATCGCAGCGCAGCGTAGGCTTTTGCGCATCGCAAGGACACACGATAATCGATGCTTATCGGCCAGATCGCGCTATGCTCATCCGATCCCATCCACGCGCCCATCATTTTTGATAGGTTTTAACTATCGTACGGTTGGAACAAACGATTTGAACCTGTTCCAAGCTTAAGATCCAATTCCTCCAATCGAGAGCCGAACGGGCTGAACATGGAGGAGACATGGCGGCATACCCGGCCTGGGACGAAGACGGCGCTCGCCTGATCATCGCAGGGCTTTCGCATCTCGAAGGGGCGGCCTTGCCGATCCTGCATGCGCTGCAGGACGAGTTCGGCTATGTCGATCCCAAGGCCGTGCCGCTGATCGCTGACGCGCTCAACCTGTCGCGGGCCGATGTGCACGGCACCATCTCCTTCTATCACGACTTCCGCACCGCCCCGCCGCCACGCCGGATCGTCAAGCTCTGCCGGGCCGAAGCCTGCCAGGCGCTCGGCTGCGAAACGCTGGTACAGGACCTGGCGCGCGACCACGGCATCGTCGTCGATGCTCACGCCGGCAGCCAGGACGCGGTGGTCGAGACCGTCTATTGCCTCGGCAACTGCGCGCTCGGCCCCTCCGCCCTGGTCGAGGGCGAATTGCTCGGCCGGGTCGATGCCGACCGCGTCGCGGCGCTCTGTGGAGCCCGGCAATGAGCGAGGCGATTCGCATCTTCGTGCCGGTCGACGCTGCCGCCCTCTCGGTCGGTGCGGAAGGCGTGGCGCAGGCTATCGCGATGGAGGCTGAGGCGCGCGGCATCGCCATCGAGCTCATCCGCAACGGCTCGCGCGGCATGCTCTGGCTTGAGCCGATGGTCGAGGTCGAGACCTCAGAGGGGCGGATCGCTTATGGCCCGGTCGCGGCCAGAGACGTCATCGGCCTGTTCGAGGCCGGCTTCCAGACCGGCAGCGCGCACGCCTTGCGCCTCGGACCAGCGGAGGAGCTCGACTGGCTGAAACGCCAGCAGCGCCTGACCTTCGCCCGGGTCGGCGTCACCGACCCGCTCTCGCTCGCCGACTATCGCGCCCAGAACGGGCTGAAGGGCCTGGAGAAGGCGCTCTCGCTTACTGGCGCCGCGATCATCGAGGAAGTCCGGGAGTCCGGCCTTCGCGGCCGCGGCGGCGCCGGCTTCCCGACCGGGATCAAGTGGAAGACCGTCCACGACGCTAGGGCGGAGCAGAAATACATTGTCTGCAATGCCGATGAAGGCGACAGCGGCACCTTCGCCGACCGTATGCTGATGGAAGGCGATCCCTTCCTGCTGATCGAGGGCATGGCGATCGCCGCGATCGCGGTCGGTGCGACCAGGGGCTACATCTATCTGCGCTCGGAATATCCGCACGCCCACAAGGTGCTGCAGCGGGCGATCCTGAGGGCGCGCAATGCCGGCCTGCTCGGCCCGTCCGTCCTCGGCTCCGGCAGGGCCTTCGAACTCGAGGTCAGACTGGGCGCCGGCGCCTATATCTGCGGCGAGGAGACCTCGCTGCTGGAGAGCCTGGAAGGCAAGCGCGCCATCGTCCGGGCCAAGCCGCCGATCCCGGCGCTGCAGGGCCTGTTCGGCCAGCCGACCATCGTCAACAACGTGCTCTCCTTCGCCGCCGTGCCCTGGATCCTGACCCACGGCGCCAAGGCCTATGCCGATTACGGCATGGGCCGCTCGCGCGGCACGCTGCCGGTGCAGCTGGGCGGCAACGTCAGGCGCGGCGGACTGATCGAGCTCGCCTTCGGCATCCCGCTGCGCGAGATCATCGAGGATATGGGCGGCGGCACGCTGTCGGGCCGGCCGATCCGCGCCGTGCAGGTCGGCGGCCCGCTCGGCGCGTACCTGACCGAGAAGCAGCTCGACACACCGATGGACTATGAGGCGCTCGCCGGCATCAAGGCGATGCTCGGCCATGGCGGCATCGTCGTCTTCGACGACAGCGTCGACATGGCCAAGCAGGCCCGTTTCGCCTTCGAGTTCTGCGCCAAGGAAAGCTGCGGCAAGTGCACGCCCTGCCGCATCGGCGCGACGCGCGGCGTCGAACTTGTCGACAGGATCGTCGCCGGCACCGAGCGGCCGAAGAACCTCGCCGTGCTGCGCGATCTCAACAAGCTGATGACCGACGCCTCGCTCTGCGCCATGGGCGGGCTCACTCCGATGCCGGTGATGAGCGCGCTCAACCATTTTTTCGAGGATTTCGACCGCCCGCCGGCTCCGAAGCTGCCGATGGCGGCCGAGTGAGGAAACATCGATGAGCCTGATCAAGGAGATCGATTTCGGAACGCCGATCCGGGTCGCCGAGACGACGGTGACGCTGACGATCGACGGGCAGAGCGTCACGGTCCCCGCCGGCACCTCGGTGATGGCGGCGGCGATGAGCCTGGGCACCAAGATCCCCAAGCTCTGCGCCACGGATTCGCTCGAACCCTTCGGCTCATGCCGACTCTGCCTGGTCGAGATCGAGGGCCGGCGCGGCACGCCGTCCTCCTGCACCACCCCGGCCGAAGACGGCATGGTCGTGCGCACCCAGTCAGAGAACCTGTCCTCCCTGCGCAAGGGCGTGATGGAGCTCTACATCTCCGACCATCCGCTCGACTGCCTGACCTGCTCGGCCAATGGCGATTGCGAACTGCAGGACATGGCCGGCGCGGTCGGCCTGCGCGAGGTCCGCTACGGCTATGACGGCGAGAACCACGTCAAGCCGGCGACCTCCGAAGGCTACGCCAACGAGAACTGGCTGCCCAAGGACACCTCCAACCCCTATTTCACCTATGATCCCAGCAAGTGCATCGTCTGCAATCGCTGCGTGCGCGCTTGCGCCGAGGTGCAGGGCACCTTCGCGCTGACGATCGCCGGCCGCGGCTTCGACTCGCGCGTCGCCGCGGGGCCGACCGACTTCCTCGGCTCCGAATGCGTCTCCTGCGGCGCCTGCGTGCAGGCCTGCCCGACTGCGACGCTGATGGAGAACAAGGTGATCGAGCTCGGCCAGCCCGAGCATTCGAAGATCACGACCTGTGCCTATTGCGGCGTCGGCTGCTCGTTCAAGGCCGAGATGCAGGGCGACCGCGTCGTACGCATGGTGCCGTACAAGGGCGGCCAGGCGAATGAAGGCCATAGCTGCGTCAAGGGCCGCTTCGCCTGGGGCTATGCGACCCACAAGGACCGCATCACCAGGCCGATGATCCGCGAGAAGATCACCGATCCCTGGCGCGAGGTCTCATGGGAGGAGGCAATCAATTACGCCGCCTCGGAGCTCAAGCGCATCCAGGCCAAGTACGGCCGCGAGTCGGTCGGCGCCATCACCTCCTCGCGCTGCACCAATGAAGAGGTCTTCCTCGTCCAGAAGCTGGTGCGCGCGGCCTTGCGCAACAACAATGTCGATACCTGCGCCCGCGTCTGCCATTCGCCGACCGGCTATGGCCTGAAGACCACGCTCGGCACCTCGGCCGGCACGCAGGATTTCAAATCGGTCGCCAAGTCCGACGTCATCATCGTCATCGGCGCCAACCCGACCGACGGCCACCCGGTCTTCGCCTCGCGCATGAAGAAGCGCCTGCGTCAGGGCGCCAGGCTGATCGTCGCCGACCCGCGCCGCATCGACCTCGTCAAGTCGCCGCACGTCAAGGCCGACCATCACCTGCAACTGAAGCCCGGCACCAATGTCGCGCTGCTCAACGCGATTTCCCATGTCGTGGTCACCGAAGGGCTGATCGCCGAGACATACGTCCGCGAGCGCTGCGACCTCGCCGATTTCGAACTCTGGGCCCGTTTCGTCGCCGACGAGCGCAATTCGCCCGAGGCCACGGAGGAGTTCACCGGCGTGCCGGCGGCCGATGTCCGCGCCGCGGCGCGGCTCTACGCCACCGGCGGCAACGGCGCGATCTATTATGGCCTCGGAGTCACCGAGCACAGCCAGGGCTCGACCACGGTGATGGCAATGGCGAACCTTGCCATGGCGACCGGAAATATCGGCCGAGACGGCGTCGGCATCAATCCGCTGCGCGGGCAGAACAATGTCCAGGGCGCCTGCGACATGGGTTCCTTCCCGCACGAGTTCACCGGCTATCGCCACGTCGCCGACGATGCGACCCGGCAGGTCTTCGAGATGATGTGGGGCGTGCCGCTCGACGCCGAGCAGGGCCTGCGCATTCCCAACATGTTGGACGAGGCCGTCGGCGGCAGCTTCAAAGGGCTCTACGTCCAGGGCGAGGACATCGCCCAGTCCGACCCGAACACCCAGCACGTCACCGCCGGTCTCGCCGCGATGGAGTGCGTCGTCGTCCAGGATCTGTTCCTGAACGAGACGGCGAAATACGCCCATGTCTTCCTGCCAGGCTCCTCCTTCCTGGAGAAGGACGGCACCTTCACCAATGCCGAGCGCCGCATCAACCGCGTCCGCCAGGTGATGGCGCCGCTGTCGGGCAAATCGGAATGGCAGGTGACGATCGATCTCTCACGGGCGCTCGGCTACGAGATGGCCTATGGCCACCCCAGCGAGATCATGGACGAGATCGCCAGGCTGACGCCGAGCTTCGCCGGGGTGAGCTACGACAAGCTCGAGAAGCTCGGCTCGGTGCAGTGGCCCTGCAACGACAAGGCCCCGGCCGGCACGCCCCTGATGCATGTCGACCGCTTCGTGCGCGGCAAGGGCAAGTTCATGATCACGGAGTACGTGCCGACGCAGGAGCGCACCGGCCCGCGCTATCCGCTGATCCTGACCACCGGGCGCATCCTCTCGCAATACAATGTCGGCGCGCAGACCAGGCGGACGCAGAACCAGGCCTGGCACGACGAGGACATGCTGGAGATCCACCCCTTCGACGCCGAGAGCCGCGGCATCAAGGACGGCGATCTCGTCGCGCTCGCCAGTCGCTCCGGCGACATCTCGCTGCGCGCAGAGATCACCGAGCGGGTGCAGCCGGGCGTGGTCTACACCACCTTCCACCACGCCGCGACCGGCGCCAACGTCATCACCACCGACTATTCCGACTGGGCGACGAACTGCCCGGAATACAAGGTCACGGCGGTCGAGGTCCGCAGGACGAACTATTACTCCGAATGGCAGGAGCGCAATCGCGAACAGGATGTCTCGCTGCGCCTGATTGCGGGGCGCTTGCCCGATGCCGCGGAATAGCCCGCCCGCCCAGCCGCCGGCCAGCCACGCGGTCCAGGTCCGGACCGTGCGTTTCGGCCCGGACGATCAAGTGGCTGCAGCGAGCGCGGAAGTCGCGGTCGAAGCGCCCGTCAACATCGTCTACGGCACCATGCCCTATGCGGTGATGATGGCGACGCCGTCCGACCTGGAGGATTTCGTCGCAGGCTTCAGCCTGACCGAGGGCATCGTTCGCAACGTCGACGAGATCAGAGGGATTACTGTCGCCCCGCAGCAGAACGGCATCGTCGTCAGCGTCGAGCTGGCGCCCGGCCGCTTCCGCGAACACCTCGCCCGCCGCCGCAACCTCTCGGGCCGGACCTCCTGCGGCCTCTGCGGCGTCGAGGCGCTCGCCGATCTGCCGAAGGCGGAAGCGCGCGCGGCGACGGCGACACCGATCGCGCCTGCGGCGATCGGCGCGGCGCTCGGCGCACTCGAACGCCAGCAACCGCTGCACCGCCTGACCCGCTCGGTCCATGCCGCCGCCTGGTGCGACCGCGATGGCGAGATCCTGGCCGTGCGCGAGGATGTCGGCCGGCACAACGCCCTGGACAAGCTGATCGGCGCCCGCCTGCGCGCCGGCCATGATGCCAGCGACGGCTTCGTGCTGGTCACCAGCCGCGCCTCCTTCGAGATGGTCGAGAAGGCAGCGATCTTCGGGGCCGGCGCGCTGGTCTCGATTTCGGCACCGACCTCGCTGGCGATCGAGCGGGCGAATGCGCTCGGCCTGACCCTGGTCTGCATCGCCCGGGCCGATTCCGCGACCGTCTTCGCCGGGCGCCTCGCCGAGAGCGTGGAGAGCGTCGCGAGATGATCGAGATGAAGAGCAACGAGGCGATAACCCAAGATCACGCCAGCGAGCATTTGGCCAAGCTCGCCTTCATGGCGAACCAGATCGGCGATTTCTTCAAGTCCTATCCCGAGGCCGAGGCCATCGCTTCGATCGCCGACCACATCAACCAGTTCTGGACGAAGCGCATGCGCGAGGAGTTCCGCACCGGCTTCGAAAGGGACGCGTCAGCACTGTCGCCACTGGTGCGGCAGGCGCGGGACAAGGTCAGGCCAGCGCCGGCAGCCTGAGCCTTCCACTCACGCCACAGGCCTCTTCAGTGACGCAGGATCTCGCCGAGGAAGGCACGGGTGCGGGCATGCGCCGGGGCCCGGAAAAAGCTCTCGGGATCGTTCTCCTCGACGATGGCGCCGTCGGCCATGAAGATCACGCGGTCCGCCACCTGCCGGGCGAAGCCCATTTCATGGGTCACGCAGATCATGGTCATGCCGTCGCGGGCGAGCAAGACCATGGTGTCGAGGACCTCCTTGACCATCTCCGGGTCGAGCGCCGAGGTCGGCTCGTCGAACAGCATCGCCTTCGGTTCCATGCACAGCGCCCGCGCGATCGCAACGCGCTGCTGCTGGCCGCCTGAGAGCTGCGCCGGGAATTTCGCCGCCTGGTCGCCGATCCGGACCCGCTCCAGATACTTCCGAGCCGTCGCTTCCGCCTCGGCGCGAGAAAGAGCACGCACCCGCATCGGCGCCAGGATGCAGTTCTCCAGCACGGTCTTGTGCGGGAACAGGTTGAACTGCTGGAAGACCATGCCGACCTCGCGGCGCACCGCGTCGACCGCCTTCTGGCTGTCGCTGAGCCGGTGGCCGGCGACGGTAATCTCGCCGCTCTTGATCGATTCCAGGTGATTGATGCAGCGGATCAGCGTCGACTTGCCCGAGCCGGAAGGACCGCAAAGCACGATCTTCTCGCCCTTGGCCACGGTGAGATTGACGTCCTTGAGGGCATGGAAGGGGCCATAGAACTTCTCGACATGCCGCATCTCGATCATCGGAGCGGTGGCATTTCTGGTACTGTTCGGCTCGGTCACGGTCATCCCCTCATTTCGCCGTCGCGGCCGCCATCTTCTGCTCGAGCTTGCGGCCCCACAGAGAGAGCGGCCAGCACAGCGCGAAATACATCGCCCCGACCACGCCAAAGACGAGCAACGGCCTGTAGATCTGGTTGGACACGATCGTGCCGGCCCGGGTCAGCTCGATGAAGCCGACGATCGCGGCGAGCGAAGTCCCCTTGAGCAGTTGCACGAGGAAGCCGACGGTCGCCGGCAGGGACAATTTGAAGGCCTGCGGCATGATCACGTCGACCATGCGGCTGCGGGCGGGCAGGCCGAGCGCATCGGCGGCCTCGCTTTGGCCGCGCGGCACCGCCTGGATCGCGCCGCGCCAGATCTCGCCGAGGAAGGCCGAGGCATGCGCCGTCAGCGCCACCGAGACGGCGGCCCAGGCCGGGACGTCGAAACCAAGCAGGGGCAGCCCGAAATAGGCGACGAACAACTGCATCAGCAGCGGCGTGCCCTGGAACAGGCCGATCCAGCCAATCGCCGGAATCCGCAGCCAGGGCGAGGCCGAGACCCGCATCAGCGCGACGATGACGCCGAATGCGATGCCGCCGGTAAAGCCGATTGCGGCCAGCAGCAGGGTCCAGAGAAGGCCCTGCAGGAGATAGGTGAGTTCGAGGATGCCCATTCCGCCCTCCTCAACGCAACGGATAGCTGAAGGCGCGACGGCCGATCGCCGCGAGCAGCCACATCGTCACCAGCGAGATCACTAGATAGATGCCGGTCAGGGTGAAATAGACCTCGAAGCTGCGGAAGGTTTCCGCCTCGATGCGCTGGCCGACCGAGGTCAATTCATAGGCCGAGATCGAGGTGCAGATCGCCGTGGTCAGCGTCAGCAGGATGAACTGGCTCGACAATGACGGGTAGATCGCCCGCAGCGCCGGTTTCAGCACGATCAGCCGGAAGACCTCGTGCTTGTGCAGGCCGAGCGCCAGACCCGCCTCGGTCTGCCCCTTGGGCACGCTCTCGACGCCGCCGCGGATGATCTCGATCGCATAGGCGCCGCCATTGACCCCGAGCGCCAGGATCGCCGTCAGCGTCGGGTTGAGGCGGATGCCGGCGAGCGGCAGGGCGAAGAACAGGAAGAAGATCTGCACCAGAAACGGCGTGTTGCGCACGATCTCGATGAAGGCGTTGACCAGCAGCGAGGGCAGCCGAAGTTGCATCCTCAGGATGACCACGCCGAGAACGCCGATGATCATCGCGAGCGCCATGCCCGAGAAGGCCAGGAACAGCGTTCCGACTGTGCCCAGGAGCAGCGACTGCCAGGCGCCGGTCACGACGCTGAAATCGAGTGTCATCGGTCCTCCCCAATCCCCTGTTCTTGCTTAGTCGTCCCAGGCCGGTTCCCAGTCGAAGCGCGAATAGCGCTGGCCACTGGCGAGCCCGTGGATCGCCGCCATGTCGTCCGGCGACAGTTCGAAGTCGAAGATGTCGAGGTTGGCGCGCATGTTCTCCGGCCGGGCCGAGCGCGGGATCGCGCCGACCCCGTCCTGCTGGACGAGCCAGCGCAGTGTCACCTGCCCGGCGCTCTTGCCGTATTTGCGCCCGAGCACCTTGAGCACGTCGTTGCCGAAGACCTTGCCGCGCGCGATCGGCTGGTAGGCGTTGAGCAGCATGCCGGCCCGCCGCATCCTGGCGAGCAGGGTCTGCTGCGACAGGAAGGGGTGATATTCGACCTGGTTGCAGAAGAGATCCGCCTTGTGCACGTCCAGCGCCTCGTCGAGCAGCGCGACCGTGAAATTGCTGACGCCGATCAGCCGGGTCCGCCCCTTGCTCTTTTCCTCGGCGAAAGCCGCCAGCGTCTCGCCGAGGGGCACATCCTTTGCCGGCCAATGGATCAGCAGGAGATCGACCTGGTCGAGCCCGAGCCGCTCCAGGCTCTCGTCGACGCGGCGGTGGACTGTGTCGGGCTGGAGGTCGTTGAACCAGATCTTGGTGGTGACGAAGAGCTCGCCCCGCGCCACGCCCGAGGCCCGGATCGCGCGGCCGACTTCGACCTCGTTGCCATAGCGGATCGCGGTGTCGATCTGGCGGTAGCCGAGGTCGATCGCGGTCCGGATCGCATCTTCGCCCGCCGGACCGGTCAGTTCGAAGGTGCCGAGTCCCAGCGCCGGGATGGCCTCGCCCTGGATCGTCTTGATCATCGAGCCCGTCATCGCGTCATCTCCGCCATCGCCCGCAGGGCGAGCCTGTAGCCATAGGCACCGAGCCCGGCGATGACGGCGGTTGCCGTCTTCGAAACCAGCGAATGGTGGTAGATCGCCTCGCGCTGGTGGATATTCGAGATGTGCAGCTCGATCTTCGGCCGCTCGAACATCTTGAGCGCGTCCAGGATCGCGATCGAGGTGAAGCTGTAGCCGGCCGGATTGATGATGATCCCGGCCGCCTTGATCCTGGCCGCGTGGATGGCCTCGATGATCTCACCCTCGAAATTCGACTGGCGGAACTCGACGGCAAGGCCGAGCTCGGCCGCGTCGGCCTCGCACCAGCCGCGGATCTCGTCCAGCGTCGTATGCCCGTAGATCTCGGGCTCGCGCTGCCCCAGCAGATTGAGGTTAGGTCCGTTCAGGATGAAGATCGTCCGCATTCCCGTCCTCCGCGACAGCGGTGATGCCGGCGCGGCGGCGAGAACCGCCGCGCCCATGCCTGTCCTGGCGTATAGGAGCTGAGCCGCCCTTACTTGGCGACGGTGAAGGGCACGCCCTCGACCGCGGCCGGGAAGGTCGGCAGCGGCTGCGCCAGCCATTTCTGGCTGATCTTCTCAAGCCGGCCGTCGGCCGTGGCCTTGTCGATGAACGCGTTCAGCCAGGCGTTGATCTCGGCATCGCCGAGCTTGGTGGTGACGCCCTGCCACTGTTCGTTGAAGACGAGTTTCTGCTCGAAGTCGTTGCCGGGCGCGGCCTTGTCGAGATTGATCTTGTAGGTGGTGTTGCCGCCGATCGCGTCGACCTGGCCCGAGACGAGCGCCTGCATGGTCGAGCTGTCGTCGTCGAAGCGGCGGATGTTCGGGACGTCGCCGAGCAGCGTGGTGATCGCCTTGTCCTGGGCGGCGCCGCGCGGCACGCCGATGCGCAGGTTGCGGGCGTCCTCGATCTTCTCGATCTTGTTCTTCTTGCTGGACAGCAGGATGATCTTCAGCCCGGAATAGGGCTTGGAGAACTGCACCGCCTTAGCCCGGTCGGGATACATCCCCATCACCGCCATCTGCAGGTCGACCTTGTTGGTCAGGAGGTTCGGGATACGGGCAGCGACCGCGTTCGGCACGAACTCGACCTTGACGCCGAGCTCCTCGCCGATCAGGCGGCCGACATCGACGTCATAGCCGATGTTCTGGCCGCTGGCGTCGATCGAGCCCCAGGGCGCCTGCTCGCCCATGACGCCGATGCGGATGACGCCAGCCTTCTTGATCTTCTCCAGCGTCTGCGCGTCCGCCTGGGATGCGGCGCCGATGAGGCCGAGACCCGCGACCATCGCGAGCGCGGCACGGCGCGAAAACTTGCCCAACATGATTTTCCTCCTCCGGTTTGTCGTGTCGTCACCAGTTCCTGCCGTCGCGCTGGTCTTGTGGTCGCCTAGCTCCGTTTTCGCGACGGCAATCTCTTTGATCGGCCTGCGTCTCTCTCCTCCGCCCGCTCAAGCAGCCGGCGCGAGCGCGCGGTAATGCGCCAGCGTCCGGGTGATGCCCTCGCGCAGCGATGTCCGCGGGATCGCCCCCAGGACCGCCTCGAACGGGGTCGGCGCGATCTTCGCCGCCATCGGCACCGGCGGCCCGTCGAAGCCGATCCGTGCCCCCGGCACGTCCGCCTCGATGGCCGCGATGACCTCAGCGACGTCGGCTGTACCGCCGGTCAGCGAGAAGGCGTGCGCGCCGGTGATCGGCTTCGTCGCGGCCGCCGCGAAGGCCGCGGCGACATCGTCGACGAAGATCAGGTCCTGCGCTCCGGAATAGTCGATGGTGAAGGGCTGCCCGGCCGCAGCGGCACGGCAGGCGAGCGTCGGCCCGGCGGTCAGCCCGATCTCGCGGCCCGGCCCGTAGACGATGGTCGGGCGCAGGCCGACGCTGGCGATGCCGTCGTCATGCCAATAGGCGCGGGCACAACCTTCGGTCGCCAGCTTGAAGGCGCCGTAATGGGTGATCGGTTCCGGCCGCTCGCCGTCATTAGGCCCGAAGACGGCGCCGCTGCTGGCATAGGCGACCTGCGCGATGCCGTTCGCCTTGGCCGCAGCGAAGACGTTGAGCGTTCCGATCAGGTTGACCTGCGCGCCGAGGACCGGATCGGCCTTGCAGGCCGGTGTCAGCAGGGCCGCGAGATGGATGATGGCGGAGCAGTCGCGCGCGGCCTGCACCAGGGCCGCAGCTTCGGTGATGTCGCCCTGGACCCATTCGGCCTGCTCGGCCAGCTCGCCGGCGATCTCGCGCAGCACGCGCCGGTCGGTCGAGCGATCGAAGATCCTGACGGCGTGACCGTCCTCGGCGAGGCGCTTCAGGATCCAGGCGCCGAGGAAGCCGCCGCCACCGGTGACGAGGATGCGCGTCATGCCCGCACCTGCCGGTTCGCGTCTTGCAAAGCCTGACCTTGCATGTCCTCGCTGGTCAGGCTGAAGGCGGTCTCGTAGAGGTCCACCGCCGGCGCGGTCAGCGTACCGGTCGCGATGGCGAGGCGCTCGATCTCCGGCACTGCCGCTTCGAGGCCGGCGCGCTGCGAGCCCTCGACCAGGATCACCGCGTCAAACGCCTTCTCCGCCATCGCGCTGCGCAATTCGGTCTCTCGGGTGCGGACGCCCGAAACCTCGGAGCGGGCGATGCCGAGATGGACGCAGGATACCCCGGGCAGCGCCAGGATCGCATCGACGAGCGCCTGCGCCTCCTGTCTCAACGCAGCCTCACTGCCGGGATGCGCGAAATCGAAGCGGATGGTCGCCATGCTGCCGCCATCGCCATTGCCGGCGCTTGCGACCCGCTCACAGGCGACCCGCAGGAAATTCTGGAAGCTGGGCGCCACCGCCGCCGTCCACGGCGTCGGATTGTTCAGCCGGGCGAGATAGCCGGGCGAGCGGAAGACCTCGAGATCATCGCCCGCATAGATCGTGCCGAAGACATAGCGGGCGGCGTCCGGCGCATGCAGGCGCTTGCCGGTCCGAAAGCCCGGCACGGAAAGGCGCTCCGGCATGTGCTCCCGGGTATGCCACTCGATGTATTCGCCGTGCTGGCCTTCGGCGATGTCGTGCCAGATCGCCAGGAAGGCTGAACCTTTCAGTCCCATCTCGTCCGTCTCTCGAGCCTCCCGCCATCAGCCGGCCTGTACCGGCGGCTTGACAACGGGATCGTTTCCTCAACAACTAGCCTACTAGAATGTTAGTATGTTGGATGAGTCAAGTGGGTAATCACCGGCTCGCCAACAGGGAGGAAGCGAGATGCAGGCAGCGGAAACGGCTCGGGTCGCGATCGTGACCGGGGGAGCGGGCGGGTTGGGCTTTCCGATCGCCGAGCGGCTCGCAGCCAAGGGGCACAGGGTCGCGATCTGGGATATCGATGCCGGCCGCGCCGAGCAGGCCGCGGCGAAGCTGCCAAACGCCAGGGGTTACAAGGTCGACGTCACCGATGCCGCCGCGGTCGCAGCCGCCACCGAGAAGGTCGTGGCCGATCTCGGCCCGCTCGGCATCCTCGTCACCTGCGCCGGCCATAACGGCCCGCTCGCCCCCTTTGCGGAGTATCCGGCCGAGGGCTGGCGCTTCGTCATGGCGCTCAATCTCGATGCCGTCTTCCATTGCTGTCAGGCGGCGGTGCGCGAGATGCTGAAGACCGGCTATGTCCGCATCGTCAACCTCGCCTCGATCGCCGGCAAGGAGGGCAATCCGAACGCAGTCGCCTACTCCGCCTCGAAGGCCGGCGTGATCGGCCTGACCAAGTCGATCGGCAAGGAGCTGGCGACGACGCCGATCGTGGTCAACTGCGTGACGCCGGCGGCGATCGAGACCGAGATGCTCAACCAGCTGACGCCGGAGTTCAAGGCCTTCGTCACCGCCAAGATCCCGATGGGCCGCCTCGGCCGGGCGGAAGAGGTCGCGGCGCTGGTCGGCTGGCTCGCCTCGGAGGAGTGCTCGTTCTCGACCGGCGCGGTCTTCGACATTTCCGGCGGCCGCGCGACCTATTGAGGATTTCGCCTTGCACCAGACTTACCCCCTGTCGCTCGCCTATCTGACTGTCTTTGGCTGCCCGCCGGTCGAGCATGTCCAGGCCGCCGCCGCGGCCGGATACGACGCCGCCGGCCTGAGGCTGATCGCGCCGCATGGCCTGGAGCTCGCCCATCCGATCGTCGGCGACAAGGCCCTGACCCGGCAGATCAAGACCGTGGCCGCCGATCTCGGCGTCAGCTTCTTCGATGGCGAGGTCTTCACCTTGCTGCCGCAGACCGATGTCGAGGCCTGGCTGCCGGTGATCGAGACCGCGGCCGAGTTCGGCATGCCGATCATGCAGATCACCTCGGAAGACCCCGAGGGATCGCGCGCCGCCGACAATCTTGGCCAGATCGCCGATGCCGCCGCCCGGCACGGCATCAAGATGGCAATCGAGTTCATGCGCTGGCGCGCTGCTGCGACGATCGAAGACGCCGCCGCGCTGGCGCGAGCCTCCGGTCGCGACAATGTCGGTATCCTGCTGGACACGCTGCACCTGTCGCGCTCGGGCGGCAGCCCGGCCAGCGTCGCCGCGCTGCCGCGCGAGCTGATGCTCTATCTCCAGCTCTGCGATGCACCGTCCGCGCAGCCCGCCAGCGATGCGGATGCCATCGCCGAGGCGCGCGGCGCGCGGTTGCTGCCGGCGGAAGGCGATCTCTGGCTGAAGGAGCTGATGGCACAGCTGCCGAGCGACATCTGGATCAGTGTCGAGACCCCGCATGAAAGCGTCGCGGGGCTGAGCTTTACGGAGAAGGCAAAGCGGGGAATGCAGGCGACGCGGGCATTCCTCGATTCACTCGCGACTTGACCACTTGCAACTTGACAGAAAGCCACCTGCCGGAAGACCGCTCTTCTGACTGACGCCACAGGATTGCGGATGCCCCTCGCCTTATTCGGGACGAGCCGGCATCCGATAGGGTCGAGGAGGTCCATCACAGTGGATGCAAGGCCACGAGGGCTTTTGACGGCGCGCGTCACCGAGCGATTGCGCCGCGCCATTCTCGACGGCGAGGTCGAGCTCGGCGACGCCCTGTCGGAGGACAAGCTCGCCTCCCGGCTCGGGGTCAGCCGCAGCCCGGTCCATGAGGCGCTGACGGCGCTGGAGCAGGAGGGCCTGATCGACATCCGGCCGCAACGCGGCAGCTTCGTCTTCCTGCCGACGCGGGAGGACATCGGCAATCTCTGCGAATTCCGTCGCATGGTCGAAGCGGAGGCGCTGAGCCTAGCGATGGCCCGCAAGCGTGACGAGACCCTCGCCGCGATGACGATTGCCGCCCGCAAGATGCATGAGGCGATCCTGGCCGACGATCACTATGGCAGCGCCAATGCCGACACCGAGTTCCACCTGGTGGCGATCGAGAACAGCGCCAACCCCTATCTGATCAGCGCCTATCGCCTGATTTCCAGCAAGGTCTCGGCGCTGCGCTCGCATCGCTCGACCGCCTCGGTGAAGAACGAGGCGAGCGCCGAGCATTTCGACATTGTCGAGAAGCTGGAGAACGACGACCTGCCGGGCGCCCTGGCCGCGCTCAACACCCATATCCTGAAGATGGCCAAGCGCTACGATGTCGAGCCGATGCCCGGCCGCAGGGCGACCGGCCGCGCGCCCCGCAGTTCCTCGCTCGACCAGTTCAGCCCGCTGCTGGATTGAGCCGCCAGCCGAGGCCTCAGCGCTGCCAGGGAATCAGCCGGCGCTGCAGCCATTGCAGGCCATAGGTCAGCAGCACGCCGAGCGCCATCACTACGACGAGGCCGGCATATATCGTCTCGGGGTTGCGCACCTCCCAGTGGTAGAAGGTGATGTAGCTGACGCCCTGCTTGGCCCGCACGAACTCGATCATCGCCGCGCCGAGCGCGATGCGCAGGACGGCAGGTTGGTCGTCGCGATGCTGCGCAGACGCGGCAGGTCGATCCTGAAGGTCGCAAGGTCCCGGCCGGGCTGGACGCGGTCGCGCCCGCGTTCAAATGAATTTGCTGATGGTGCCGTGCGCGCAGCCTGTATCGCGACCGCCGAGCTAGGCAGCTTTCGGCAGCTCCCCGTCGAAGTGCCAGCCCTGCGCCACCAGCCGCGCCACCCCATCGAGCAGCCCGGCGAGCGGCGCTTCCGACAGGATCTCCAGCGCCACCGGCCCGGCATAGCCCTGCCGCTCTAGCTCCAGCCTGATCGCGGAAAAATCGATGGCGCCGCTGCCGATCGGATCATGCCGCCACTGGCCGGCAGGGCTGTCCGAGAGATGGACGATGCCGATGCGCCCGGCGAGCAAGCGCAGGCCCTGCGCCGGATCCTCCCCGATCGCGAAACCGTTCGCGACGTCGTAGATCACCGCGATGTCGTCATAGCCCTCCTCGTCGAGGAAGCGTGCGATCGTCGCGGCGCTGTCGAGCAGCCCCTGCGGATGGTTCTCCAGGATGACGCCGACCCCAGCCCAGCGCGCTGCTTCCACCACCTGACGGAAAGCCGGCCGGAAGCTCTGCATCAGCCGATCATTGGCCTTGGCGAGCAGCGCGTGGCGCCGCCCGGAGCCGACGCAGACATGCCGCGCGCCCAGCTCGGCACAGCGCAGCGCCAGCCGGCGATAGGCCTCGACCGAGAAGGCGACGACCTCGGGCGCGGCACTGGCGAGGTTGATGTCGCTGCTGGCGAGATCCGCAGCCAGCAATTCGAGGGCATGGTCTTCGACGAGCCGGCGCAGCCGCGCGGTCCGGGCCTCGTCCTCGCGCCAGGGATCGAAATGCGGCGGCGAAGCCATCAGCTGGATCCGGCGGAAACCGGCGCCGGCCAGCGCCGCAACCGCCGCCTCCGCCTCCTCCTGCCAGACGAAACCGAAGGTATGCGCCGCCAGCTGCATTCTCTCACGCGTCCCTGCGAAATCTTCCTGTGAAGCCTTGCCTCAGCCGAAGAAGGGGCCCCGCGGCTGATGCGAGACCAGCGTCGGGCTCGCCCCCAGCGCGAGCGACAGTTCCCGCGCGGCACTGAGCAGCATCGGCGAGAAGATCAGCATCTTCTCCTCGGTCAGGCGGATATGCGGCCCGGCGATCACCAGCGCGCCGATGACCTCGCCGCTTTGGGCGCTGCGGATCGGCGCCGCCGTCGCGCTCATCCAGGGCGAATAGGTCTGGCTCACCATGCTGAAGCCGCGTTTGCGGGCCTGGCGCAGATATTTGAGCAAAGCGGCCGGCGTCTGCGGCGCCTTCGGGCCGAACTCCTCGCGCGAGCCGTAGCCCTGGCGCTCCACGATCGCGAGCGCCTCCTCCTCAGGCAGGCAGGAGAGCCAGGCATGGCCGCTGGCCGAGCAGGAGAGCCGGCCCGACTGGCCCATATCTGGGTCATAGCGCAGGCCGAAGGGCGAGCCTTGCGACTTTGCCACCCAGATCAGCTCGCGCCCATCGATCAAAGCGAGGCGGACCAGTTCGGCGGTCTCGCGCGCCAGCTGGTCGAGCACCGGCTGGGCGAGATCGGTGATGCCGCTGCCGGCGAGAAAACTGAAGGCAAGCGAGGCGATCTTGGCCGTGAGCTGGTACATGCCGTGATGGCGCTCCTGGCGAACATAGCCGCGCTCGACCAGGCTGGTCAGGACACGATGCGTCGCGCTGCGCGGGATGCTCAGCCGCTCGGCGATCTCGTAGAGCGGGAGCCCGTGCGCATGGGCCGCCAGGAGCTCGATCACCCCCAGCGTCCGCTCGAGCAGCCCGCTCGGAGCCTGATCGGCCTCGGCCTCTTCCGTGTCAGCGACGAGCTTCTTCGCCATGGCCCTATCCATCATGGAGTTCCTGGCGTTGTCTCTGGCGTGCCGCTTCGTGGACGGCAAGTGTGGCCCGCAAGGTGCGGGTCGCATCGGCGGCGTCGATCAGCGGCTTGGCGCCGTCGCGCACGACATCGCGAAGGTGACGCAGCTGACGCAGATAAGGGCTTTCGCGCGTGATCGGCAGCGTCTGCCGTGAGATCGGCGCGAACCAGCTCTTCTCGCCGTCATAGCGCCAGAGATCGAGCCCGGGCAGCGTCAGCGAGCCTTCCGTCCCCGACAGGAAATGCGAGGTCACCGGTGCCGGCTGCGCCGGATAGTTCGGCAACTCGCCCGAGGACAGGTCCCAGCTCCACGGCGCCACGGCGGTGTCGGACAGGCTGACCGTCACCAGCGCGCCATTCGCGAGTTCGAGCAGCACCGCCGCGGTGTCCTCGACCGGCAGGCCGCGGATGCGGTCGGAGGTGACGGCCTGGACCGCGACGATCTCTCCGCAGATGAAGCGGATCAGGTCGATCTCGTGGATCAGGTTGATCAGAACCGGCCCGCCGCCGGGCTCGCGCCGCCAGGCCAGATCGAAATAGGCGTCGTGCTTGTAGAAGGTGTAGAGCACCGTGGCGGTGGTCAGCCGTCCGAGCCCGCCGCTCTGCACCGTCTCGCGCGCCGTGGCGATGATCGGGTTGTAGCGCCGGTGATGGCCGACGAGGACCGGCAAACCGGCGCGGGCCGAAGCAGCCGCCAGCTCCTCGCCCTCTGCCACCGTCACCGCGACCGGCTTCTCGATCAGCACGGGAATCCCCTGCGCGATCGCATCGAGCCCGATCGGCAGATGGGTCTGGTTCGGCGTCGCGACGATCAGCGCCTCCAAACCACCCGCGGCGATCAGGGAGTGGTGATCCGGGAACCAGCGCAAACCACGCTCTTCGCAAAAGGCCCGGCCGGCCTCGGTCGGATCGGCGAGGCCGGCGACCACGGCGAAATCCGTTCCCGCGATCACGTCCGCATGGAGGCGGCCGATTGCTCCGGCCCCGACGATCCCGATTGAGAATGGCGACATGCCCCGGCCTCCTGCGTTGCGCCTCCTTATCCCGCTGGCGGGATCATCGGTCAAGTTATCTGGAACAAGATTCCATTTTTGAAAATAGGACTGGAATTTTATTCCATTTATGCTAGAGCATCGCCGCCGGCACGCATCGCGGAGCCAGCCAATCGGAGCCAGGCAAGGCCTCCGGGGAACGCCAATGCAGGGAGGGACGTCGTGACCGACTCAGACAAGCCGCAGCGGATTTCCACCATCAGGCGCCGGAGCCTGCTCCTCGGCGCCGGCTCGCTTGGCGCGAGCGGGCTCGTCTCGGCCCGGCTCGGCATGCCCTATATCGGCCACGCCGCCGCGGCCGAGCCGATCAAGATCGGCATGATCTGGGCCAAGACCGGCAGCATCGTCGACCAGTCGGAATACCTCGCCCAAGGCGGCATGCTGGCGCTTGAGCAGCGCAACAACACCCTGCTCGGTCGCCCCGCCGAAATCGTCTGGCTCGACGAGCCCAATCCGCAGGGCGCCCAGCAGAACGCCGAGCGCCTCGTCGGCGAGCACAAGGTCGTCGGCATGGTCGGCGGCGCACTGAGCTCCTTCGCATTGGGCATCTCGGCCGTGGCGAAGAAGGCCAAGATCCCCTATGTCGCCGCCAACGCCGCGACCGGCGACCTCACCGGAAAATCCTGCAACAAGTATACCTTCCGCCTGCAGCCGCCGGTCGAGGTGCATGTTCGCGCGCTCGCGCCCTATTGCGGCGAGATCGGCAAGAAGTGGTATCTGCTGACCGCCGCCTACGCCTTCGGCCAGGACATCAAGAGGGCCTTCGAGGCCTACGCCAAGGCGAACGGCATCACCATCGTCGGCGCCGACGAGGTGCCGGTCGGCACGCCCGACTACAGCTCCTTCATCCTGAAGATCCGCGCCGCCAGGCCCGATGTGGTCATCGGCGGCGTCGCAGCGAGCGACCTCACGACCTTCCTGAAGCAGTGGAACGAGCTCGGCATGAAGGGCCGTATCCCCTTCGCCGAGATCTCGGTGGGCAATACCGACCTCTGGGGCGTCGGGCCCGAGGCTGCCGACGGGCTCTACACCCTGACCTGGTACTACAAGAACCCGAACAATCCGCCGGAAGAGCAGGCGATGGCGGCGGCCTATGAGAAGAAATACAACCGCCCCGCCGCCGACAAGGCGTGGATGGGCTGGTTCGGCATGAAGAGCCTGCTCGACGCGATCGAGGCTGCCAAGTCGACCGAGCCGGCGGCGATCGTCGCCGCGCTGGAGAAATGGCAGGTCAAGCGCGGCGACCTCGATGTCCACTATCGCGACTTCGACCATCAGATGGTCAATCGCCTGCTGATCGCCGGCATCAAGCCGAAGATCACCGACAAATGGGACTATTTCGACATCAAGGCCGAGCTGCCGAAGACGCAAGGGGACATCGACAAGGCCTTCGGCTCGCAGGCCGAAAGCGCCTGCAAGATGGACGCGCTCTGACGCTCCGTCCAGCCGGATGAAGGACCGGCCGAGCCACGCGCCGGCCGGTCCCTTCCTCTTCCCTCGCCGCGCCCGTTCGAGGAGCGCCTGCCATGCTCGATATGATCCTGTCCCAGGCCGTGAACGGCCTGGTGTTGGGCTTCCTTTATGTGCTGATCGCCGTCGGGCTCTCGATCATCTTCGGGCTGCTCGGCATCGTGAACTTCGCCCATGGCGCCTTCTTCGCTGTCGGCGCCTATGTCGCTCTGGTGCTGGCGCGCGAATTCGGCTGGTGGGCGGCACTGCTCGCGCCCTTCGTCACCGGCGCGCTCGGCATGCTGGTCGAGATCGTGCTGATTCGCCATCTCTACGGCAAGGAGCCGCTGCTCGGCCTGATCCTGACCTTCGCGCTGGCGCTGCTGTTCGAGGCGGTGCTGCGCATGATCTTCGGCGGGGCGCCCCTGCCGTTCAGCGCGCCGCGCTTCCTCTCCGGCTTCGTCGAATACGGGCCGGTCTTGCTGACCAAATACCGGATGTTCGTGCTGCTGGTGACGGTCGCCGCTCTCGTCGCCTTCTGGGCCTTCCTGACCTACACGCCCTTCGGCCGGATCATCCGGGCCGGCTCGCGCGATGCCGAGATGGTCGGCCTGCTCGGTATCAACCTGCCGGTGGTGTTCAGCTTCGTCTTCGGCATCGGCTGTCTGCTCGCCGGCCTGGCTGGACTGCTCGCAGCCCCCCTCTGGACGGTGACGCCGACCATGGCGGCGAGCGCGATCATGCCGGCCTTCGTCATCGTCACGATCGGCGGGCTCGGCTCCTATGCCGGCGCGATCATCGCCGGGCTGCTCGTCGGCGTCACCATCGCCATGACCATCCAGTTCCAGCCGGAATGGGCCGGCGCTGCGATGTATGTGCTGATGGCGGCGATCCTCCTCGTGCGTCCCCGTGGCCTCTTCGGTGAAAAGTGGGAGCGCTTCGAATGAACGCCCGCGGCTTCCTTGCGCATCCCGCCCTCTGGGCCAGCCTCGTCCTCTCCGGCCTGACGCTGCTCTGGCTCAGCCTCGGCGCGCCGATCGGCCTGATCACCCAAATCGCGATCTACACGCTCTACGGCATGGGCGTGAACCTGCTCGTCGGCTATACCGGGCTCGTCCCGTTCGGTGCCTCAGTCTTCTTCGGCTGCGCCAGCTATGCCGCCGCCTTCTTCGTGCTCGGGCGGATCAGCAACGACGTCTTCGGCATCGTGCTCGCCGTGCTGTTTTCGCTCGTGCTGGCATTCGGGCTCGGCGCGCTGATCCTGCGCCGCAAGGGCCTCTATTTCTCGCTGCTGACGCTGGCCTGCTCGCAGATCGCCTTCGAGGTCGCCTTCAAGTGGACGGCCGTCACCGGCGGCGAGAACGGCCTGCAGGGCGTCGCCCGCGCCAGCTTTCCCAGCGACCTCTCCTTCCATCTCTTCGTGCTGGCCGCCGTCGTTGCCGGCATCTGCCTGCTCTGGCGGCTGGTGCATTCGCCCTTCGGCAGGGCGCTCCAGGCGGTGCGCGACAATGAGCAGCGCGCCCGCAGCCTCGGCTTCAACGTCTACCTGCTCAGGCTCGGCTCCTTCGTGCTGATGGCCGGCTTCGTCGGCTTTTCCGGCGCGCTGCTGACCTTCCTGCTGCAGGGCGTCTACGCCAATAATCTGAGCTGGCAGCATGCGGGCGACGCGCTGCTGATGACCGTGCTCGGCGGCGTCCACCATTTCCTCGGCCCGCTCTGGGGCGCGATCACCTTCATCATCCTGGAGAACCGGCTCTCGGCGATCACCGAGAACTGGTGGCTGATCTTCGCGCCGATCCTGATCCTGTTCGCCCTGCTCTCGCCGGAGGGCATCCAGGGCCTGGCCCAGCGCCTCATCGGCAAGCAGCGCTGGACCCTGACTCGGGGCAGCATCCCGCCGCGGCCGGCGCTGATCGAGCCCTATGTCAGCGCCGCGCAGGCGATGGATCCGGACAAGCCGATCCTGGAGACGCGCAAGCTCTCCAAGCAGTTCGGCAGCCTGGTGACGGCCAAGGAGATCGACCTTCAGGTCAAGCCCTTCGTGCTGCACTCGATCATCGGCCCCAACGGCGCCGGCAAGACCACCTTCTACAACATGCTGACCGGCGTATTGCCGCCCACCAGCGGCCAGGTCTTCTTCGAGGGCAGCGAGGTCACCCGCCTGCCGATGCATGCGCGCGCCCAGCTCGGCATGGGCCGCTCCTTCCAGATCCTCTCGATCTTCCCGAATCTCAGCGTCTTCGAGAATGTCCGCATCGCCGTGCAGGCGCACCGGATCGGCGCCCGCGGCCTGCTGCGCGATGCCCATGCCGATCAGGCGATCAACGCGCGAACCTGGTCGATCCTCGACGCCGTCGGTCTCGCCGACCAGGCCGCCGAGCTTGCCCAGGATCTGCCGCATGGCGCCAAGCGCCTGCTCGAGATCGGCGTGACGCTGGCGATCGAGGCCAAGCTGCTGCTGCTCGACGAGCCGCTGGCGGGCCTCGCCGAAGCCGACCGCATCGTCGTCGCCGACCTCATCCGCAAGCTCGCCCAACGCCACGCCGTGCTGCTGATCGAGCACGACATCGACCGGGTCCTGGCCATCTCGGACCGCATCTCGGTGCTGCATCAGGGCCGGATGATCGCCGACGGCAAGCCGGCCGAGGTCGCGCGCAATCCCGAGGTCATCGCCGCCTATCTCGGCGCCGCCCAGGACGGCGAGCGGGCGTCCGCCCCAGCAGTGACACGACGTGCGGGCGCGACGAGCCCGGTCCTGCTCGATGCAAAAGGCATCGCCGTCGGCTATGGCGGTAGCACCGTTCTCTCCGGGGTCGATCTTACCATCCGCGAGGGCGAGGCTGTCGCGCTGCTCGGCCGCAACGGCGTCGGCAAGACCACGACGCTGCGCGCGCTGACCGGCAGCCTGCCTCTCGACGCAGGCTCGATCAGCTTCGCCGGCACGGACCTGCGCAAGCTCAGGCCCTTCGAGATCAACCGGCTCGGCATCTCACTGGTGCCGGAGGGGCGCCGGCTCTTCCCCAACCTCACCGTCACCGAGAACCTTTTGCTGGCGCAGCGGCCGGGCGGCATCACGCTGGAGGAGGCCTTCGCTCTGTTCCCGCGCCTCAGGACGCGCCAGGCCGCCAAGGCGGAGAACCTCTCGGGCGGCGAGCGCCAGATGGTCGCGATCGCCCGAGCCTTGATGGTGCCGAGCAAGCTCGTCCTGCTCGACGAGCCCTTCGAGGGCCTGGCCCCGGCCGTGGTCAACGAGGTCATGGAAGCGCTGGTGAAGCTGCGCGGACGCGTCGCCATGGTCATCGTCGAGCACCATGCCGAGCTCGTGCTGCCGATCGTCGACCGCGCCTATGTGCTGGTCAACGGCCAGGTCGCCTTCGCCGGCGAGGCCGCCCAGCTGGAGCATGACGAAGCCTTGCAGGCGCGGCTTCTCGGCGTCGTCGAAACCCAGGACACTCGTGCGGCCTAAAGCATTTTCGAGCGAAGTGGACACCGGTTCGCGTGAAGAAAATGGGCCAACTCAAAACTGCTGCGGCCGGAGGACATCACCATGAGCATCACCATCACCGGCGCGACCCGCCTCAATGTCATCGTCGGCGAGCCGATCGCACAGGTGAAGTCGCCGGCCGGCATGACCGCCGCCTTCGCCGCGCGCGGCCATGACGGCATCGTCGCGCCGGTGCGCGTCGCGCCAGACCATCTCGCTGGCTTCCTGAGCGCGCTCGACCATGTGCCGAACTGCGACGGCATCATCGTCACCGTGCCTCACAAGTTCGCCTGCCATCGCCATTGCGCCAGCGCGACCGAGCGCGGCGACTTCCTCGGCACCGTCAACATCATGCGCCGGCGCAAGGACGGCGCCTGGCATGGCGACATCGTCGACGGGCTCGGCTTCGTCGGCGCTGTCAAGGCCAATGGCGGCGAGCCCGCCGGCAAGCGCGCCCTGCTGATCGGCGCCGGCGGCGCCGGCTCGGCGATCGCGCTCGCCCTCGTCGATGCCGGAGTCAGCGAACTCGCCATCCACGATGCCGACGCCGAGCGCCGCGACCGGCTCATCGCCCGCCTCGACGGGCGGGGCCGCACGAAGGTCATCGTCGGCTCGGCCGATCCGACCGGATTCGAGCTCGTCGCCAATGCCTCTCCGGCCGGCATGAAGCCCGGTGATCCGCTGCCGGTCGAGGTCGACAAGCTTGCGCCCGAGACTTTCGTCGGCTGCGTCATCACGGTTCCCGTGGTCTCGCCGCTGATCGAGGCTGCCCGCAAGCGCGGCTGCCCGACCTCGACCGGCAGCGACATGTACCAGGCGCTGCAGAGCGCCATGGTCGACTTCCTGCTCGCCGGCGAGCGCATCGGCTGAGGTTCTGTGATGTTCACGACGCTGGCGGCCCTGCCGGAACAGATCTCCTACGACGTCATCGTCGCCGGCTCCGGCGCGGCAGGACTGGCGGCGGCCGTCTTCGCAGCGATCGAGGGCCGCTCGGTGCTGGTCGTCGAGCGCACCGAGCACGTCGGCGGCACCAGTGCCCTCTCCGCCGCCACCACCTGGATTCCGAACTCGCTCCATGCCGAAAAGGTCGCGACCGGGGACTCATTTGAAAAAGCTGCTCGTTTCCTCGACGGCGTCGTCGGCAACCATTCCTCGGCGCAGCTGCGCGAAGCCTACCTGCGCGCCGGGCCGCAGGCGATCGCCACGCTGGAACAACGCACCGCGGTGCATTTCCGCCCCTATGCGACCCATCCCGACTATGAGTCGGATGTCGAGGGCTCGACCCTGCGCGGCCGCGCCCTCGAGCCGATTCCCTTCGATGGCCGCCAGCTCGGCGCCGATCTCCACCGTATCCGCCCGCCGATCCCGGAATTCACGCTGTTCGGCGGCATGATGATCGACCGCACCGATATCGGCCACCTGCTCAAGCTCCGGACGTCCTGGGCCTCGTTCAGGCACGCAGCCGCCATCCTCGGCCGCTACGGCTTGGACCGCCTCCGCGGCAAGCGCGGCACCCGCCTCGTCATGGGCAACGCCCTGATCGGCAGCCTGCTGCTGACGCTGAAGCAGCATGGCGGCACGGTGCTGCTCAACGCCGCGATCACCGAATTGCAGACAGGTCCTGACGGCGTCACCGGCGTCGTCGTCGAGCATGGCGGTGCGACGCGCGCGATCGCGGCTGGCCTCGCCGTCGTGCTCGCCGCCGGCGGCTTCAACCGCCATCCGCAGCGCCGCGGCGCCATGCTGCACTCACCGACGCCGGCGCTCAGCCCGGCCGCCCCCGGCCACACCGGCGCGATGCAGGACCTGGCGCTCAAGCTCGGCGCGCGCTTCGGCGAGGGCAGCCGGGACAACGCTTATTGGGCGCCCGTCTCGACGCGGACAAGGCCGGATGGCAGCACCGCGGTCTTCCCGCATTTCGTACTCGACCGCAGCAAGCCGGGCACTGTCTGTGTCGACCAGACCGGCCGGCGCTTCGTCAACGAATCCACCTCCTATCATCTGTTCAGCCGCGCCATGTTCGAGGCGAACCGGACGCGTCCGACCATCCCCTGCTGGATCATCACCGACGCCGAAGGTCTCAGGCGCTACGGGCTCGGCATGGTCAGGATGGGCACGCGCGACCTGAAACCCTTCGTCGCCGACGGCTATCTCGTCGAAGGCGCGACCATCGCCGAACTCGCCGGCAAGCTTTCGATCGATCCCGCTGCGCTCGGCGACACCATCGCCCGCATGAACGACCATGCCCGCAGCGGCGTCGATCCCGAGTTCGGCCGCGGCACAACCGACTATCACCGCGTCAACGGCGACGCCTCGCGCGGCCTGCCCAATCCGACGCTCGGCCCGATCGCGACGGCCCCCTTCTACGCGGTCAAGCTGACGCCCGGCGATATCGGCGCCGCCACAGGCCTCGTCATCGACGAGAACGCGCAGGTGCTCGGCGAGGGCGACCGGCCGATCGGCCGGCTTTATGCCTGCGGGAATGAGGCGCAGTCGGTCATGGGCGGGACCTATCCCGGCCCCGGCATCACCATCGGTCCGGCCATCACCTTCGCCTGGTGCGCGATCCGCCACGCACTCGGCCTGCGCCCGCCAGCGGAGCGCGCTGCGGAATGAGCAGCGACCTGCCCAGCTCCTGCGACCTGTTGGTGATCGGCTCCGGTGCCGGCGGGCTGGCGAGCGCCGTCACCGCGGCCGTGCTCGGCCTCGATGTCGTCCTGGTCGAGAAGGAGCGCCATTTCGGCGGCACCACCGCCTGGTCGGGCGGCTGGATGTGGCTGCCGCGTAACCCGCTCGCCCGCGCCGCCGGCATCGACGAGGACGAGGAGACGATACGCACCTATCTGCGCCACGAGCTCGGCGAAGGCTATGACGAGGCCTTCGTCACCATGCTGATCGAGCAGGGGCCGCTCATGGTCGAGTTCTTCCGGCGCGAGAGCGCGGTCGACTTCATCGACGGCAACCTGATGCCGGACTTCCACGGCAACGTGCCCGGCGCAGGCACCGGCGGCCGCTCGCTCTGCGCCAAGCCCTATGACGGGCGCGAGCTCGGCGCGCGCCTGCAGGACCTGCGCCCGCCGCTCGAAGAGATCGCGCCCTTCGGGATGAACATCGCGTCGGGCACCGACCTCCAGCATTTCCTCAATGCGACGCGTAAGCTCCCCTCTTTCCTGCATGTCCTGCGCCGGCTGGCGCGCCACTTCATTGATCGCGCCAGCCATGGCCGCGGCCTGCTTCTGGTCAACGGCAACGCCCTTGTGGCGCGCCTGCTCAAATCGGCCGATGATCTCGGTATAGCCTTGCTGAAGGAGACCGCGGCGGTGGAACTGCTGCGCGACGGCGAGCGCATCGGCGGCGCCGTTATCGAGCACGAGGGCACACGCCGGACAATCCGGGCGACACGCGGCGTCGTGCTCGCCACCGGCGGCTTCCCGCATGATCTCGCCCGCAAGTCGGCGCTCTTCCCGCATGCGCCGACCGGCCGCGAGCACTGGTCTGCGGCGCCTTGCAGCAATACCGGCGACGGCCTCAGGCTCGGCGAGGCCGCCGGGGGACATGTCCGGTCGGACCTCACGCACGCCGGCGCCTGGGCCCCGGTCTCGCTGGTGCCGAAGCCGGGTGGCGAGCCTGGCCGCTTCCCGCATCTGGTCGAGCGGGCCAAGCCCGGCGCGCTGATGGTGCGCCGGGACGGCAGGCGCTTCTGCAACGAGGCCGATTCCTATCACGACGTGATGCAAGCCCTCTTCGCCGCGACGCCCGCGGGCGAGCCGGCGCAAGCCTGGCTGATCTGCGATCACGCCTTCCTGCGCCGCTATGGGCTCGGCCGCGTACGGCCCCGCCCCTTCCCGATCCGGCCCTGGCTCAGCAACGGTTACCTGAAGCGCGGCGCGACGATCGCCGAGCTTGCGTCGGCCTGCGGCATCGATGCCCACGGGCTGGCCCGCACCCTCGACGCCTACAACGCCACCGCCGCCGAGGGCCGCGACCCCGAATTCGGCCGCGGCGATACGCCCTACAACCGCATCCAGGGCGCGGCCGACAATCAGCCGAACCCGTGCGTCGCGCCGCTCGGCCCGGGGCCGTTCTATGCAGTCAGGATCGTGCCCGGCAGCCTGGGCACCTTCGCCGGGCTGAAGACGGATGCGCAGGCGCGCGTGCTCGATGACCACGATGCGCCGATTCCGGGCCTCTATGCGGTCGGAAACGACATGTCGAGCATGATGGCCGGCCGCTATCCCGCCGGCGGCATCACGCTCGGCCCGGCCATGACCTTCGGCTACGTCGCCGCCCACCATGCCGGCGGCATCCCGCTCGCCAACAACCGTTCCTGATCCCGCGCCCGGAGAACCGCCATGCGCTATGACATCGCCACCCTCACCGTCCGCCTCGGCAAGGCGGGCGCGGTCGTCGCCGCGGTCGACGCCGCGCTGAAGGCGCCGGAGGCGAAGGGCCGCCTGCTCGGCTGCTGGGCGAGCGAGATCGGCACGCTCAACCAGGTCATCCTGCTGCGCAGCTTCGCCGACGAGACCGAGCTCTTGTCGGAGCGCCAGCGCCTGCTCTCAAGCGGCAACCCGTTCGGAGCCGGCGAGGACATCGCCAGGCTCGCCTTCGACAGCTATGCGCCCTTCCCCTTCCTGCCGCCGGTGCAGCTCGGCAAGCTCGGCGCGGTCTACGAGATCCGAACTTATATGCTGAAGCATGGCGGCGTGCCGGCGACGATCGCGGCCTGGCAGGCCGCCGTACCGGCACGCGTCGAGCTCTCGCCGCTGGTCATCGCCATGTACGCGCTCGATGGGCCGCCGCGCTTTACCCATATCTGGCCCTTCGCCAGCCTCGATCAGCGCGCCGCCGTCCGGGCCGATGCTGTTGCCAAGGGCATCTGGCCGCCCAAGGGCGGGCCGGAATGGCTGACCGGCGAGATGTATTCGACGATCGCGCTGCCGACCGCGATCTCGCCGCTCGCCTGAAGCATGATCCGGACAAGTGGAAACCGGTTCTCCGAAAAGATCCTGCTTCGCAAAAAGGATGAGAGTGTGCCGACGATTGAACCAGGCATCGGCGCACTCGAACAGGGATACCCGTCATGCCGCTGATGTCGCTGGCCTATCTCACCACCGTGCCGCTGAGCCCGCCCGATGCGGTCCGGCTCGCCGCCGAGCTCGGCTATGACGCCGTCGGCCTGCGCGCCCTCCCGGCAGCGCCGGGCGGCGACACCAGCCCGCTGATCGAGGATGCCGCGCTGCTGGCCGAAACCCGGCGCGCCATCGCCGACGGCGTCCCGGTCTTCGATGTCGAGATCATCCGGCTCGGCGCCGATTTTTCCGTCGAGGCCGTCAGACCCTTCCTCGATGTCTGCGGCGCGCTGCAGGCCCGCGCCGTGCTGGTCGCCGGCGACGATCCCGACGAGGCGCGTCTCACCGCCTCCTTCGCCGCCTTCTGCGCCGCGGCGGCGCCGTATGGCCTGACCGGCGACCTCGAATTCATGCCGTGGACCAAGGTTCCGGACGCCAGCACGGCACTGCGTATCGTCACCGCCGCCGATCAGCCCAATGGCCGCGTTCTGGTCGATGCGCTTCACGCTGGCCGCTCCAGCACCACGCTCGCCGACATCGCCGCGATCCCGACCGCGCGCCTGAGCTATGCCCAGCTCTGCGACGCGCCGGCCGAGATCCCCACCACGACCGAAGGCCTGATTCACACCGCCCGGCAGGCCCGTCTGCTGCCGGGCGAGGGCGGCATCGACCTCGTCGGCATCTTCAGCCAGCTCCCGGCCGAGCTGCCGGTCAGCGTCGAGGTCCCGCATCTCGAACGCACCACTGAGTTCGGCGTCCGCGAATGGGCTCGCCAGGCACTCGCAGCGGCGCGCGTCACCCTCGCCGCCCGCGATGCGGCAGTGGCCAAGGGCGCTTCGCTGCGGCGGTAAGCAGAGATGTTGCTCAGTAGAGTGCCATGCCCAGCATAGGCATGACCGCTGCCATCTCGCCCTATTTCACCACGAAGCCGTGCGCGAACGGGTCGCGGTCGTCGATGAAGATGGTGTTGTAGCCGGTCATCCGGGCCCAGCCGGCGATCGAGGGGATGATCGCTGGGCGATTCGCCACCGTCGTCGCCGCCTCGACCCGGCCCTTGAACAGCGAGCCGATGATCGATTCGTGCACGAACTCGTCGCCGACCCCGAGCTTGCCCTTGGCGGCGAGCTGCGCCATCCGCGCCGAGGTTCCGGTGCCGCAGGGCGAGCGGTCGATCGCCTTCTCGCCATAGAACACGGCGTTGCGGGCATGGGCGCTACCTTGCGTCGCCTTGCCGGTCCACTGGATGTGGGAGAGGCCCTGGATCTCCGGATGCTCCGGATGGACGAACTCGTATTTCGCGTTCAGCGCCGCCCGCAGCTTCGGCGACCAGCCGACCAGCTCGCCGGCGGTGTGGTCGGCCATATCCAGGAAGTTCTTCTGCGGCTCGACGATCGCATAGAAATTGCCGCCATAGGCGACGTCGACGACGATCTCGCCAAGCCCCTCGACCTCGGCGGTCAACCCTTCGGCATAGAGGAAGCCGGGGACATTGGTGAGGCGAACCTCCTCGACGAAGCGGCCCTCCTGGCGATAGCTGATGTCGACCTTGCCGGCCGGCGCATCGATCGACAGCTTGCCGGGCTCGCGCGGCGTGATCAGCCCGTTCTCGATGCCCATGGTGATCGTGCCGATCGTGCCATGGCCGCACATCGGCAGGCAGCCCGAGGTCTCGATGAACAGCACGGCGACGTCACAATCGGGCCGTGTCGGCGGGTAGAGGATCGAGCCCGACATCATGTCGTGCCCGCGCGGCTCGAACATCAGCCCGGTACGGATCCAGTCGAACTCGCGCAGGAAATGTGCCCGCTTCTCCAGCATGGTCGCACCTTCGAGGCGCGGGCCGCCGCCCGAAACCAGGCGGACCGGATTGCCGCAGGTGTGGCCGTCGATGCAGGAGAAGGTGTGGCTGGCCATGGTTCAGAGCTTTCCTCAGGCGCGCAAAGCCTGCTTGAAGTCATGTCGGCTTTCTGAATACAGCATGTATACAGATTTGCAACGAGCGGAGCGCGCGCCATGAGCGACACGACGATCCTCAGCATGGAGGCGCTGACGGGCCGGATCGAGGCGATCTTCCGCAAGGGCGGGTTGTCGTCGCGGCATGCGGCGGCGCTCGCGCACGTGATCGCGGCCGGCGAACGCGACGGCTGCAAGTCGCATGGCGTTTACCGCGTCGAAGGCTGCCTGCGCACCATCAAGGCTGGGAAGGTCTCGCCCGACGCCGAGCCCGCCCTGCATGACGATGGCTCGGCCGTGCTGCGCGTTTCCGCAGGCGGCGCCTTCTCCTGCGCCGGCTTCGAGCTCGGAGCCACCGCCCTCGCCGAGCGAGCCAAGCAGCTCGGCCTCGCGGCTCTGGTGATCAACGACTGCACCCATTTCTCGGCGCTCTGGCCGGAGGTCGAGGTGCTCGCCGAAATGGGCGTCGCCGCGCTGGCGATGTGCCCGAGCTACGCGACGGTGGCGCCGTCCGGCGGAATCAGCGCCCTGCTCGGCACCAACCCGCTCGCCTTCGGCTGGCCACGCCAAAGCGGGTACCCTTACGTCTTCGACTTCGCCACCAGCGTCGCGGCGCGCGGCGAGATCGAACTCTACCGCCGCGCCGGCAAGCCGCTGCCCGAGGGCTGGGCGCTCGATGCGCAGGGCGAGCCGACCACCGACCCGACCGCGGCGCTCGCCGGGGCGATGCTGCCCTTTGGCGGACACAAGGGCTCGGCGATCTCGACCATGATCGAACTGCTGGCCGGCGTGATGATCGGCGACCTGACCAGCCAGGGCGCGCTCGATTTCCTGGGCACCACGACGCTGGCGCCGCAGCATGGCGAGCTGATCCTGGCGTTCTCGCCCGAGCGCTTCGCCGCCGGCCGTCCCGGCGATCCCTTCGCCCGCGCCGAGATCCTGTTCGAGGCGATCGCCGGCCAGGGCGCGCGCCTGCCCTCGCAGCGGCGTTTCAAGGCCCGCGAGGGCTCGCTGGCGGATGGCGTTGCCCTGACAGTAGCCGAGATCGATCACTTGGACCGGCTGGAGGCGCTGGGGCTCGACGCGGTTGCGTGACCAACGAGAAAGCCACGGGTCTGGCCGGACTGTCAGCTCACGACCCGTTGCAGACCAAACGTGCGCACCATACCATCGGTTGTATCGCTCTTAGGAGACGTCCCGGTGCGTTTGATCGGCCTCTTGTCAGCGTTGGCTTTGAGTTTGCTCCCCAGTCGTTCGCCGGCGTGCGAGGTCGCGGTTAGAGACGCGAAAGCTGCGATTGCCGAGGTTCGGGCACTGTTCGAACCTTATCGGGCGAGGTGCCGCTACGACGACGAAGGCATCCAATGCCTCGTGAAAGAACGGTCGTTATCGACCAGCTCGGTGGCCATGCCCGGGTTTGTGCCCGGATATCTGGCGGTGCTAAGCGCCTCTGCCGGCGAAAAGGTGGACAAGGACAGCCTTGCCAGGATTTTCGTGAGTCACATGGTCGATCGTTCTCCTACTCGGGAAATCAAAACACGTTTCGTCCGAGCACTGGAAACGGGCGAAGAGTTCAAGGTTTCGGGAGAAGACTGTACTTTAGCGGTCCGGACGAAAGATGGGATGTTGGAGGTCGTATTGGCGGGGCCGATGGTCCGCTAACGACCCAACTGAGACACTCGTCACGTCGGGCAGCTCGACACCCATGGCCCGATGGATAGGCCCTCCTATCGTTGGGAGGGCCTATCCTCGGCAGTTCTCAGGCGGCGCGCCTCAGCGTACCTGCCTGCTTCGACCACTGCGCATACCAGGCGTCGAACAGCTTGAGCTGCGCCTCGACATAGCCGCGCTGGCTCTCGCCGAGCAGGTCGGTCGGGTTGAAGTGCAGCGTGTACTCGGCGTCGCCCTTCAGCACCATCATGTGCTTGAAATAGAGGACGAGCTCCGGCCCCTCGTCGAAGGAGGACAGCACGGCGAGCGCCGCCTCCAGCTCGAGCGCGAGGCGCCGCGCTTCGACATCGCCCTGCGCCGCCGCCTGGCTCAGGCTGACGAGCTGCAGCACCTCCCTGGGCAGCACGCAGCCGATGCCGGTGATCGCGCCGGTCGCGCCGCAATTGACGAAGCCGTGAAAGACGCAGGTGTCGACGCCGATCATCAGCGAGACGTCATCGTCGCGGCTGGTGATGTTTTCCGCGGCATAGCGCATGTCGGCGGCGCCGCCGAACTCCTTGAAGCCGACCAGGTTGGGATGCTCGGCCCGCAGCGCGAAGAACAGGTCGGCGCGGGTGGCGAAGCCGTAATAGGGGCTGTTGTAGATCACCGCCGGCAGATCGGGCGCCGCGGCGAGGATCGCCTTGAAATGGTGGCGCTGCGCCTCGACGACCGAACCGCGCGAGAGCACGCGCGGGATCACCATCAGCCCCTTGGCGCCGATCTTCTGGGCGTGGGCGGCATGGGCGACGGCAGAGGCGGTGTTGACCGCACCGGTGCCGACGATCACCGGCAGGCCGGCCTTCACCAGGGCCTCGACGCCCTGCATGCGCTGTTCGTCGGTCAAAAGCGGCCAATCGCCCATCGAGCCGCAATAGACCACGGCGGACATGCCGGCGGCGATCAGCTCCTTGCCCTTGCGCACCAGCGCTTCGAAATTGGGGCTGCGATCCTCCCTGCAGGGGGTCATCAGCGCCGGCATGCAGCCGGAAAAGATCTGGGCCTTCATCACGCGCTCCTCGGGCTGGCGGTTCCATGGACGGCCTGTCTCGCCGCCTTGATCTACAGTCATAATACTCTTTGTATTTTATTTGTCGACAAGAAAAGTCACGGCGCAAGAACTCACCGTTCCGGGACGTCACAGACGGCTTCGGAGTGGCGAAAAGGCGAGGTTTGGAGTGCGCGCTACAGCGCCAGCGTCTGGCGCCTGTCGCGCGCGATCAGTTGCTGGATCTGCTGCACGATCTGGTCGGCATGGGCTCTGGCCAGCCGGTCGGCGCCCTCGACGTCGCGCGCCGCGATCGCCGCGATCATTTCTTCATGCTCCGCCACATAGCGCTGCGGCAGGCGATCCTCGAACGAGGAGTAATAGAGCCGCAGGATGCGCCGGCCCTCGTCGAGCAGGCGGCAGAACAGCCCGGTGTAGTAGGGATTGCGCCCAGCGTCGGCGATCGCGGCATGGAAATCGCGGTTGGTCGCGATCATCGCGAGCGCGTCCTGCGCCGCGACAGCCGCCGCGAAGGCGGCCTGCCGGGCGCGGATGACGTCGAGATCGGCCGGCACATGGAACTCGGCGGCCAGCCGCGTGGTGACGCGGTACATCAGCGTGATCGCGTCGAAAAAGGTGTGAAGGTTGAGGAAGTCGATGTTCGACACCACCGTCGAGCGGTTGGGCAGCGTCGTCACCAGCCCTTCGCTCGCCAGGCGCACCAGCGCCTCTCGGATCGGCGTGCGCGACATCGACAGCCGCTCGGCGAGCTGGATCTCGTCGATCGGGCTGCCCGGCGGCAGCACGAGGTCGATGATGTCGTCGCGCAGGATGTCGTAGACGAGCTTGACGCCCTCGCCCCGCTTGCGCTCGGCCGGCACGGCCATGGTCTTGTCCGTCATGTGCGGTCCCTTGTCGACATGACGAATACAGCTCCGCAGAGAGCGCCGCAAACGAGGCCGCATCGCCATTTCGTAGATCATGCACGATCGGTCATTGACGATCGATGATCCATCTTCGATAGTGATGGTCAGGGAGGAGACAGAGGATGATCCGTAAGCCCGTTCTGGCGCGCGTCGCGCTGGTCGATCAGGTGACGGCGCTGCTGATGGAGCGCATCCTCGACCGCGACTACGCACCCGGCGAGAAGCTCAACATCGATGCGCTGTCGCGCGAATTCGAGGTCAGCTCCTCGCCGATCCGCGAGGCTCTGACCCGCCTGTCAGGTCTCGGCCTCGTCGCCGCAGCGTCCTTCACCGGCTTCTCCGTCGCACCCGAACCGTCGCGGGACTGGTTCGAGCAGCTGCGCGACTTCCGCATCCTGAACGAGGGCTGGGCCGCCAGGCAGCTCGCCCGCAGCCGCGATCCCGATGCCATCGCCCGCATGCGAGAAAGCATCGCAGCCATGGAGGCGGCCCCGCTGCAGGGGCAGACATCGGACTATGTCGGCGCCAGCCAGGCCGACGAGGCCTTCCATGAGGCGATCCTGGCGGCCAGCGGCAACGAGATCCTGGCCCAGGCGGTCCGCAGCCTGCATCCGCATCTGCATCACGCCCGCCTGTTCAGCCGCATCCCGCACGACATCGGCCCGATGCTGGACGAGCACCGCGCCATCCTCGACGCGATCGAGCGCGGCGACGAGGACGGCGCGCAGGCTGCCGTCGCCGCCCATCTGACGACCTCGTGGCGCCGCTACGGCAGCTGGCATGCCGACCAGCCGGGCGCGCGCTGACACTCCCCGACAAGGACCTCCGGAATGGCCAAGATCGTATCCGTCGACGTGCTGCAGGCCGACCTCAAGCCCAAGGTCAAGCGCACCGACGCCGTGCAGAGCTTCGAGCTGCAGGAGACGCCGCTGGTACGCATCACCGATGCCGACGGCGTCACCGGCACCGGCTACAGCTACACCATCGGCACCGGCGGCTCCTCGGTCTGCAAGCTGATCGACGACCATCTCGCGCCCGTGCTGATCGGCCGCGATGCCGAGGAGATCGAAGGGCTCTGGCGCACGCTGTTCTATCGCGTCCACGCCACCACGGTCGGCGCCATCACCTCGATCGCGCTCGCCGCGATCGATACCGCGCTCTGGGACCTGCGCGCCCGCAAGGCCGGCCTGCCGCTGCACCGTCTCGCCGGCGGCGCCAAGAACGCCATCGACCTCTACTACACCGAGGGCGGCTGGCTCCACATGGACGAGGCCGAGCTCGTCGAGGAAGCCGTCAAGGCCAAGGAACGCGGCTTCGGCGGCACCAAGGTCAAGGTCGGGCGCCCGCATGTCGCCGAGGACGTCAAGCGCCTCTCGGCCGTGCGGGACAAGGTCGGTTTCGGCTGGGAGATCATGACCGACGCCAATCAGGGCCTCTCGCTCGACGAGGCGATCCGGCGCGCGCGCCACTATGAAAAGCTCGACGTCGCCTGGTTCGAGGAGCCGATCCATGCCGATGATGTCGGTGGCCATCGCCGCCTGTCGCAATCGACCACGGTGCCGATCGCGGTCGGCGAGTCCATGTATTCGCTCTCGCAGTTCAAGGACTATCTCGAGGCCGGCGCCTGCTCGATCGTCCAGGTCGATGTCGGCCGCATCGGCGGCATCACGCCCTGGCTCAAGGTCGCGCACATGGCCGAAGCCTTCAACGTGCCGGTCTGCCCGCACTTCCTGATGGAGATCCATCTCGGCCTGTGCTGCGCCGTGCCCAACAGCCGCTGGCTCGAATACATTCCGCAGCTCGACCTCGTGACCGCCTCGCCGATCCGCATCGAGAACGGCAAGGCGATCCCCTCGGACCAGCCCGGCCTCGGCATCGACTGGGACTGGCAGGCGCTGGAGCGAACGATCGTCCACCGCAGGAGCCATGGCGCGGCCCCCGCCCTCAGGACGGGAGCCTGAGATGAGCGCGCTCGCAGGACAGATCGTCGTCATCACCGCCGCCGGGCAGGGCATCGGCCGCGCCACCGCCGAGGCCTTCGACCGCGCCGGCGCCATCGTCTGGGCAACCGACATCAGCGAGGACGCGCTGGCCGCGATCGAAGCCGGGCCGAACCTGCAGCGCCGCAGGCTCGACGTGCTCGATGCCGCCGCCGTCGCCGCCGTTTTCGCGGAGATCGGGCGGGTCGATGTGCTCTTCAACTGCGCCGGCATCGTCCAGAGCGGCACGGTGCTGGACGCCAGCGAGGCCGATCTCGATTTCGCCTACGACCTCAACGTCAAGGCGATGGTGCGCACCATCAAGGCGACGCTGCCCGGCATGCTGGAGCGCAAGACGGGCTGCATCGTCAACATGGCCTCGGTCGCCTCCAGCGTGAAGGGTGTGCCGAACCGCTTCGCCTATGGCGTGACCAAGGCGGTTGTCCTCGGCCTGACCAAGTCGATCGCCGCCGACTATGTCGCTGAGGGCATCCGCTGCAATGCGATCTGCCCCGGCACGGTCGAGAGCCCGTCGCTGCAGCAGCGGCTGAGTGCGCAGGGCGACTATGAGGCGACCCGCGCCGCCTTCGTCGCCCGCCAGCCGATCGGGCGGATCGGCACGCCGCAGGAGATCGCCGATCTCGTCGTCTACCTGGCGGGCGCGACCTACACCACCGGCCAGGCCCACATCATCGACGGTGGCTGGACGATCTGAAGACCCGACGACCTGACGGCAGCGGGCGACAGGAGGATTTCGCATGAGCCAGCCTTCCGCGCGCGGCACGGCCCGCTATCGCGCCGACGATCTCACAACACTGGCGCGCAGCCTGCTGGAGCGTGCCGGGCTGCCGCCGGACAAGGCCAATGACGTGGCCGAGGTCCTTGTCGAGGGCGACCTCTTCGGCAAGTCGACGCACGGCCTTGCCTTGCTGCCGCTCTATCTGCGCGAGATCGAGAGCGGCGGCATGACCGCCGCCGGCGAGCCCGAGATCCTCAACGATATCGGCGCCTGCCAGACCTGGGACGGGCGCAAGCTGCCCGGCCCCTGGCTGGCGCGCCGCGCCACCGCCGAGGCGATCGCCCGGGCCAGGCGCTTCGGCCTGGGGGCGGTCGCCATCCAGCGAAGTCACCACACCGCCTGCCTCGGCGCCTATCTCCAGCCGGCGATCGACGCCGGCTGCCTGATGCTGCTGACGCTGACCGATCCCGGCCACAGCAGCGTCGCGCCCTTCGGCGGCGTCACGCCGGTGCTGACCTCGAACCCGATCGCCTTCGGCGCGCCCGCGCCGGACGCGCCGATCCTGATCGACATGTCGACGGCCCTGATGACCAATGGCGGCGTCGCCGCCTACCGCCAGCGCGGCGAAAGCCTGCCGCATCCCTTCCTGATGGACGCTCAGGGCCGGCCCTCGACCGATCCGAACGTCATCGCCGCCGACCCGCCCGGCACGATCCTGCCGCTCGGCGGGCTGGAGGCCGGCCATAAGGGCTTCTCGATCGGGCTCATCGTCGAGCTCCTCACCGGCTGCCTCGCCGGGCGCGGCCGCGCCGAGGGCGGCGATGGCTGGAGCGCGGCGGTCTTCATCCTGGTGATGGATCCGGCCGCCTTCGGCGGCACCGAGAATTTCGACCGCCAGGTCGCGGTCCTGGCCGAACGCTGCCATGCGGCGCAGCCCCGCCCCGGCTTCGACCACGTCGAGCTGCCGGGCGCCCATGCGCTTGCCCGGCGCGAGCGCCAATTGCGCGACGGCGTCGAGCTCTCCGCCGGCATCGTCGCCGGCCTCGCCGAGAGCGCGGCGCGCTTCGATCGTCACCTGCCGGCCGCCATCGCCTGAGCGCGACGGCGCCGACCGTCATCCCAAAAACAACGAAGCTTCGAGGAAACCCCATGTCCCAGGCGATCGCGGCCGGAACGACACCGGCCGAACAAGCGAACATCCGGCGCGCCGTCACGGCGGCGACGATCGGCACGGTGATCGAATGGTTCGACTACGCGCTCTACGGCGCGGCTGCCGGCCTGATCATCAACAAGCTGTTCTTCCCGCAATTCTCGGAGTCGGCCGGCGTGCTCGCCGCCTTCGCGACCTTCGCCGTCGGTTTCTTCAGCCGGCCGCTCGGCGGCGTCGTGATCTCGCATATCGGCGACCGCTTCGGCCGCAAGCCGGCGCTGATCTTCACCATCGCCCTGATGGGTGCCTCGACCGTGGCGATGGGCCTTCTGCCGACCTATGCCCAGGCCGGAATCTGGGCGCCGATCCTGCTCGTGATCCTGCGCCTGCTGCAGGGCTTCGGCGCCGGTGCCGAATATGCCGGCGCGGTCACCCTCGTCGCGGAATACGTGCCGCCGGAGCGCAAGGCCTATTACACCGCTTATCTCCAGGCCGCGACGGTGGTCGGCATCATGCTCGCGACGCTGAGCTTCCTGCTCGTATCCTATCTGCCGGAAGAGACCCTGCTCGGCTGGGCCTGGCGCGTGCCCTTCCTGGTCTCGGCGCTGCTGTTCCTCGTCGCCCTCTACATCCGCAAGCATCTCGACGAGACCCCGGAATATGTCGCGGCGATGGAGAAGGCGGCCGAGCAGCGCCATGAGGCGAAGGTCCCGCTCGGGGAGCTCCTCTCCAAGAGCCCGCGCGAACTGCTCTTCGGCTTCCTGTCGGTGACGGGTCACAACGCCAACGCCTATATCCTGAGCGCCTTCAGCCTGAGCTACATGACCAACACGCTCGGCATGACCCGCACCGACTCGCTCACCGCGGTGATGATCGCGACCCTGACGGGTATCCTCACGACGCCGATCATGGGCGCCATCGCCGACCGCGTCGGGCATGCAAAAGTCTACCTGTTCGGCGCGATCTTCGTGTTCTGCTACGCCTTCCCGATGTTCGCCCTGCTCGACACCAGAAACCTCCTGCTCTGTACGATCGCCCTCAGCATCGGCTACGGCATCGGCTTCGGCGGCCTCGCCAGCGCGCAGGGCGCCTTCCTCGCAAACCTGTTCCCGACCCGCTACCGCTTCTCGGGCATCGCCATGACCCGCGAACTCAACAGCGTCGCGATCGCCGGGCCTACGCCCTTCATCGCAGCGGCGCTGGTCACGGCCGGCGGCGGCAAGCCGACCTATGTCGTCGCGTATCTGATGCTGTGCTGCGCCGTGACGGCGATCGCCATCCTCGCCGTCCGCTCGCGCTCCTATGAGCGCGGCAGCGAATGACGACCGAGACTCGACTGGGCCTGCAGCAGATGCCGCAGGCCCAGAGCCAACCTTGCTGAGCTACTGCCCGATCTGCCGGATCGCGATCTTGTTGACGCGCGGCTTGGCGTCGCCCCGCTGCTCGATCGCGACCTCGCCATTGCGGACATGGAAGCGGATCAGCGTCGCGCCGGCGCCGCGCCAGTCCGCGGTCTCGCCATCGTCCTCGTAGAGCTCGCCGGACGCGCCCTCGACCACGCCACAGACCAGCACCTCGCGCTCATCGCTGATGCCCTTGGCATCGCCGAGCGGGATCAGCGCGCCGGCCCGCACGAACAGCGGCAAACGGCCGAGCGGCGCCGGAACCGTCACGGTGACGCCGCCGGGATAGTGCTCGCCATTGTGCCAGTCGTACCAGCCGCCCTCGTGCTGCGGCAGGTAGACAGCGCGCTCGCGCGCGCCTTCCTCCAGCACCGGCGCGACCAGCACGTCCGGCCCAAGCATGAAGACGTCGTCGACCGCGATCGCCGCCGCATCCTGCAGGAAATCGTAGAGCAGCGGGCGCACGGCCGGGATGCCGTCGCGGCTCGCCCGCCACATCTGGGTGTAGAGATAGGGCATCAGCCGGTAGCGCAGGCCGATCGCCTCGCGCACCTGCGGCACCATCTCCGGATACATCCAGGGCAGGTTGACCACGCCGTCATCGTTCCAGGAGTTCATCACCATGCGCGGCCAGAGTGCGCAGAACTCGTTGAAGCGGACGAACAGCTCCGGCCCGGGCGTCGGCCCATGGAAGCCGCCGACATCGTGGCCGATCGAGAACATGCCCGACAGGCTCATATTGAGCCCCTGGGTCAGGTTGTAGCGCAGCGTCTTCCAGGCGGTCTCGTTGTCGCCCGACCAGGTCTGCGCGTAGCGCGAGATGCCGGCGCAGCCGCCGCGCGTGATCGAATACTGGCGCTTGCCCGGCTCGCGCGCAGCCTGCGTCTCATAGGAGAGCTTGGTCATCAGCAACGGCTGCGCCGGGCGCGCCAGCGCCTGCCGGAACGGACGCCCGTCGCCGTCGCAGACCGCGTCCTCGTCCCAGATCTCGTATTCGTTGTTGTCGTTCCAGACCGTGGTGAAGCCGTGGTCGAGCAGCGCGCTCTCGATGCCGGCGCGCCACCAGGCCCGACCCTTCGGGTTGGTGTAGTCGATATGGAAGCCGAGCCCGTCCCAGAACTGCGCCACGGCCGGCTCACCAGTCTTGGCATCCTTGACCAGGAAGCCCTGGTCGAGCGCTTCCTTCAGGCGCGGATGGTCGTCGAGCAGGCAGGGCTTGAGATTCGCGACCGTGTGCATGCCGGCTTTGTTCAGCCGCTTCATCGTCGCCAGCGGATCCGGGAACTTGTCGCGGTTCCAGTTGAAAGCGTAGCGGCGCTGGCCGATCTGGGTATAGCCCGAACCGAAATGGAAGCTGTCGCAAGGGATCGCGTGCTTGCGGCACTTGGCGATGAAGTCGCTGATCCTTGCATCGGCGTCGGGCGCATCGGCGATCGCCATCGACGTGACGCCGAAGCCGAAGGACCAGCGCGGCGCAAAGGCCTGGCCTCCGGTCAGCCAGGAGAAGCGCTTGACCACATCCGGCACGGTCGGGCCGGCCATGACGTAATAGTCGAGGTCGCCGTCATCGCCTTTCCAGGAGCGGAACAGGCCGTGATAGTTGTCGAGCGTGCAGCCGAGATCGACGCTGCCGGTCGAAAGGTTGTCGTAGAACACGCCATGGGCGCCTGCCTTCCCGTCGACGATGAAGAAGGGCAGCATCTTGTAGAGCGGGTCGGAGAGCTCGGCGTCGAAGCCGCAGGGATCGACCGCGTCGATGGCAAAGCGCCGCCCGGTGCGGTCGAGCGGGCCGGCCTTGTCGCCGAGCCCGTAATGCCGCTCGGCATAGTCGCGCGCCATGAAATGCGCCACCGCACCGGTGCGCGGCGAGATCAGATAGGCCTGTGTCGTGCGATCCTGCAGGAAGGGCTCGGCCTCGCCGTCGCGGCGCCAGGCAATGCCGAAGGGCGAGAGCGTGACCTCGGTGGAGAGGCCGCCGGCCGAGAGCGTGACCTTGCCCTCGCCTTCTCTGACGCTCGCCTGCGGGCAGGTGAAACCGGAAAGGTCATCGCGCCGGCGCCCCTCATAAGGCGGCTCGAGCCCGCCCGGCGCGATCGACCAGCCGCGGTCGAGGCGATAGCCATCCTGCGGCTTCAGCGTCACCCGGCCGATATCGCCTTCGAGGATGCGGATGGCGATCGTCGCGCCGAGGCCGACATCGAACAAGGCGGCTTCGCCGTCGCGGCCGAGATAGCGGCCTTGCGTCAGGGCTTTCATCAACTGATCTCCGAACGTCTCAATCTCAACCACGCCGTCGTCCCGGGCGACCGAAGGGAGACCCGGGACCCATTCCGGAGCCTTTCCGATAGAGGCTCAGGAATGGATCCCGGATCTGCGCTTCGCTCCGTCCGGGATGACAGTGCGAACAATCAAACCCGAACCGCTTTGCCAGCGTCATCGAACAGGTGCAGATGCTGCTGCGGGAAGGCGAGCGCGACGCTGGCGCCGCGCTGATGCTCGCTCTGGCCGTCGAGCCGGAGCGTGACCTGCGGAAGGCCGGGCGAGGCCCCGTAGAGATAGCTTTCGCCTCCGAGGCGCTCGACCAGCTCGATCGCGAGCGGCACGCCGCCATCCTGCGCCGCCAGCGCAAGATGCTCCGGCCGAATGCCGAGCGTGACGGCAGCGCCGGCGGCAAGGCTGCCGGTCTGACAGGCGACCTCATGCCCGGCCTCGCCGATCGCGACGGTGCCCGGTCGGATCACCTTGCCCGGCAGCAGGTTCATGCGCGGCGAGCCGATGAAGCCGGCGACGAAGAGGTTGTCGGGCCGGTTGTAGAGTTCGAGCGGCGTGCCGACCTGCTCGATCTTGCCGCCATGGAGCACGACGATGCGGTGCGCCAGCGTCATCGCCTCGACCTGGTCGTGGGTGACGTAGATCATCGTGCCGCCGATCTCGGCATGGAGCGCGGCGAGCTCCTTGCGGGTGGCGACGCGCAGTTCGGCGTCGAGGTTCGAGAGCGGCTCGTCGAACAGGAAGATTTTTGGATCGCGCACGATGGCGCGGCCGATGGCGACGCGCTGGCGCTGGCCGCCGGAGAGCGCCTTGGGCTTGCGCTCGAGATAGTCGGTCAGGCGCAGCATGCCGGCGGCGCGCTTCACCCGCCTGTCGATCTCGTCGCGCTTGAAGCCCATGTTCTCCAGCGCGAAGGCCATGTTCGCGTAGACGCTCATATGCGGGTAGAGCGCATAGGACTGGAACACCATGGCGAGCCCGCGCTCGGAGGCCGGCAGCCCGGTGACATCTGCGCCGTCGATCGCGATCGACCCGCCGGTGATCGTCTCCAGCCCGGCGATCGAGCGCAGCAGCGTCGACTTCCCGCAGCCGGAGGGGCCGACGAAGACGACGAATTCGCCGTCAGTGACGTCGAGGTCGATGCCGTGCAGCACCGTGGTCGCGCCATAGGCCTTGCGGACGCCGGATAGGCTCAGTCCCGCCATTATTTCATTCCCGTATTGGCGATGCCGGTGGTGATGAAGCGCTGCAGGAAGACGAAGACCAGCGCGACCGGCAGCAGCGTCACCACCGTCATCGCGAGCAGGTAGTGCCACTGCGTCTGCAACTCGCCCTGGAAGGCGTTGAGACCGATCTGCAGCGTATAGGCCTCGGTCTTGGTCAGCACCGCGAGCGGCCAGAGGAACTCGTTCCAGCGCCACATGATCGAGAAGATCGCGAGCACGGCCAGCGCCGGCATGGCCAGCGGCATGACGATGCGCCAGTAGATCTGCCACTCCGAAGCCTTGTCCATGCGCGCTGCCTCGATCAGGTCGCGCGGCAGGGTCAGCATGTACTGTCGCAGCAGGAAGACGCCGGTCGGCGTTGCAGCGCCCGGCAGGATCACCGCCCAGAGCGAGTTGACCAGGCCGAGCTTGGTGATGACGAGATAGACCGGCACCAGGATGATGGTGATCGGGATCATCAGCGTGCCGATCACCATCAGCATCACCGCCGTCTTGCCGCGGAACTCGTAGATCGAGAGCGCATAGGCCGCCATCGAGTTGATCACCAGGGTGATCAGCGTCGCGACTGCCGTCACGAAAACCGAGTTCCACAAGAAGCGGGTGAAGGCGAAGCGCTCCAGCGGCTCGGTGTAGTTCTCGGTCGCGAGCTTGAACTCACGCACCGGCGTGCGCTTGTCGATCGGCACGCGGATGCTCTGGCCGGGATTGGCCGGGTCGATCATCTGCGCCTGGATGCCGATGCGGCGGACCTGCGCCAGCACGCGCTTGCTGCCGTCCTCCATCGTCACCTCGAAGAGCGGCAGCGGCTGCGCATGGCCCTCGACCCGGACCTCCTTCTGCGACATCGGCAGCAGCGAGGGCGGAAATTCGAGCAGGCCGGCCTGCGTCTTGAAGGAAGAGAGCCCGAGCCAGAGCACCGGCCCGAACATCAGCACGACGCCGAGCCCGAGATAGGCGTAGGCCGCGATATCGGTCCAGTGCCAGCGGCCGGGATTGCGCCGGGCCGTCGCCATGCGGGCGAGCCTGTTCATGCCGCCCCCTTGCGGCGGCTCGCCGCGAGCTGGGCCAGCGTCAGTGCGAACAGCACGACGCCGAGCACGACCGAGGCCGCCGCTGCCAGGCCGAAATTCTGGACCTGGTTGGCGAAGGCGGTCTCGTAGATGTAGTGCACCACCATCAGCGTCGCGGTGCCCGGGCCGCCGCCGGTCAGGACGAAGACCTCGTCGAAGGTCTGCACGCCGCGGATCAGCGCCAGCACGATCACGACGATCATGTTTGGCCAGAGCAATGGCAGGGTGATCCGCCAGAACGTGCGCCAGCGCGGCGTCGCATCCATCTCCGCGGCCTCATAGAGATCGGCGGGGATCGCCTGCAGGCCGGCGAGCAGGATCAGCGTATAGAAGCCCATATGGGCCCAGATCGAGACGAAGACGATCCAGAACATCGCCCAGCTGGGATCGACCAGGAACAGGATGCGCTCGCCACCGAGCGAGGTGATCGCGGCGTTGAGCAGGCCGTCGCGCTGCAGGATCCATTTCCAGGTCAGCGCCACCACCACCGGCGAAAGCAGCACCGGGAAGAAATAGACCGCGCGGAAGAAGCCGCGCGCCTTGATCTTCATGTTCAGCACCACCGCCGTCAGCAGCGAGAACAGCACCATCGCCGTGACCTGGAAGACAGTGAAGCGGGCGGTGTTGGAGACGCCGCGCCAGAAATGGTCCTCGCGGCAGGAAGATGGATCCAGGAACGAGCCGCAGTCGAAGAGATAGGCGTATTGCTGCGCCCCGACATAAGGCCGCTCGGAGGGGAAAAGCCCCGCTCCGCCCGTCACCGAGAAGATGAAGTTGATGATGAGCGGCAGGAAGACGAAGAGGGAGAAGAAAACGAGATTGGGCAGGAGGAAGACATAGGCCATCCGCCGCTCGCCGATCAGCCGCTGCAGGCCCTGCATCGGCCAGTCGATCAGGCGCATCAGCATCGCGAGCGGCGCGGCGAAGAGATTCGCTGCGCCGGCGCGTTCCGGCTGCGCCGCGGGGATGCGAGCGTCGGAGGCCATCCGCCTTACTTCTTGCGCTCGGCGATCTGCTGGGCGATGTCGGATTCCATCCGCTTATAGGCCTCTTCGAGGCTGCCCTCGCCCGAGATCGCCTGGCCGAGCCGGCTGATCACCGCGTTGAAGATGACGCGGTTGCTCGTATAGCCCTGCAATTGATAGGCGACCGGCGAAAGCTGCGCGACCTGGTCCGAGAAGACCTTGAGCGCCGCCTTGGCCGGCGCGCTCGCGCCCTGATAGTCGAGGCCCTTGGCGGCGATGCCGAGATGGCCGGGCACGAACAGCGAGCGGGCGTAAAACTCGCTCAGCACCGGCTCGCTGGCGAGGTAATCCATCACCTTGGCGACGGCTTCCGGGCTCTTGGTCGTCTTGATCGCGACGAGACCGGCCCCGCCCGGCATGCCCGAGCAATTGCCGGCGCCACAGGGCGAGGGAACCGCGATCCAGTCGAAGGCGTCGCCCACCGTCTTGTCGAACTGGGCGATCTGCCAGGAGCCCGACTGGTACATCACGACCTGGGCGTTCTTGAACTCGTCATTGGCGCCGCGATAGGCGGTGCCGGAGACCGAGCCCCAGAGCTCCTTCTTCATCACGCCGTTGTTGTGCCAGTCATAGACCAGCTTGGCGCCGCGCTTGAAACCGTCGTCGATGACAGCCGGCTCGCCCTTGGCGTCGAAGACCTTGGCGCCCTCGGAGACCGCGACCGAGAAGAAGCGGTGGCCGGAGCGGTCCATCGCCAGCGGGAACGGCGCCTGGACCTTGGCCGCTACGTCCTTGACCGCCTTGCCCCACTCCTCCCAGGTCGCCTTGGCTGATGGCATGGCGATGCCGGCCTGCTCGAACAGCGTCTTGTTGACGAAGGGGCCGGTGACGGTGAGCTGCGTCATGAAGCCGGTGATGGCCTTGGTGTCCCCCTCGGGGCGCATCCAGGGCAGGAACGGCCCGAAATTCTTTTCCCAGTAGGCCGCGTCCTTGAGGTGCGGGCGCAGGTCGAGCGCATAGCGGGCGATGCCGCCGAGATCGACGACGCGGGCGATGTCGGGGCCCTGGCCCGAGGCAAGCTGGACGGGAAGGTTCTCGGTGATGGCCTTGTAGGGCACCTGGTCGAGCACGACCTTGATGTCCTTGTTCTGGGCCTCGAAGCGCTTGAGCAGGTCGGTGATGACCTCGCCCTCATTGCCGTCGGAATACCAGGCGATGCGCACCGTGGTCTGGGCCTGCGCGAAACCGCCGATGACGAGGCCGGCCGTCAAGGCGAGTGCCGAAATCCAATGCTTGCTGTGCATGAGCGTTCCATCCCCGCTGAACCGGCGCCTCGATGAGCACCTTGACAATCATTTAGGCAAACGTTTGCCTAGCTTGTCAATCCCGAAGTGAGCCGGCATCTGTTGAAGGCCGACTCGCTGGAGCCGGATCCGACCAGGCTGTTCCAGCCTGGTCGGTGAATCCGTCCCCAACTTGGGATGGAGAACGCGTGATCCAGCCAAATCGGCGACCGATTTGGCTGGCGCGTGCTCCGGCGAGCAGCGGGGATGGGAGCGCGATGAAGACCAGGGCCGCCAGGGCACATCACGGTTCGGTATCCCTCACCACCGTCGCGGAGGATACCGGCGTCTCGATCTCGACGGTGTCGCGCATCGTCAACGGCGAGAGCGGGCGGGCCTCGCCCGAGACGGTGGCGCGCGTCGAGGAGGCAATCGCGCGCCTGGGCTATCGGCCGAACCCGGTCGGCCGGGCGCTGCGCCAGCGCGCCAGCCGGGTCGTGGCGATGCTCTCGCCGAATCTCGACAACCCGGCCATGGCGGCGATCGCGGTCTCGACAGAGGCTGCGCTGCGCGCCGCCGGCTACGTCATGATCCTCTGCGACACGCATGACCGCGCCGAATTGCAGGACGACTATCTCCAGGCGATGCGCGAGCAGTTCGTAGCCGGCTATGTGATGGTCAGCGCGGTGCGCAGCCGCGGGCTGGAAGAGACACTGCGGCGCGGCGACCCGATGGTCTTCGTCGCCCGCCACAACCCGCTCGGCGGCGGCGCCTATGTCGGCATCGACAACCGAGCCGCAGGAGCCGATGCCGCCGACTTCATGCTGGCGCGCGGCATCGAGCGCCCGGCCGTGCTGATGGCGGCCCAGAACGTCTCGAGCACGCAGGAGCGCGCCTCCGGCTTCATCGATCGGCTCGTCGCACACGGTATACCGGACAACGCGATCCGCCGCGCCAGCGGCCCCGGCCTGTCGCATATCGAGATCGGCTATGCCGCCGCGAAGGCGCTGGTCGAGGACGGCGGCTGGCCGGAAGGCGCGCTCTGCGTCAGCGACATGATCGCCTATGGCGCCTATCGGCTGGCGATCGAGAGCAATGTGCAGATCCCGCAGCGCTGCATGCTGGTAGGGGTGGACGGCAATGCGCTCAACCACTGGATCGCCCCCTGGCTGACCTCGATCCGCATCCCCTATGAGAGCTTCGGCGGGCATGTCGTCGCCCAGCTGGAATCGCTCTGGAGCGGTGAACCGACGTCGGAGGTCCGCATCCCGCATGAGCCGCCGATGGTCGGGCTCGCACAGAAGGCAACGGCATGACCCCGCTCGACCACGAGACCCAGCCGCTCGAGCAATGGCGCGAGGGCGTGATGACGCTGATGCGGGTCTCGGCGCTGGTGCGCTCGGCCCAGCTTTGCATCTTCGAGCAGTTCTGCGATCCCGGTCTCGGCGCTCCCCTCCATCTCCACGCCGTCGAGGAGGTGCTGGAAGTGATGCACGGCGAAGCCGAGGTCACGCTGCGCGGCGAGAGCCTGATCCTGCGTGCCAACCAGTCCATCGTGATCCCGGCCGGCGCCAGGCACGGCTTCCGCAATATCGGGAGCGGCATCCTCAAGGTCCGCGCCACGCTCGCCGCCCCGATCTTCGAAGCGAGCTATGACGACCGCGCCGAGCAGTCGCGACGCTGGATTCCCTGAAACGGACAGGTGCGAAGAGCCAACTACAGCCCCGGCCCTGCAGTCATGCTACAAAACCCTTGTCCTGCCGCAACGAGGGATGGCCGATGAGCGGACCGCATCATGTCGTGGTGATCGGCGGCGGCTTCGCCGGATTGGAGACCGTGCATCGTCTCGCCGGCGCCGACGTGCGCATCACCATCGTCGACCGGCGCAACCATCACCTCTTCCAGCCCCTGCTCTACCAGGTCGCCACCGCCTCGCTGGCCACCTCCGAGATCGCCTGGCCGATCCGGCATCTGTTCCGGCGCCGTGACGACGTCACCACGCTGCTAGCCGAGATCACCGGCATCGACACCGTGAGGCGCGAGGTCGCGCTCTCGACCGGCGAGATCCTGCCTTACGACACGCTCGTCGTCGCCACCGGCGCGACCCATGCCTATTTCGGCCATGACGACTGGGAGCCCTACGCACCTGGCCTGAAGACGCTCGAGGACGCGACGACGATCCGCCGCCGCATCCTCACCGCCTTCGAGCATGCCGAGGCGCAGGCCGATCCGGAACGTCGCGCGGCACATCTGACCTTCGTCGTCATCGGCGCCGGCCCGACCGGCGTCGAGCTCGCCGGCACGATTGCCGAATTGGCGCGGGCCACCCTGCCGGAGGAGTTCCGCCGGATCGACACCCGCACAACCCGGGTCGTGCTGGTCGAGGCCGGCCCGCGCATCCTGCCCAGCTTCGATGCCGATCTTGCAGACTATGCGCATCGCGAATTGCAGCGCACCGGCGTCGAGGCCCGCCCCGGCGCGCGGGTGACCGCCTGCACGCCAGACGGCGTCGTGATCGGCGCGGAGCACCTGCCGGCAGCGACCGTCATCTGGGCCGCCGGCGTGCGCGCCTCGCCGGCCGGCGCCTGGCTGGGTGCCCGCACCGACCGCGCCGGCCGCGTCGAGGTCGAGCCCGATCTCAGCGTGCCGGGCCATCCCGAGATCTTCGTGATCGGCGACACCGCCAGCGTCATGGACCAGGACGGCAAGCCGGTGCCCGGCATCGCGCCGGCTGCCAAGCAGCAGGGCCGCCATGTCGCTGCGACGATCAAGCGCCGGCTCGCCGGCGACAAGGCGCCGCGACCCTTCGCCTACAGCCATGCCGGCAGCCTTGCGACCGTCGGCAAGCGCGTCGCCATCATCGATTTCGGCCGGGTCAAGCTGAAGGGCTGGCTCGCCTGGTGGCTCTGGGGCCTGGCGCACATCTACTTCCTGATCGGCGTGCGCAACCGGCTCAGCGTCGCGCTGAGCTGGCTCTGGATCCACGCCCGAGACCAGCGCAGCGCCAGGCTGATCACCCAGCGCGACGTAAAGCGCGATGAACGCGGCTGATGGTGCTCAACGCCTGGTCAGATAGCGCGCCAGCCCCGCCGTCGAGGCGTCATGCGCCTCGGCCGGCGCCTTGCCTTCGATCACAGGCAGCAGCGCCGTCGCCAGCTCCTTGCCGAGCTCAACGCCCCATTGGTCGAAGGCGTTGATGTCGAACACCGCCGCCTCGACGAAGACGCGGTGCTCATAGAGCGCGATCAGCCGCCCGAGCGTGAACGGGTCGAGCTTGCGATAGGCGATGGTCACGCTCGGCCGGTTGCCGGGGAAGACCTTGTGCGGCGCGAGCTGCTCGACCGCCTCCGGCGACAGCCCCTGCTTTGCGAGTTGCGCTCTCGCCTCCTCCAGCGTGCGGCCCTTCATCATCGCTTCGCTCTGGGCAAGGCAATTGGCGAGCAGCAGGCGGTGCTGATGGGCAAGTTCCGGCTCGTGCCCCTCGGCCGCGACGAGGAACTCGCAGGGGACGATGTCGGTGCCCTGGTGCAGCAACTGGAAGAAGGCGTGCTGGCCGTTGGTGCCGGGCTCGCCCCAGACCAGCGGCCCGGTCGGCCGCGTCACCGCCCCGCCCGCCTTGTGCACGCGCTTGCCGTTCGACTCCATGTCGAGCTGCTGCAGATAGGCCGGCAGCCTTGCGAGGCGCTGGTCGTAAGGCAGGACCGCGCGGGCCGGGTAGCCGCAGGTCTCGCGATGCCAGAGCCCGATCAGGCCGAACAGCACCGGCAGGTTCTGCGCCAGCGGCGCGGTGCGGAAATGCTCGTCCATCGCATGCCCACCGGCGAGGAAGGCACGAAAGTTCTCGGGCCCGATCGCGATCATCACCGGTAGGCCGATCGCCGACCAGACCGAATAGCGCCCGCCGACCCAGTCCCAGAAGCCGAAGATCCGCTCCGGCTGGATGCCGAAGGCTGCGACCTTGTCGAGCGCGGTCGAGACAGCGGCGAAATGCCTGGCCACGGCGTCTTCGCCGAGCGCCTCTGCGATCCAGCGCCGCGCCGTCGCGGCATTGGTCATGGTCTCGATCGTGGTGAAGGTTTTTGATGCCACGATCACCAGCGTTCGGGCTGGATCGAGCTTCGCCAGTGTGTCGGCGATATGGGCGCCGTCGACATTGGAGACGTAATGCAGGCGCGGCCCGTCATGGTAGGGCGCCAGCGCCAGCGTCGCCATCACCGGCCCGAGATCGGAACCACCGATGCCGATATTGACGACATCGGTGAAGCGCTCGCCATCGGCAGCCGCGATCTTGCCGCTGCGGATACCATCGGCGAAGGCGGACATCCGCTCCAGAACGGCGTTCACCTCTGGCATGACGTCGACGCCATCGACCATGACCGGTTTTCCGGACTGGTTGCGCAGCGCTGTGTGCAGCACGGCCCGCCCTTCCGTCGTGTTGATCGGCTCGCCGGCGAACATCGCGTCGCGCTTGGCTTCGACATCGGCCGCCTTTGCGAGCGCCAGCAGCAGCTCGATCGTCTCGGCCGTCACCGCCGTCTTGGAATAGTCGAGCAGGAGGTCTTCGAGCCGGGCCGACAAGGTCTGGAAGCGATTGATGTCGGCGGCAAAGAGCTCGCGCAGATGCTGCGAGACGGTTCGAGTGCGATGCGCGGCAAGATCCGCCCAGGCCTTCTCCAGCACGATCATTCTCCGTGGCGATTGCGACCGGCCGCCGCAGCGACAATTCGAAGTAGCATATCGATGGCGGCAAGGTCACGGCAGGAGCCGGGCAGGACGGATATGCAGAGGGAGGATCGTCAGCCCGAACGGGCGAGCTGCGCTTCCAGCTCTACCGCTTTCGGCAGATCGGCGCCGCGGCGACCGACCGTGATGGACGCAGCAGTCGCGGCGTAGTTCAGCAGATCGCCCAATATTGCCAGGTCGAGCCCGGCGACACCTTCGATGCTCAATCGATCCGTTTGCGACAGCCGCCCCAGCAAGGCGGCATGGAAACTGTCGCCGGCGCCGACAGTATCGCGGACGCTGACCATTTTGGCCGGCACCTCGACGCTTCCCCCGGCGCAGAAGCCGATCGCGCCATCCGCGCCGCGCGTGATCGCCACCAGCTTCGCGCCGAGCCCCAGCCAATAGGCGGCAGCCTCCTGCAGCGACAGCTTCCCGCCCCAGGCGATGCGGACATCCTCCTCGCTCGCCTTGATGATCGTCGCGGTGCGGTAGAAGCGCTCGGCAGCGCGCGCCCACAACGCCATGTCCGGCACCACGCTCGGTCGCAGGTTCGGATCGACGCTGATCACGAGCCGGCCATGCTCGCGCGCGGCCAGCGAAGCCAGCGTCGCACCGGTCGGCTCGACCACCATGCTGTAGGAACCGAAGGTCAGCGCCCGTATCTCAGGCGGCAATGCGGACGGCAGATCGGCCGGCATCAGGAAACGGTCGGCCGCGCCCTCGCCGTGAAAACCGTAGCTGGGCTGCCCGTCCGTCCCTGTCGTGACGGCCGATATCGTCGAGAGCCGGTCGGTGCGGACGATGAAGCGGGGATCGACGCCTTCCTGCCTCAGCCGCCCCGCCAGCATCGCGCCGATGCCGTCGCGGGAAATCGCACCTAGGAAGCCGGCGGGCACGCCCAGCCGCGCCAGCCCGATCGCGACATTGAAGGGCGAACCGCCGGCCACGGCGCGCCCGGCCATTTCGGCTCCCTCGGGCGGATCGAGGAAGAGATCGACCAGCGCCTCGCCGCAGACCAGGATCATGCCACCGCGCTCAGGCTGCGCGAGGGGTGGCGAAGCGCCGTGTCGAACGGGTTGAGCATCGCGCCCAAGGTCGCTGCCTCCGCCTTGAGGATGGCGACGACGCCGGGCAGTCGCTCGGGCCGCAAGCGATCCGCCAACGTGCCGACGCTGAGGGCCGCGACGGCGCGCCCCTGCGCATCGAAAACCGGCACGCCGAGACCTGCCATCCCCGGGATCAGCCCGGTGTTGAGATTGACCCAGCCTTGCGCGCGTGCCTTCTCCAGTTCGACGCGCAGCGCCGCCTCGTCGAGGAAGCCGCGATCCAGCAGGCGCGGCACGTTGAAGCGGATCACCGCTTCGCGCTCGGCCTTGGGCAGATGGGCGAGGATGGCAAGGCTCCCCTGCCCCAGCCCGAGCGGCACCTTGCCGCCGATGTCGCCGGTGAAGGAGCGGATCGGGAACGGCCCCTCGATCCGGTCGAGACAGACGGCTTCATAGCCGTTGCGCACCAGCAGGAAGATCGTGTCGGTCAGCGTCGCCGAGAGGCGCAGCAGCACCGGCTTGGCGAGATCGCGCAGGCCGTCGGCATGGCCGGCCCGGGCCGCCAGCACGAAAAAGTCGAGCGCCAGCCGGTAGCGCTTGCCGATCTGCTCGACGAAGCCTTCGGCGGCGAGGTCCTGCAGGGCGCGATGCGCGGTCGGCTGGCTGCAGCCAGCCTGCTCGGCGAGATCCTTCAGACGGATGCCGCCGGCATCCGCCGCCCCGACCAGGCGCAGCAGGCCGAGGGCGCGTCGTAGGCTGGAAAGGGGCTCGGCGGAATCAGTCATTCACCCACGCTAATCATTCCAGCACATGCTCGCAATAAATTTCATATACAGGAATTCATAAGATAAAAATTCTCTCATATGGAATTATGCGTTGACGAAATTCCACCGCTCCGGCTTCTGGAACGCATGAGGGCAAAAGACCCCGATGAGTGGGCGGGGCAAGCCGAGCGGGAGAGGTCATGGGCTTCCTGACGCTGGACAAGCTGAGCAAGGTCTACGGCGATTTCGCCGCAGCGCGCGACATCGATCTCAGCGTCGCCAAGGGCGAGTTCGTCTCGCTGCTCGGTCCCTCCGGCTGCGGCAAGACCACGACGCTGCAGATGATCGCCGGGCTGGTCGAGCCGACCACCGGCACGATCATGCTGGACGGCCGCGACATCACCCGCGAGACCCCGAACAAGCGCGGCCTCGGCATCGTCTTCCAGAGCTATGCGCTGTTCCCGCACATGACGGTGGCCGAGAATGTCGCCTTCGGCCTGGAGATGCGCAAGGTCGCCAAGGCCGAGCGCGACGAGCGCGTTGCGACCATGCTCGGCCTGGTCCATCTCGGCGGCTTTTCCGAGCGCTATCCGCGCCAGCTCTCCGGCGGCCAGCGCCAGCGCGTCGCCATCGCCCGCGCCCTCGTCATCCAGCCGCCGGTGCTGCTGCTCGACGAGCCGCTGTCCAATCTCGACGCCAAATTGCGCGAGGAGATGCAGTTCGAATTGCGCCGCATCCAGCAGCGCGTCGGCACCACCACGATCATGGTGACGCACGACCAGGCCGAGGCGCTCTCGATCAGCGACCGCGTCGTGGTGATGGAGCAGGGCCGGATGACGCAGGTCGACGCGCCCTACAGGCTCTACGAGAACCCGGCGACGCCGTTCATCTCCACCTTCGTCGGCAAGATGAACCGGCTGGAAGGCGTCTGGCGCAAGGGCGCGGCGGAGGTTGCCGGCATCGCCATGCCGGCTGAGGCCAGCGGTCTTCAGGAAGGACAGGTGATCGCGCTCTCGATTCGGCCGGAGAAGATCGCGCTGAAGCCGCCAGGGCAAGGCCGGCTCGACGGCACCATCGCAAACCGCTTCTTCCTCGGTGGCTCCTGGCTGTTCACGGTCGAGACGCCGGCGGGTGCCATCCTGGTCTCGGCGCCGAACGACGGCGAGGAGCCGGCCCGCGAAGGCGCCAGGGTCGCGCTCGACTGGGCTCCGGCCAGCCTGCGCATCGAGCCGCTCGCGCAGGGAGCGGCGGCATGAGTGTCGGGCGCTCAGCGGCGACACCGTTCTGGCTCGCCGGGCCGGGCGCGCTGGTCTTCCTCGGGCTCATCGTCCTGCCGCTCGTACTGACGATGATCCTGTCCTTCCACGCCTATGACCACACCACCGGCATCAAGAACGAGTTCACCCTCGCCCACTACGCGGCCGTATTCTCGGACGACTACTATCTCGGCATCTTCTGGCGCACGCTCCGCCTCGCCGCGCTGACCACGCTGATCTGCGCCGTCATCGGCGCGCCCGAGGCCTATATCCTGTCGCGGATGCGCGATCCCTGGCGCTCGGTCTTCCTCCTGGTGATCATCGGGCCGCTCTTGGTCTCGGTGGTCGTCCGCGCTTTCGGCTGGAGCATGCTGCTGGGCTCGACCGGACTCGTGAACCAGTCCCTGCAGGGGCTCGGCTTCGAAAGCGTGCGCCTGCTCTATACCGAGACCGCGATCGTGATCGCGCTCGTCCACGTCATGCTGCCTTTCATGGTGATCCCGGTCTGGACCGCGCTGCAGAAGCTCGATCCGATGGTCGAGGCCGCCGCCTGGAGCCTGGGCGCCTCCCACTTCACCGCGCTGCGCCGGGTCGTGCTGCCGCAGGTCTCGCTCGGCATGCTGTCGGGCAGCCTGATCGTCTTCGGCCTTTCGGCCTCGGCTTTCGCCATCCCCGGCCTGCTCGGCGGGCGCCGGCTCAAGATGGCTGCGACGCTGGTCTATGACGAATACATGCACGAACTGAACTGGCCGCTCGGCGCGACGATCGCGATCATCGTCCTCGCCGCCAATCTCGTGATCATGCTGGCCTATAACCGCGTCATCGAGACGCGCGCCCGCAAGGCTTTGGGGTGATCCCGATGCAGAAGAACGGCCCCGTCGCGCTCCTCTTCCACACCCTCGTCGTCTCCTTCGTGCTGGCGCCGCTGGTGGTGATCTGCCTTGTCGCCTTCACGCCGGAGAACACGCTCTCGATCCCGACCACCAGCTTCTCGCTGCGCTGGTTCAGGGCGATCTTCGAGCATCCTGACTTCGTCGCCTCCTTCGTCAACAGCCTCTGGCTGGCGACGCTCGCCGCGACACTCTCGGTCGCGATCTCGGTGCCGGCGGCGCTCGCCATCGACCGCTACGACTTTCCCGGCCGCAATGCACTGAACGCCCTTTTCCTCTCGCCGCTGATCATCCCGCATCTCGTGCTCGGCGTCGCCTTCCTGCGGCTCTTCGCGCTGATCGGCGCGACCGGCAGCTTCGCCTGGCTTGTCGCCTGCCATGTCGTGGTGATCACACCCTATGTGCTGCGCCTCGTGATGGCTGCCTTCACCGGGCTCGACCGCTCGGCCGAGCAGGCGGCGATGACGCTGGGGGCCTCGCACTGGACGGTGTTTCGTCGCGTCACCGCGCCGATGATCCTGCCGGGCATCACCGGCGGCTGGCTGCTCGCCTTCATCAACAGCTTCGACGAACTCACCATGTCGATCTTCGTGACCTCGCCGCAGACCGTGACGCTGCCGGTGCGGATGTACATGTACGCGACCGAATCGATCGATCCGATGATGGCCGCCGTCTCGGCGCTGATGATCGCGCTCACCGCAGTCGCCATGCTGGTGCTCGACCGCGCCTTCGGCCTCGACAAGATTCTCGTCGGGCAGAAGTGACATGCCGCTCCTGCACCGCCTCGTCCGCACCGACCATCCGGCCATCGCCTTCACCCTCGACGGCGAGCCTTGCGAGGGCCGCGCCGGCGACACCGTGCTGACAGCGATCCTGACCCAGGCCGAGCGCCTGCGCCTCTCCGAGTTCTCGGCCTCGCCGCGCGCAGGCTTCTGCCAGATGGGCGCCTGCCAGGATTGCTGGGTCGTGCTCGAGAGCGGCGAGCGCCTGCGCGCCTGCTCGACCGCGCTGACCGCCGGCATGCGCATCCTCACCCGCCGCGCGAGGACGGCATGAGCGGGCAACCGCCCAGCGAGCGCCCGCAGCCGCTGATCGTCGGCGCCGGGCCGGCCGGCATCCGGGCCGCTGAGGCGCTGGTCAAGGCCGGCCTGCGTCCGCTCGTGGTCGACGAGGCACCCGCTTGCGGCGGCCAGATCTATCGCCAGCGCCTGGTGCCGGACGGACGCTCCACCCGCGACCTCTACGGCTCGGAAGCGGCGAAGGCCGAGGCGCTTCATCGCGACTTCGCCGCGCTCGACGGCAAGCTCGACTACTGGCCGCAGGCGCTGCTCTGGAACCTCCGCAACGGCGGGGCCGACATCATGGTCGAGGGCACGAGCCGGCAGGTCGCCTATGACGGCCTGATCCTCGCGACCGGCGCGACCGACCGCATCCTGCCGATCCCCGGCTGGACCTTGCCGGGGGTCTTCACTTTGGGCGGCGCCCAGATCGCGCTGAAGAGCCAGGGCTGCGCCATCGGCTCGAGAATCGTCTTCCTCGGCTCCGGGCCGCTGCTCTATCTCGTCGCCTGGCAGTACATGAAGGCCGGCGCCAAGGTCGCGGCCGTGCTCGACACCGCGCCTTTCGCCGCAAAGTTCAACCTGTTGCGCGGATTGCCGCTCTTCCCGGGCATCGTGCTGCGCGGCATGCGGATGACCGCAGCGCTGAAGCTGGGCGGCGTCGGCCTGCATTACGACGTCGGCGATGTCCGCATCGAGGGCAAGAATGCGGTCGAAGCGATCGCCTGGCGCCAGGACGGGATGGAGCATCGCCTCGCCTGCGACGGCATCGGCTACGGTCTTGCCCTGCGCTCCGAAACGCAAACAGCCGATCTCGCCGGCTGCCGCTTCGCCTTCAATCAGCGCGACCGCGCCGTCCTGCCCGAGCGCGACGCCGCCGGCCGCACCAGCGTGCCCGGCGTCTATCTCGCCGGCGACGGCGCCGGCATCGCCGGGGCGGATGCGGCCGAACGCGCCGGCGAACGGGCCGCGCTCGCTCTGCTGCAGGATCGCGGCCTGCCGCATGACGCCACCCGCGCCGCGACTCTGGAGACGGAGCTCGCCCGAATCGGCCGCTTCCGCGACGTGCTGGAAGCCGCCTTCCCCTTCCCGGTGCATTGGGCGCGGGAGATCGCCGACACCACCATTCTCTGCCGCTGCGAGGAGGTCTCTGCCGGAGATATCCGCGCCGCCACCAGCCAATTCGGCGTGCACGAGCTCAACCGGCTGAAGGCTGTCAGCCGCGTCGGCATGGGCCGCTGCCAGGGGCGCATCTGCGGCGCCGCCGCCGCCGAATTGCTGGCGCATGAAACAGGCCGCGGCATCGAGGCCGTCGGCCGCCTGCGCGGCCAGGCACCGGTCAAGCCGGTGCCGCTGACGCTCGCGCTCGCGGCTGAGCAGGAGGCGGCGGAATGAGCCGGCGCCTGTCCGTCGACGTCGCGATCATCGGCGGCGGCCTCGTCGGCTCCTCGGCCGCGCTGGCGCTGCGCGGCATGGGCTTTTCCGTCGCCTTGCTCGACAAGGGTTGTTGCGGTGCGCAGGCCTCCGGCGTGAACTATGGCGGCGTGCGCCGCCAGGGCCGGCCGCTCGAGCAATTGTTGCTGTCGCAGCGGGCGCATGCGATCTGGCCGCGGCTCAAGGCGCTGATCGGCATCGACGGCGAGTTCGTGCGCTCCGGCCATCTCAAGCTCGCTCGCGGCGAAGCCGACATGGCCGCGCTCGAAGCCTATGCGCACGCCGTCGCGGAGCAGGGCCTCGACCTCGAGCTGATCGGCCATAACGGCCTGCGCGAGCGCTTCGGCTGGATCGGCGACGGCGTCGTCGGTGCTTCGTTCTGTGCAGGCGACGGCCATGCCAATCCGCGCCTGGTCTCGACCGGCTTCGCCGCTGCGGCGCGCCGGGCCGGCGTCGAGGTGCTGGAGAACACGGCGGTCGAGGACGTAACCCGCGATGGCGAGGGCTTCGCGCTCGAGGCCGCGAACAACCTGTCGCTGCGCGCCCGCTTCGTCATCAACAGCGCCGGTGCCTGGGCCGGTCCCTTCGCCGAAAGCTTCGGCGAGCCGGTGCCGCTCTCGCGCATCTACCCCTCCATGATCGTCACCGAGCCGATGGACCAGGTGATGTCGGTCAATATCGGCATGGAGGGCGGCGGCATCTATGCCCGCCAGGTCGAGCGCGGCAATGTCGTGGTCGGCGGCGAGCGCGCCTTGCCGCTGGCTGATGCCGATTTCTCGCGACCGCGCGGCGATGGCGCGATCGCGATCATGAACAACGCCGCCGCGCTGTTCCCCGGCCTGCGCCATGCCCAGGCGATCCGCTTCTGGAGCGGGACCGAAGGCGCCATGCCCGACAGGAACCCGGTGATCGGTCCGAGCGGGACGACGTCCGGCCTGATCCACGCCTTCGGCTTCACCGGCGCCGGCTTCCAGATCGCTCCGGGGGTCGGCGAAGTGCTCGCCGAACTCGTCCGAGACGGCGAGACGCAGACCCCGATCGCGGCCTTCTCGATCGGCCGGTTCAAGCAGGATTCCGCCCGCACCGACGCTGGCTCGGGTGCGGGGCAAAACCAAGAGCCGCACAACGCAGGGGAGTTGAGACCATGACCAGCTATCGCACCATCCTGGCAGCCGGCGTCGCCACTATCGCGTTCGCCGCGGCCGGCAGCGCCTTCGCCCAGTCGAAGACGCTCTATGTCGGCATGAACGGCGGTAATTTCGAGAAGACCTTTACCCAGGCCGTCTTCCCGGACTTCGAGAAGGCCAACGACGTCAAGGTCGTGGTCGTGCCCGGCACCTCCTCGGACATCCTCGCCAAGGCGACGGCTGCCAAGGACAAGCCGCAGATGCACGTCATGTTCCTCGATGACGGCGTCATGGTCCGCGCCATCGGCGCCGGCCTCTGCGAGAAGCTGAAGCCTGGCCCGGAGCTCGCCGACCTCACGCCCGGCTCGCGCATGAAGGACGACATGGCCGTCGGCATCGACCTCGGCATGACCGGCCTCGGCTACAACAAGAAGCTGTTCGACGAGAAGGGCTGGCCCGCACCGACCTCGTGGATGGACCTCGCCGATCCCAAGTACAAGGGCAAGGTCGTGTTCCAGTCGGCCTCGGCTTCCTCCTTCGGCCTGCATGCCTTCCTGATGTTCAACCGCATCCAGGGTGGCACCGAGGCCAATGTCGAGCCGGGCTTCAGCAAGTTCCGCGACACCATCGGCAAGAACGTCCTCGAATTCATCCCGAGCTCGGCCAAGATCGCCGAGATGGCCCAGACCGGCGAGGCCGCGATCTTCCCGCTGACGCCGACTGCCATCTCGACGCTGAAGGAGAAGGGCATCGGGGTCGAATACGCTCAGCCCAAGGAAGGCTCGGTCGTGCTGATGGTCGCCGAATGCGTCATCGCCAAGAACTCCGAGCCGGAGCTGGCACAGAAGCTCGCCGCCTATCTGCTCTCGCCCGAGGCTCAGTCCAAGGCGCTCGCCGCCGGCAACATCGTGCCCTCGAACACCATGGCCAAGGCTACGACACCCGAGGCCGAGAAGAAGCTCGAGGCCTTCCATGCCAACATGAAGAGTGCCGTCACCCTCGACTGGGACCAGATCAATGCCAAGCGGCCGGAATGGAACAGCCGCTGGAACAAGATGATCGAGCGCTGATCCGCGCCCATCTGCGAACGGCCCGCCGCAAGGGAAAGGCCCTGGCGGCTGGTTTCGTGCCATCAGATACTTTTAGACTGCACGCATTCCTTGCATTTTAAGGTTTGCCGTCCATGATTGCATCGAATTCGGTGCGGCCCTGCCTGCCCTGAAGCGAAGCGACATGGTGGTGGGATGACGCTGTCGGCCGCACTGGCCTCGCCAGCCCCGGGCGGGGATGAGCAGATCGAGGTGACGGCCAAGACCGGCCTCGAGGAACTGACGACGCGCCTCGCCAGGGCGCGCGGGGTCGAAGAGATCCTGCGGGTCGTCCGCGGCGGCGCCCGCAGGCTCGTCGGCGCCGACGGCATCAGCTTCGTCCTGCGCGAGGGCGACAAGTGCTTCTATGCCGACGAGGACGCGATCGGTCCGCTCTGGAAGGGCCAGCGTTTCCCGCTCGACCGCTGCATCTCCGGCTGGGCGATGCTGCATGGCGAGGCTGTCGTCATCGAGGACGTCTACGCCGACGATCGTATCCCGCACGCCGCCTACCGGCCGACCTTCGTGCAGAGCCTCGTCATGGTGCCCGTGCACGCCGACGATCCCGTCGCCGCGATCGGCGCCTATTGGGCGCGCCCGCACAAGCCGTCCGACGAAAGCGTCGAGATGCTCAAGCGCATCGCCAACAGCGCCGCCGTCGCGATGACCAATGTCGCGCTGTTCTCCTCGCTGAACGCCGCGCGCGAGGAGGCGGTGCGCGCCAAGGACGCGCTGATCCTCGCCATGGCCGCGCTCGCCGATACCCGCGACAACGAGACCGGCGACCATATCCGCCGCACCCAGCACTATGTCCGCGCGCTAGCCGAGGCGGCGCGTCGGCACGGTCTCTACCAACCCGAGCTCGACGCCGAGCTGATCGAGCTCATCTACAAATCGGCGCCGCTGCACGATATCGGCAAGGTCGGCATTTCCGACGCCATCCTGCGCAAGCCCGGCAAGCTCGATGCCGAGGAATTCGCGATCATGCGCACCCACGCCAGGCTTGGGCGCGACGCCATCGCCAATGCCGAGCGTTATTTCGGCGGCACCACAGGCTTCCTGACGATCGCCAAGGAGATGGCTTATTCCCATCACGAGCGTTGGGACGGCCAGGGCTATCCGGAAGGCCTGGCCGGCGAAGCGATACCGCTCTGCGGGCGGATCATGGCGATCGCCGACGTCTACGACGCCCTGGTGTCGGACCGCGTCTACAAAGCGGCGATCCCGCACGCCGAGGCGGTGAAGGTGATCGAAAGCGAGCGCGGGCGCCATTTCGATCCGGCGCTGGTCGATGTCTTCCTGGAGATCGCTCCGGTCTTCCAGGAGATCGGCGAGCAGTTCGGCAAGCCGGCCTGGGCCTGCCGGCAGCGCGCTTGACCGCTGTGTGGCCGGCGCCTCCTGAACCTGCGCTTGCCGGCTCGGGATTTGACAGGCAAGCCTACCCCGCTACATTCCTGCAATCGATTACATATCCGATCAGGCGGTCGATGGCGAGCTCCGGAAAGGGGCCGCACCAGCGGGAGGGTCGCGATGAAGACCATGAAGGGGCCCGGGCTCTTCCTCGCCCAGTTCGCTGGCGACGAGGCGCCGTTCGACTCGCTCGACGCGATCGGCCGCTGGGCGGCGTCCCTCGGCTACAAGGGTGTCCAGATTCCGAGCTGGGATGTCCGCCTGTTCGATCTCGCCAGGGCCGCCGAATCCGACGCCTATTGCGACGAGGTCAAGGGCACGCTCGCCCAGTACGGCCTGTCGATCACCGAGCTCTCGACCCATCTCCAGGGCCAGCTCGTCGCCGTCCATCCGGCCTTCGACGAGGCCTTCGACGGCTTCGCAGTGCCTGCCGTGCGCGGCAATCCCAGGGCGCGGCAGGAATGGGCAGTCGAGCAGATGAAGCTTGGAGCCAAAGCCTCGCGCCGGCTCGGCCTCACAGCCAATGTCAGCTTCACCGGCACGCTCGCCTGGCCCTTCGTCTACCCCTGGCCGCAGCGCCCGACGGGGCTGGTCGAGACCGCCTTCGCCGAGCTCGGCAGGCGCTGGCGCCCGATCCTGGACGCCTATGACGAGGCCGGTGTCGACCTCTGCTACGAAATCCATCCGGGCGAGGACGTTCATGACGGGGCGACCTTCGAGCGCTTCGTCGATGCGGTCGGAGGCCATCGCAGAGCCTGCATCAACTACGACCCCAGCCATTTCCTGCTGCAGCAGCTCGACTATCTCGCCTTCATCGACATCTACCATGAGCGGATCAAGGCCTTCCATGTGAAGGACGCCGAGTTCAACCCGAACGGGCGTGTCGGCGTCTATGGCGGCTACGAGCCCTGGATCGACCGCGCCGGCCGCTTCCGCTCGCTCGGCGACGGCCAGGTCGATTTCGGCGGCATCTTCTCGAAGCTGGCGCAGTACGATTACGAGTCCTGGGCCGTGCTCGAATGGGAATGCGCGCTGAAACACCCTGAGGACGGCGCGCGCGAAGGTGCGGAATTCATCGCAGCCCATATCATCCGGGTGACGGAACGTGCCTTCGACGACTTTGCCGCCGGGGGCACCGACGAGGCAGCGAACCGGCGCATGCTGGGCCTCGGCTGAAGGGGATGGCCATGGCGATCGAGGGCTCGACGACGCAAAAACTCAATCGCCGTCTCCGCCTCGGCATGGTCGGCGGCGGGCGCGGCGCCTTCATCGGCGCGGTGCATCGCATCGCTGCAAGGCTCGACGATCGCTGGCAGCTCGTCGCCGGCGCTCTCTCCTCCGATCCGGAGCGCGGGCGCCTCTCCGGCGAGGACCTGTTGCTCGACCCCACCCGCCTCTATGCCGATGCCACCGAGATGGCAAAGCGCGAGAAGCGCCGAAAGGATGGCATCGATGCGGTCGCGATCGTCACGCCGAACCATGCCCATGCGCCGGCGGCAAAAGCCTTCCTCAAGGCCGACATCCATGTGATCTGCGACAAGCCGCTGACGACGAGCCTGCGCGAGGCGGAAAGCTTGGCGAAGCTGGCCAAGGACAGCGGCCTGATCTTCGCGGTCACGCATAACTACACCGGCTACCCGCTGGTCCGGCAGGCGCGCGCCATGGTCGCCGAGGGCGCACTCGGCAAGCTGCGCGTCGTCCAGGTCGAATACGCACAGGACTGGCTCGCCACCAGGCTCGAGGAGAGCGGGCAGAAGCAGGCGGAATGGCGCACCGACCCGGCGAGGTCAGGCCCCGCCGGGTCGATCGGCGATATCGGCAGCCATGCCTTCAACCTCGCCGAGTTCATCGCGAACGACGAGGTCGAGGCGCTCGCGGCCGAAGCCCATGTCTTCGTCGAGGGCCGCCGGCTCGACGACAACGCCCATATGCTGCTGCGTTTCAGGGGCGGGGCGCGCGGCATGCTCTGGTGCAGCCAGGTCGCGGCCGGCCAGGAGAACGGCCTGCGCATCCGCCTCTATGGCGAAAAGGGCGGGCTCGAATGGCAGCAGGAAAACCCCAACCTCCTGATCCATTCGCCGCTCGGCGAACCGCCGCGCCTGATCCGGCGCAACGGCGCCGGCGCCTATCCCGTCGCCAACGCCGCCTCCCGCATCCCGGCCGGCCACCCGGAAGGCTATCTCGAAGGCTTCGCCCAGCTCTACACCGATATCGCCGAGCAGATCACGGCCCGGATCGAGGGGCGCGAGCCCGCCCCGTTCTCGACGCTGGTGCCGACCGTCGCCGACGGCGTCCGCGGCGTCCGCTTCATTGAGGCGGCGGTGCGCTCCTCGGCCAGGGGTGCGCGCTGGCTGGAAATCTGACGATCTCGATCCCGCTTGTCCTTCCCACCAGCTGCACGGCATAAGCAGCGCCGACGACAGGGAGGACGACGCCATGGAATTCCGCCCCGATATCGGCCAGCTCTCGCCGACCGTGCGCGAGCATCTGGCGCCGGCCAACCTGCTGCGCGCCGGCATCAACCTCTCGAACTTCCTGCTAGTGTCGAGCCGCGGCCCGCAGGGCGAGCCGCAAGGCGTCTCGCCCGACATGGCCCGCGCCCTCGCCGATCTTCTCGGCACCGGCCTGCGCTATGTCGCTTACGAGAATCCTGGCCTGCTCGCCGACGCCGCGCCTTGCGACGAATGGGATGTCGGGCTGATCGGCGCCGAGCCGCAGCGGGCCGAGGCGATCAGCTTCACGCCGGCCTATGCCGAGATCGAGGCGACCTTTCTCGTCCGCGATGCCTCGCCGCTGCGCGAGATCGCCGATGTCGATGCTGAGGGCGTCCGTATCGCGGTCAGTGGCCGGGCCGCCTATGGCCTCTGGCTCGATCGCAATATCCGCACGGCTGAGCTCGTCCGCTCCGGCACGCTCGACGATTCCGCTGCCGATTTCGTCTCGAAGGAACTCGACGCGCTCGCGGGCCTGCGCCCGCGTCTGCTCAAGGATGTTGCCGTCATTCCCAGCACACGCATCCTCGACGGCCACTTCATGACCGTGCAGCAGGCGATCGGCGTGCCCAAGGCCAAGGCTGAGGCGGCAGACTATCTCGCGAAATTCGTCGCCGCAGCGAAGGAATCCGGGTTCGTCGCGGCGCTGATCGCCAGGCACGGCGTGCAGGGGCTGAGCGTCGCGCGGTAGAGTCAGATCGCTTCCCGTCATTGCGAGCGCAGCGAAGCAATCCAGGGCGGCAGAGTTCTACGTCCTCTGGATTGCTTCGTCGCTACGCTCCTCGCAATGACGATATCTCGCCTCCGGCGCGCCTTAAGCCCCTGTCCCGTCCGTCCCGGCGCCGCAGACCAGCGCGCAGACCTTGCTGCCCGGCGCAGGCACGAAGCGCTTCGCCTGCAGCGCCGCGACCACCGCCGCGCCCGAAAGGTCGGCGGCGATGCCGAACTCGAACCAGAGCGATCGGGCTGCCTGCTCCATCTCCGCGTCGCTGACCAGCACGATCTCGTCGACATGTTTCGCGACGGCCTCGTAGATCGCCTGGTCGGTGCGCCGGCATGACATCGTCGCGACCCGCGTCTCGAGTTTGTCGAGCGTGACCAGCTTGCCGGCTTCGAGGCAGGCATGCAGCGTCGGCGAGCCATAGGGCTCGATGCCGATGATCCGCGTCTCCGGCCTGAGCGCCTTCACAGCCGTCGACAGGCCGGTGATCAGCCCGCCGCCGCCGATCGCGACGAGGATGACATCGACATCGGGAAGCTCGTCGAGGATATCGAGGCCAAGCGTGCCCTGGCCGGCGACCACCACGGGATCGCTGAACGGATGGGCATAGGTCGCGCCGGTCTTTTCGGCGTAGGCGAGCGCCGCGGCATTGGCGTCGTCCCAGACCGCACCGACGATGTCGACCTCGGCGCCCCATCTCTTCAGCTTGGCGACCTTGTCGGCCACGACATTGGACGGCAGGAAGATTTTCGCCTTCACGCCGAGCACATGCGCCGAGCGGGCGATGGCGAGCCCGTGATTGCCTCCGGATGCCGTGACGACACCGCGCGCCAGCTCCTCGGCCGAGAGCGTCAGCAGGCGGTTCATCGCGCCGCGCGCCTTGAACGAGCCCGCCGCCTGCAGCAATTCGAGCTTCAGCGTCACCGTGCCGCCGAAATCCTCGCGCGCGCTGAGCTGGCCATAGGGCAGGATCGGCGTCTTGCGGATATGCGGCTGGATTCGCCAGCGCGCCGCGCGGATGTCGTCGAGGCCGATCACGAGAGCACGCCGCGATAGGGCGCCGCCACGATCAGGCAGCAATTGCCCGGCCGGACCCGGCCCGGCTGACGCCTGCCATAGAGGATGCCGTCGGCGGCGTAATGCAGCGTCTCCGGTGGCCGGGTCGGGTCCCAGGTGCAATGGATCTTGCCCGCCGGCTGCCCGGCGCTGACCTTTTCGCCATTGGCATGGAACGGCTCGAAGATGCCGTCCGCCGTGGCGTAGACGTAAGCGGCGGTGCCCGGCAGTTCGAGCACCTGCCCATCGCCGCGGCGCGGCTCCGGCTTGTCGCGAGCGACGATGCCGAGATGGTCGAGCACATTGGCAACGCCGCGGCGGCAGATCTTCAACGCCTCCAGCGAGACCGCGCCGGCGCCCGCCATCTCGGTGCCGACCGTGACGAGGCCCTGCCGGCAGGCAGTCGCCGTCGCGGTACGCGGCTCGCCGAGATTGGCGATCACCACCGTCATCGGCGCATCGAACGCCTGCACCGCCGCGACATTCCGCTTGTGCAGCCCGGGATCGTCGGTCGGCTCGACGATCGCGCTCGGGATGATGTCGAGCGAGGAACCGCCGGAATGCAGATCGAGGAAGGCGTCGCCGAGCGGCAGGATGTGGTCGCTGACGAAGGCCGAGATCTGCTGGGTAATGGTGCCGCGCGGATCGCCGGGGAAGGTCCGGTTGAAATTGAGGCCGTCCACCGTCGACGTCCGCTGGCCGGCGATAACGGCATGGACATTGTTCGCCGGCATCAGGATGAGCCGGCCCTGCACGCGGCCGGGATCGAGATCGCGGATCAGGTCGCAGATCGCGATCGGCCCCTCGTATTCGTCGCCATGGTTGCCGCCCTCGAGGATCGCGGTCGGCCCCGAGCCGTTCTTGATGATCGCGATCGGGATCCGCGTCGCGCCCCAGGCGTCGTCATGCGGCGAATGCGGGATCATCAGGAAGCCGACCTGCTTGCCGTCCTTCTCGGGATCGACGGTGAGGAAGGCGGAGGACGGGCGCGGGGTCGGCTTCTGGCGAGGGCTGGTCATGTTGGGGCTCGATGGGACGTGGCTTGGGAAGCCTTCCCCGCAACGAGGGAAGGTCGAGACGGGTCGTCATGCTCGGGCTTGCCCCGAGCATCTCAGGCAGGTGAGGCTCCGGTCAGAGCCTTCTGGTCAGGAGATTCTCGGGTCTGCGCTCCGCTTCGCTCGAGAATGACGGCAGCGGGGATCCCTCACAGCGTCGGCAGCGGGTCCATCGGCATGTCCAGGTACTTCTTGTGCAGCCGGTCGAGCTCGCCGTTCATCGAGGCGTAGAAGATGAAGCTGTCGAGCCAGCGCACGAGATTATGCTGGTCCATCTGCACGCCCATATGCGCCGGGCTGCGGCGGATGACGAATTTGCGCTCGAATTCCTTGTTCGGGTTCTGCTTGGCCAGCGCCTGGGCGACGATCGAATTGGTCGCGAGCAGGTCGGCCTGGCCGGTGATGTAGGCCGCGGCCGCGGTCGCGTCGTCCTCGGTGCGCATCACATTCGCCTTGGGTGCGGCTTCGGTGATGGCGAGTTCCTGCGTCGTACCCTTTGCGGCGGCGATGCGGGCCGAGCCCAGCGTCTCCGGACTGCTGACGGCGGCGGACTTCGCCCCGTAGACCGCCAGGAAGGTGTTGGCATAGGGCGCGGTGAACATGATCTGCCGGGCGCGCTCCGGCGACAGGCCCATCACCGAGATCACGATGTCGACCTTGTCGGTCAGCAGGAACGGAATGCGGTTGGCGCCGGTGATCTGCTGCATCTCCAGCTTCACGCCGAGGCCCTTGGCGACCATCTCGGCGAGCTCGATATCGAAGCCCACAGCCTTGCGGTTGGCGTCCTGCGAACCGAAGGGCGGCGCATCGAGCGGCACGCCGATCCGCACCACGCCCTTGGACAGGATGTCCTGAAGCTTGTCGGCCTTGGCCTCGACCGCGCCGAACGCGGCGATCGCCATCGCCGCGAGCCCTGCAAACAGTTTACGCATCTGTCTCTCCCCTCGTTGACCGCTACTGGAACGGATCGTCATTGCCTCAGTGCAGGACCGCGCTGAGGAAGGTCGTGAGCTCGGGCGTCTTTGGCTCGGCGAGCACCGCCGCGGCCTGGCCTTCTTCGTGGATGCGGCCCTCGTGCATGAAGACGACACGCGAGCCGAACCGTCGGGCAAAGCCCATCTCGTGGGTGACGAGCATCATGGTCATGCCCTCCTGCGCCACGGATTCGAGCACTTTGAGGACCTCACCGGTGAGCTCCGGATCGAGCGCCGAGGTGACCTCGTCGAACAGCATCAGCTTCGGCCGCATGGCGAGCGAGCGCGCGATCGCGACGCGCTGCTGCTGGCCGCCGGAAAGCTGCGAGGGATAGGCGTCGAGCTTGTCCGCCAGCCCGACGCGGGCCAGCACCTCGCGGGCGACCTCACGCGCCTCGTCCGGCCGCTGCTTCTTCACGACGCGCGGGGCGAGCGTGATGTTGTCGCTGACCGAGAGATGCGGGAACAGGTTGAACTGCTGGAAGACGATGCCGACCTCCTGCCGGAGCTTGCGCAGGTCGGTGGCGGGATCGTTGACCTTGACGCCGTCGATGCGGATCGTGCCGGCCTGCACCGGCTCCAGGCCGTTGACGCAGCGCAGCAGCGTGCTTTTCCCTGAGCCCGAGCGGCCGATCACGGCGACGACCTCGCCCTTCTCGATATCGAGCGAGACGCCCTTCAGCACCTGGTTGGCGCCATAGCTCTTGCTGACGTCATGGATTTCAACGAGCGACATCGAGCTTCCGCTCGAGCGAGCGGCTCCATTGCGTGAGAGGGAAGCACATCGCGAAATAGATGCAGGCGACGGTGATGTAGACGGCAAAGGGCTTGTAGGTGCCGGCCGCGGTGAGCTGGCCCTCGCGGGTGAGCTCGACGAAGCCGATCACCGCCGCCAGCGAGGTGTTCTTGATCAGCTGGACCAGGAAGCCGACCGTCGGCGGTATCGCGATCCGGATCGATTGCGGGATGATGACGTAGCGCAGTTGCTCGCCGAGCGAGAGCCCGAGCGACGCCCCCGCCTCCCATTGCGTTTTCGCGATCGAGACCAGCGCGCCGCGCCAGATCTCGCCGAGGAAGGCCGAGCCGTAGACCGAGAAGGCGACGGCCGCCGCGATCCAGGGATTGACCGAGATGCCAGCGAGCGGCAGGCCGAAGAAGATCAGGAACAGCCAGACCAGGAGCGGCGTGCCCTGGACCAGCTGGATATAGGTCGCCGCGAACCAGCGCAGCGGCGCGAGCGGCAGGATCCGCAGGATCGCGAGCCCGAGCCCCAGCACGGCAGAGCCGGCGAAGGCGACTGCGGTTAGCGCGATCGTCCAGCGCGCCGCCGCGATCAGGTACATCACGTCGATGAGGCCGAATTCCCGGATCATCGCACGAACACCAGGCGGTAGATCAGGGCGAACAGTCCGCGGAAGCCGATGGCGAGCGCGAGATAGAGCACACCGATCACCGTATAGACCTCGAAATCGCGGAAGGTGCGCGATTGCACGATCGACGCGGCATGGAACAGGTCCTGCACCGAGATCTGCGAGGCGACGCTGGTCGCCAGCATCAGCAGCACGAACTGGCTGGCGAGCGCCGGGAACATCGCCTTGAGCGCCGGGAAGACGATGATGTAGCGGAAGACCTGCAGGCCGGAGAGCCCGAGCGAATGCCCGGCCTCGACCTGCGCCTTCGGGACGGCCTCCAGGCCCGCACGCACGATCTCCGTGGTGTAGGCGCCCAGATTGATCACCAGCGCGATCATCGCCGCGGTGAGCCCGTCGAGCCTGACGCCGAAGCTTGGCAGGCCGAAGAAGATCAGGAAGAGCTGCACCAGCAGCGGCGTATTGCGGATGATCTCGACATAGGCGCCGACGATGCCGCGCAGCCAGGCCGGGCCATAGGTCCGCCCGGCGGCACACAGGATGCCGATCAGGAGCCCGCCGACCATCGCGACACCCGAGAGCAGGAGCGTGATCCAGACGCCGTCGAGAATGGACTGCCAGGCCGCAAAGACGTCGCGAAATTGCAGCCCGTACTTCATCGCCGTCAGCCTTCCAGGGCCTGCGGACCAAGGTCCCGCCGGCCGGATGCGCTGGATGGATGTCGCGGCGATGCGCTCATGTGTCTCCCTCTTTACCCGGAGGCTAAATTGGCTTCTTATTTGATGTCAAGCTTCATATATGAAACAGGCGCAACATGAGCGTTCTTCCCGAAGCCGACACTTACGAGAAGGCGGCCTATGCCGCCCCCGCTCTGGAAAAGGGCCTCGACATCCTCGAACTGCTCGCCGAGACAGGCGAGCCGCTCTCGACCCGCGTGATCGCCGAGCGGCTGCAGCGCTCGAAGAGCGAGATCTTCCGGATGGTCTTCGTGCTGCAGCAGCGCGGCTATCTCGAGCGCGAGCCGGGGACCGACCGGCTCGGCCTGTCGCGCCGCCTGTTCGACCTCGGCATCAGGACGCCCGGCGGCAAGCAGCTCACCTCGGTCGTGCTGCCCCTGATGGAGCGCTTCAGCGAGGAAAGCGGCCAGGCGGCCCATCTCGTGGTGCTCAGCCGGGCGCAGACCGTGGTGCTCGCCACCACAGCCGGCCATCTGGATGCCAGCGTCATCGTCCGCCCCGGCTATGGCCGCCCGGCGCTCGACGCCAATTCCGGCCTGCTGATCCTCGCCTTCCAGTCGGAGGCGCGCCGGCGCGGACTGATGGGCGAGGCTCCGCCGGAGACCAGGCAGCGCCTCGACGAACCGGCGACGCAGGCCGCCCTCGCCGAGATCCGGGCGCTCGGCCACCGCATCGCGCCGAGCCGCGACATCCTCGCAGTCACCGATATCGCCTGCCCGGTGATCGGCCCGGCCGGCCATGCCGAGGCAGCGATCCTGGTGCCTTGCCTGCAACGCCACGGCGTCGAGACCGACGAGAGCGCCATCCTGCTCGCACTCAAGGCCTGCGCTACCGAGGCGGGGCTGCGCCTGCCCTTTGGCTAGCACTGATCCGGTAAACCCACGGGCTAACCCGGAAAACCCGCGCAATTGCCGCAGCGCCACCCGAAGCCGGCCATATACTCTCCAAGATTGCTCGCGATTTTGCCTCTGATCGGAGCAACCGCCACGGAGGAGGACGATATGGCCGAGACCGCGACGAACCCGCAGACCATCGTGATGACCGATCCGGAATGGATCGCGCTGGAAAGCATCAACGAGGAAACCCGCCGCTTCATCTTCGGCGAGGCGATGCTGCGTCTGCTTCAGGGCCGCGGCCTGGCCGAGCCCGGCGACGAGCTCTGGAAGGTCACGCCGGAAGGCCAGCAGGCACTCGAAGCCCGCAGCCATTGATCCTCCCACGTCACTCACTCAACCTGGTCGTCCCGGACAAGCGGCGCTGCCGCGCCGATCCGGACCCATTCCTGAGCCTTTCCGATAGAGCTTCCGGAATGGGTCCCGGGTCTCCCTGCGGTCGCCCGGGACGACTCGTTCCAATGTCGGAGCGGTCGGCGAGCATTAGGCGGTTGCAAGCGCCGGCCGCGCCGCCCATCTCAGCGCTACGCCAGCTCGCTCACGCTTCCGGGACCTGACGCATGAAACGCCCCGTCACCATCACGATCTCGCATGCGCTCGGCCGCGAGGCGGCCCGCCAGCGGCTGCAGGGCGGTGTCGGCAAGGTCCGCGACAAGCTCGGTGGCTTCGGCATGCAGCTCGTCGAGGAGAGCTGGCAGGGCGACACGCTGCAGTTCGGCGTCGCCGCCCTCGGCCAGACCGTCAGCGGCAAGATCGAGGTCGAGGATGCGCTCGTGCGTGTCGAGGTGATGCTGCCTTTGATGCTCGCCATCTTCGCCGAGAAGCTGAAGCTCGGCGTCGAGAAGCAGGCCCAGATCCTGCTGGAGCACAAGCCAACCAAGGCGTGACCTGCGCCTCGGCACACCGTGTCGCAGCCTCGTTGCGACTTTTGTTCACCATAGAAGGTTGAATTCCCCCGCCGCGATCCGCAAAGTCGCAGGCGCCCCTTCCCGCCTGCCCACCGGAGACCCATGCATCACGGCCCATTGATCGCCATCATCGTCATGGGCCTCGGCCTCGCCTTCGTGTTCGGGGCGCTGGCACAGAAGTTCAGGGTTTCCCCGCTCGTCGGCTATCTCCTCGCCGGCGTCGCGGTCGGCCCGTTCACCCCTGGCTTCGTCGCCGACCAGGGGCTCGCCAACGACCTCGCCGAAATCGGGGTCATCCTGCTGATGTTCGGCGTCGGCCTGCATTTCTCGCTGAAGGACCTGCTCTCGGTCAAAGCCATCGCGGTGCCCGGCGCGCTGGTGCAGATCGGCACCGCGACCCTGCTTGGCCTGGGGCTCGCTTTGCTGCTCGGCTGGAGCGTACCGGCCGGCCTCGTCTTTGGCCTGGCGCTCTCGGTCGCCAGTACCGTCGTGCTGCTGCGCGCCCTGCAGGAGCGTCGCATCGTCCAGACCGAGAAGGGCAAGATCGCCGTCGGCTGGCTGATCGTCGAGGACCTCGCCATGGTCCTGGCGCTGGTGATGATCCCGGCGGTCGCCGATGTGCTGAACGGCGGCTCCGGAGCCGCCGCAGGCGGCGGCCCGCTGGCGACGCGCTTCGATCTCGGCCTCTGGGGCGTGCTCGGCCTGACGCTCGCCAAGGTCGCCGCTTTCGTCGCCTTCATGCTGATCGTCGGGCGCCGGCTGATCCCCTGGATCCTGCACTGGGTCGCCCATACCGGCTCGCGCGAGTTGTTCCGGCTCGCCGTGCTGGCGATCGCGCTCGGCGTCGCCTATCTCGCCGCCAGCCTGTTCGGCGTCTCCTTCGCGCTCGGGGCCTTCTTCGCCGGCATGATCCTGAGCGAATCGCCGCTCAGCCATCGCGCCGCCGAGGAATCGCTGCCGCTGCGCGATGCCTTTGCCGTGCTCTTCTTCGTCTCCGTCGGCATGCTGTTCGATCCCGGCATCCTGCTGCGCGCGCCGCTGCCGCTGATCGCAACCATCGCCATCATCCTGTTCGGCAAGACCCTGGCGGCCTGGCTGATCGTGCGCGCCTTCGGCAAGCCCGATCAGGTCGCGCTGACGATTTCGGCGAGCCTGGCGCAGATCGGCGAATTCTCCTTCATCCTCGCCGGACTCGGCGTCTCCCTGAAGCTGCTGCCGGAACAGGGCCGCGACCTGATCCTTGCCGGTGCGATCTTCTCGATCGTGCTCAACCCGCTGATGTTCAAGCTGGTCGACCGCTTCGCCCCGCCCGACCCGGCACCGGCCAAGCCCAGGCCGGCAGAACCGAAGCCGGCCGAGGCCGCGCCCGTCCCTCAGACGGAAGCGCCGGCCGCGACGCCGGAGCCCGAGCCAGTGCCCGCCCCCGAACGCGACATCGCGCCGACCGAGCTCTCCGACCACATCGTCGTCGTCGGCTATGGCCGCGTCGGCTCGCTGCTCGGTGCGGGGCTCGCAGCCATGGGCGAGAAGCTTCTGGTGATCGAGGACCAGGATGACGGCGTCGCTGCCGCCCGCCGCGACGGTGCCGAGGTGCTGGTCGGCAATGCCGCTGATCCGGAGGTGCTCGGCGCCGCAGGCCTGGCGCGGGCGAAGCGCCTCTTCGTCGCCATCCCCGGCAGTTTCGAAGCCGGCCAGGTCTGTGAGCAGGCGCGCAGGCAGAACCCGAACCTGCCGATCGTCGCCCGCGCCCATTCCCTCGCCGAGGTCGAGCACCTCAAGGGTTGCGGCGCCAGCCGCACCATCATGGGCGAGGCCGAGATCGCCCGCGCCATGCTGGCGCTCTGCGGCAGGAAGGGCGAGGAGCCTGCTCCGAGCACGCCGAACGCGGCGTGAGCTATTCCCGCAGGCTCCGTCTTATTCCGCAGAGCCTGCTCCAGAAGAGCGCGGGCCGTCCCGGGCGACCGGAGGGAGACCCGGGACCCATTCCGGAACCTTGATCGGAAAGGCTCCGGAATGGATCCCGGATCGGCGCGGCTATCGCCGCTTGTCCGGGATGACTTGGTGATGGATGTCGAAACCCAATTTCCCGAGAGCTGAAACAGTCCTGATCCGGACTACCCCTCGCCATCCATCAGCGGGTGCAGGTCGCGCACCATGCTCTTCAGCCGCTCGTCGAGGATGTGGGTGTAGATCTGCGTCGTCGCGATGTCGGCATGGCCCAGCAATTCCTGCACGACGCGCAGATCGGCTCCGTTCTGCAGGAGATGGCTGGCGAAGGCATGCCTGAGCACATGCGGCGAGACCTTGGCTGGCGACAGGCCAGCCGCCGCCGCCAGCGACTTGAGGTCGCGGCCGAAGGCCTGGCGGGTCAGGTGCCCGCTCTCGCCGTCTGACGGAAACAGCCAGCGCCCGTCAGCCGCGCCTTGCTCGCGCAGCAGGGCAAGATGCGCGGAGGCTGCGACGCGCGCCGCCTCGTTCAGGGGCACCAGCCGGTCCTTGTCGCCCTTGCCGCGGACCACCAGGAAGCGTTCGCGCGTCGTCGCCGCCGAGAGCGGCAGCGCAATTAATTCGGAAACGCGCAGGCCGGTGGCGTAGAGCATCTCGATCAGGCAGCGCATCCTGACGCCCCGCGCCCGCGCGGCGGGCGAGAGCCCCTCCTGCTCCGCCATCTGCTGGGCGGTACCAATCAGCTTGTCGACCTCGGCGACGCTCAGCACTTTGGGCAATGGCCGGCCGAGCCGTGGGCCCTCAATCGCGGCGGTCGGGTCGCCTCCCACCAGGCCCTCGGTATAGAGAAAGCGATGGAACTGCCTGACGGCTGAAAGCCGCCGAGCGGCCGAGGAGGCCTTCAGCCCGCGCTCGGACAATTCGACCAGATAGGCCCGGACATCGTCGGCCGTGGCCGCGGCGGGGCCACCCTGGCTGACGGCGAAGCCGAGATAATCCTCGAGGTCGCGCTCATAAGCCTCGAGCGTATTTTTGGCCGCGCCCCGCTCGGCCGCCAGCATGTCGAGGAAGCCGTTGAGCCAGGAGCGCGCCTGCTTGCTCATTTCTGCAGCTTCGAAGGCGGCACGATCTCGACGATCTCGCGCGGCTCCGGCTTCACGAAGGTGACCAGCGCGAGCATGCCGCCATAGACCAGCCCGGCAATCACAGCCAGGAACGTCACGAACTTGAATAGCGTCGGCACGGCCGGCGATTCCCCATGCACCCCAACCCGTTATTTCTGATCGGGGGTATCGAACGCAAGCGCGGAACCGGCGATCTCTGCAGGTTGCAACCCGCGCAGGCTGTTGCCGACGAACCAGCGCCCGGCCTGCCTGAGGTCGTCGAGCCGCAGCGGCGCTTCGCGGGCATCTCCGCTTTCCATGAGTTCACGGCGCAGCACGCCCGGCAGCAGACCGTGCTCCAGCGGCGGCGTGAGCAGCACGCCGTCGTGCTCGACGAAGATGGTGCTGCGGCTGGTCTCGGTGACGAAGCCCTGCCGGTTCAGAAGCAGGGCATCGTCGCAACCTTGTGCCGATGCCTCGGTGAAAGCTCGCTCATAGATCGCCCGGCGCGTCGTCTTATGGCGCAGGAAGGGATCCCCGGCATCGACCCGCTGCGTCGCAATGGCGATCCGGACCGCGCCGCCTGCCACGACCGGCATCGGCGCAGTCGTGATCTGAAGCGTGCCGTCGCGGCGCAACTCGCAACGCACGCGGCGCTCCTCCCCGGCAGGAAACGATGTCTCAGCCTCGGCGAGCTGCCCCAGCGCCTGCTCCCGGTCAAACCGGAAGCCGAGCGCCGCGGACGACGCAGCCAGACGCTCGAGATGCAACGCCAGCCGGACATAGCCACCCGACCAGCGCAGCGTCTCGATCAACCCGTAATCCCCGGCGAGATCCGTCAGCACCCGCGCCTTCAGCCGGCATTCGGCATATTCCTCTGCCGGCCTGGAATCGACGACGATCCCGCCGCCGACGCCGTAGACGCCCTCGCCCCCCAGCAGCAGTGTCGCGGTCCGGATCGCGACGTTGAAGCTGAGATCGCCGTTCGGCGCGATCATGCCGAGCGAACCGGTATAAACCTCGCGCGGCGCGGCTTCGAGCTCGCGGATGATCTCCATTGCCCGCAGCTTCGGCGCTCCGGTCACCGAGCCGCAAGGAAACAGCGCCTGCATCTGCTGAAGCAGCGACAGGCCGGGCCGCAATCGGCTCGTCACCGTCGAGGTCAGCGTATGAAAACCCGGATAGGTCTCGACGCTGAACAGCGCGGGAACCTCGACCGAGCCCTGCTCGCTGATCCGGCTGAGGTCGTTGCGCAGGAGATCGACGATCATCAGGTTCTCGGCCCGCTGCTTCGGATCGGCGCGGAGCGCTGCCTTCGCCGCCTCATCCGCCTGCGCATCGACGCCGCGCGCTGCGGTCCCCTTCATCGGCCGGGTGACCGCGCGCCCGTCTGCCGTCTCGATGAACAGCTCCGGCGAGACCGAGACGATGCTCGCCTCGCCTGTCGCGACCAGGCCGCCATGGCCGACCGGCTGGCTCGCCCTGAGCGCACCGTAAAGCGCGAGCGGATCGCCGGGATAGCGGAAGCGGATCGGGAAGGTCAGGTTGACCTGATAGGCGTCGCCGGCGTGGAGATAGTCGAGCACGCGCTGCACCGCCGCCGCATGCGCCGCTTCGTCCAGATCGAACGCCAGATTGTCCAGCGGCGGCGGACAGCGCGCCGCAAGATCTCGATCAAGCGCCGCCGGCTCGATGCGGCGGGGCTCTTCGAACAGGCCGAACCAGAGCAATGGCAGCCGAGGCTCGCTCGGCGACAGCCCTGCCAGCCGTGGCTCGAAGGCATAGCCGAGCTCGTAGGAGAGGAAGCCGGCCGCGTGCAGACCCTGCGCCAGACCGGCCTCGATGCGGCCGAATGCAGCGACAATGCCGGAGGGCTCGCTGGCCGAGACGATCTCGGCGGGCTCGGCGAAGAGCAGCGCCTTGCCTGTCTCACTGCGATCTTCCAGCAGCACGAAAGGCGACCGCAGACCGGCGATCCCGCAATTTGCTCCAGCCACCGGCATCACGCCCTTCGCCCCCGTCGCGGCGCTACGAGCCCGACTGCGTGGCCGCGGTCAAGCGCCCCTGCATCGCACATGGCGGTACCGCGATCCTCATGCTAGAGCGGGCGCAAGGAATTCATTTGATGACGATGGCGGAAACGATCGAACAGGTGGATCGCATCGCCCTGCGCGCCGCGCTCGGAGCGCGGGCGGTAGTGCTGGTAGGCATGATGGGCTCGGGCAAGAGCTCGGTCGGCAAGCGCCTCAGCGCCCGGCTCGGCTTGCCCTTCGTCGATGCCGATACCGAGATCGAGACCGCCGCCGGCATGACGATCCCGGAGATATTCGCGCAGCGCGGCGAAAGCGAGTTCCGCGATGGCGAGCGCCGCGTCATCTCCCGTATCCTGACGACGCGCGCACCGCTCGTGCTGGCGACCGGCGGCGGCGCCTTCATGAACGCCGACACCCGCGCCCGCATCGCGGAGCTCGGCATCTCGATCTGGCTGAAGGCCGAGCCGGACGTGCTGATGCGCCGCGTCCGCAAGCGCAGCAACCGCCCGCTGCTGCAGACCGCCGATCCCGAAGCGACCGTGCGGCGCCTGCTGGCCGAGCGCGAGCCGATCTATGCGCTCGCCGACATCACGCTGATCTCGCGCGACGATCCCCATGAGGTCGTCATCGAGGACGCCGTGGCCGCGCTCGACCGGCGGCTGCGCCAGGAAGGCAAGGAATGAACGCTTTGGCTGAGGCTGCCCCTGCATCAGAACGCATCGTCGTGCCGGTCGCGCTGGCCGAACGCTCCTATGACATCCTGATCGGCCGCCACCAGCTCTGCGAGGCCGCCCAGGTGATCGCCAGCCGCTTTCCCGGCGCCCGCGCCGCCATCGTCACCGACACGAACCTCGCCGCCTTGCACGCGCCCGCCCTCGAATCCTGCCTGCAGCAGGCCGGCGTCACCGCGACGCGCCTGACCATCCCGCCGGGCGAGTCCTCCAAATCCTATGCCCGCTTCATCGAGCTCTGCGACGGCCTGCTCGCCGCCAAGATCGAGCGCAACGATCTCGTCATCGCGCTTGGCGGCGGCGTCGTCGGCGATCTCTCGGGTTTTGCCGCCTCGGTGCTGCGCCGCGGCGTGCGCCTGGTCCAGATTCCGACCAGCCTGCTCGCCCAGGTCGATTCCTCGGTCGGCGGCAAGACCGGCATCAATTCGAGCCATGGCAAGAACCTGATCGGCGCCTTCCACCAGCCGGCGCTGGTGGTCTGCGACACCGCTTTGCTCGACACCCTCAGCGAGCGCGAGTTCAAGGCCGGCTATGCCGAGGTGGTGAAGTACGGGCTGATCGACGATGCCGCCTTCTTCGACTGGTGCGAGGTCAACTGGCGCCGCGTCATGGAGGGAGGCCCCGAGCGCGACCATGCGGTCGCGACCGCCTGCCGGGCCAAGGCCGCTGTCGTCGCCCGCGACGAGCGCGAGGATGGCGACCGTGCGCTCCTCAACCTCGGCCACACCTTCGCCCATGCTCTGGAGCGCCTGACCCGCTACGATTCCGCCCGCCTCGTTCATGGCGAAGCCGTCGCGATCGGGCTTTGCCTCGCTTTCCGCTTTTCGCAGCGGCTCGGTCTCTGTTCCGGCCAGGATGCCGGCCGCGTCGCCGCCCATCTCGCTGCCGTCGGCCTGCCGACCAGGCTGCAGGACGTTCCCGGCGGAACCGGCACGGCGTCTGACATCGTCGAGGCGATGACCCAGGACAAGAAGGTCAAGCGCGGCGCACTGACCTTCATCCTGGCGCATGGCATCGGCAAGAGCTTCATCGCGCCCGGCGTCGCCACCGAGACGGCGCACGACTTCATCGAGAGCGAACTAGTGGAACGAATTTGACATTTGCCTCTGACCTGACATCAAGCGGGAAGCAAATGTCAAATTCATCAGTTCCACTAGACGATCAAAGGGTTGCTAGTGGTCTTATTGATTCCGACATTCGCTACGCCGCTCTGCACTGGGAAGATGCGAATGTCGGAATCAGACCGCTAGCGGGAACCTGAGCGCTTCCTCCATGGTCGCCATCCCGCACCTCGATCCCTGGCTCGCCATCGCCATCGTCGCGCTCGGCGTATTCCTGACAGGCTTCCTGGCCGCAGCCGATGCGGCGCTGCATGCGATCTCGCGCGCCAGGCTCGTCCAGCAGGAAAAGGCCGGAAGCCGCCGCGCCGCGATCGTCCTGCGCGTGCTCGGCGATCGCGAGCGCCTGAGCGGCGTTTTCCTGCTGGCGCGGACGCTGGTGAAGACCGCGACGGCGAGTTTTGCCGCCTATGCCGCGCTCGCCTCCTTCGGCGTCGGCGGCGCGGCCTGCCTCGCGATTGCGGTCGCGCTCATCGTCGTTGTCGTCGGCGAACTCGCGCCGCGCATGGCGGCCGTTGCCGACCCCGAGCGGATGGCGCTCAAGCTGGTGCGGCCGGTGGCGCGCCTGCTTGCCGTACTTGGTCCGCCGGTCCGGCTGATGCAATGGTTCGCGCGCCGCTCGCTCGGCCTGTTCGGCCTGCGGATCGATTCGCAGCGCCCGGTGCTGGCGATCGACGAGATCCTGCGCGACCAGATCGAACTGATGCGCCAGGAAGGCACGGTCGCCAAGGCAGATGGCGACATGGTCAGCGGCCTGCTCGATCTGAAGCAGCTCGAAGTCGCCGATGTTATGATCCACCGCACCAAGATGCGCACGATCAATCTCGATCTCGGGCCTGAGGCGATCGTGCGCGAGGTGCTGGCCTCGCCCTACACCCGCATGCCGCTCTGGCGCGAAAAGCCGGAGAACATCGTCGGTGTCCTGCACGCCAAGGACCTGCTGCGCGCGCTCGACGCCGCCGGCGGCGACGCCTGCAAGCTCGATGTCGCGACCATCGCGCTCGAAACCTGGTTCGTGCCGGTGAATACGCCGCTGCCCGAGCAGCTCAAGGCCTTCCTCGCCCGCAAGACGCATTTTGCCCTCGCGGTCGACGAATACGGGGAGGTGATGGGGCTGGTGACACTCGAGGACATCCTCGAGGAGATCGTCGGCGACATCCGCGACGAGCACGACGTCGCCGTTCCCGGCCTGCGCCAGCAGCCGGACGGGGGCGTCATCGTCGATGGCGGCGTGCCGATCCGAGATCTCAACCGGGCGATGGACTGGCAGTTGCCCGACGACGAGGCGACGACCATCGCCGGCCTCGTCATCCACGAGGCCCGCGCCATCCCCGATGCCGGCCAGGCGTTCACCTTCCACGGCTTCCGCTTCGAGGTGATGCGCAAGAGCCGCAACCGGCTGACCGCGCTCAGGGTGGCGCCCGCCGGCAACGGCAGCCATGGGCACGAGCCCGCGACCGCCACGTGATGACCGCCGGATCGCTCAGCCTGCAGGCTGCAGCCTGAGGCGCAGTCTTGCGAGCAGCCTGGTAAAGATCACGGCCTCGTCGCGAGCCCGCGCCAGCACGAGCCCTCCCTGGATCAGGGCCAGGATTTCCTCCGCCAGCCCGTCCGGATCGGCCTGACCGCTGCGGGCGAGCGCGCCGACGAGCGCATCCTGCCAGGCCGCGAAATAGCCGGCGATCTGTGCCGCGAAGCGCTCGCGCGAATCGGCCAGGGCCAGCGCTCCGACCAGGCAGATGCGCCGGCCCGAATGGAAATAGCCGTCGACCGCGACGAGCATCGCCTCGATCGCGGCTGCGGCGTCGCCATCCTCCCGGAGAGGCCGGAACACCTCGTTCTCGAACCAGCTGCCGATCTCGTCGAGCACGGCCTTGGCCATCTCCTCCTTCCCGCCCGGGAAGAAGTGATAGAGGCTGCCCTTGCCGAGCCCCGTGCGTTCGCCGATCACCGACAGGCTCGCCGCCTCGAAACCGTAGTCGCGAAAGATCTCGCCGAGCACCGGCAGCAGGTCGGCCCGCTCGCTGATTCGTCTTGCCATCAGCTCTTATAGGCCGAGATCGCTCAGGCCGGGATGATCGGCCGGGCGCGGTCCGGAGGCGTCCCAATGGAATTTCCGCGCCGCTTCCGCGATCGGCAGATCGTTGATGCTGGCATGGCGGCGGGCCATCAGGCCGTTCTGCGCGAACTCCCAGTTCTCGTTGCCGTAGGAACGGTACCACTGCCCGGAATCGTCGCGCCATTCATAGGCGAAGCGCACGGCGATGCGGTTGCCGGTGAAGGCCCACAGTTCCTTGATCAACCGATAATCGAGCTCGCGCTGCCATTTGCGGGTGAGGAAGGCTTCGATCTTAGCCCGCCCCTGGAAGATTTCGGCCCGGTTCCGCCAACGCGAATCCTCGGTATAGGCCAGCGCGACCCATGCGGGATTGCGCCCGTTCCAGCCGTCCTCGGCGGCTCTGACCTTGAGGATCGCGGTATCCTCGCTGAACGGCGGAAAAGGCGGCCTTGCTTCGCTCACGGTTGATCTCCTGTACCAATCGGTAAAGACTGAACCGATCGGTACAGAATGGATCCTGCCTCGTCAATACCAGCTGCCGAGCCTCCTGCTCATGGACTGAACACCAGCACCAGGAAGACGAAGAACACCGAGAGATGCACGGCCCCTTCCAGCATGGTGGTGCGCGTCCCCGTGAACGTCAGCGTCGAGAGCAGCAGCGTCATCGACAGGATGACCATGTTGGTGCCGGAGAGGCCGAGCACGACCTCCTGTCCGGTGATGAGCCCGATGACCAACACAGCCGGGACGGTCAGCCCCAGCGTCGAGGCGGCGGCGCCGAGGCAGAGATTGATCGCCCGTTGCAGCTGGTTGGTGGTGATCGCGCGCAGCGCCGCGATGCATTCGGGCGTGAACACCACCATGGCGATCAGGATACCGCCCAGCGCCACCGGCGCGCCGAGACGCGCGATGCCGAAGTCGAGCACGACGGCGAGGCTTTTCGCCAGGATCACGATCGGCAGGATGTTGGCGAGCAGCAGGATGACATGCGACCGCGTCGAGCCTTCCGAGGGCGGATGCGGCGGCTCCTCGGCCGGACCAGGGTCGGGTACAGGCTGCGATGCCGGCCCGGCTTCCGATTGGATTCTGCCCCGGATGTAGGCGGCCCCGTAGGGCATGTTCGATTCGCCGGCCGGCTCCTTGAAGAAGACGCTGTGCCTGCCGGTCTGCAGGACCAGGAAGGCGCCGTAGAGCAGCAGGGTGAAGAGCGAGAACGCGATCGACTGGAAGGTGGTCAGCGTTCCGTCCGCGGTCGAGGTGGTGAAATTCGGCAGGACAAGCGGGATCAGCGTCAGCGGAATGATGACCGCCAGATAGGCCGAGGCGCCCTTGAGGTTGTAGCCCTGCGAGAAGTGGCGGAGGCCGCCCAGCAGCAAGCCGATGCCGACGACGCCGTTGAGCACGATCATCAGCACCGCAAACATGGTGTCGCGCCCGAGCGTCGGCGCGCCCTTGGCGCCCAGCATCACCGCCGAGATCAGCGCCACCTCGATGATGACGATCGAGAGCGTCAGGATCAGCGTGCCATAGGGCTCGCCGAGCCGATGCGCGATCTCCTCGGCCTCGTGCACCACGCCGAAGGCCGCCCAGACGATGACACCGAGCAGCCAGGCGAAGATCAGCAATGACGGCAAGGGCGCTCCTAGCTGTGCGAGCAGCGTGTCGCCGAAGATCTGGAAGGCTGCGACAGAGGCCCAGGCGCAGGCGAGGCGGGCGATCATCATGTCAGGCAATGGGTCCGTCGTTGGGAAAAGAAGACAGGCACGTATACGCCGAAAATGATCTCACAACGGCAGGGCCGTGACACGTGATTGTTGACCGTTTTTCTCGGAGGCGCGGGCTCAGGTGAGGATCAGCCCAGCTTCGCCAGGAAGTCGGTCGCCCGATACCCGTCCGACACGCCGTCGACGATGATCGCGGCGCTCCGGGAATTGCGCGTCCTGAGCGGCAGGATCGCCTGATAGGCCGGCGAGGCATACCAGTTGCGTGCCGCGTCGATGTCCGGGAACGCGATGACGACGAGATCGCCTTCCCACGGTCGTTCCATGACCTCCGGCGTCACGCCATGAATCAGGAAGCGGCCCCCGAACGGCACGAGGGTCTCGTCGATGCGTTTGATGTAATCGACGATCTCGGCGTTGACGTCGACGTCGCGCAGATGGGCGATGGCATAAGCGGTCATGGTGCTCTCCTCGGTCGAAAACGGCCGGTGCGGCCGGTGTCGCGAGAGACCATGCCCGCCAAGGAACCGCGGGTCGATTACACCTCAGGTAATCGAAACCGCGCCGCCTCGGCAGATGAGCCACGCAGCAGCGCGAGCGCCTCAGTGCTTGGCGAAGGCGTCGAGGATCGCGGCGCCTTCCGCTCCGGCCTTGCCGCGCCAGTCCTCGACCGCGGCCTTGCCGGCAGTCTCGAGCCGCTGGGTCAGATCGGCCGGCAGCTGCGCATGGATGGTGACGCCATTGGCGCGCATGCGGGCATAGTTCTCGTCGAGCCGCGTCCTGATCGCGCTCCATTGCCGCCGCTCGGTCTCGGCTGCGGCTTCGTCGACGACCTGCCTGAGATCCGCCGGCAGGGCATCGTAGGCGGCGAGATTCACCGTCGCCAGCGAGATCGGCAGCGCATAGTTCACCTCGCTGAAATGCGGCAGGAACTGCCAGAGATTGCGCCCGGCCCCGCCATCCCCCGACGACAGCACCGCCGTGACCGAACCGTCCTTCACCTTCGGCATGGCGTCGGCGAAGGACAGGTTCACCGCCTTGGCGCCGGCGTTGCCCATCACCGTGGTCGAGGTCGCGTCATAGGTGCGGATCGACAGGCCGGCGAGGTCACTGGCCGAGGTCACCGGCTCCTTCGACCAGATGCCCGAGGCCGGCCACGGCGTGGTGTAGAGGATGCGCTGGCCATAGCCGGCGAAGACCTTGGCATAGGCCGGCCGGGCAAGATCGGCGAGGCGCCTGGCATCCTCGATCGAGGTCGCCAGGAACGGCAGCGACGACAGGCCAAACAGCGGATGCACCGCACCCAGCGCTCCGGCGAAGGCGTCGCCGGCCGCGACCTTTCCCTCCTGCACCGCTGCGACCATGCCGGCCGACTTGATTCCCTTCGCCGCATCGAAGCTCGGGGTGATCGTCAGCCGCCCACCGGAGCGCTCGTTCACCAGCTTTGCAAAGGTCGCAACGCCCTCGCCCGGAATGGCGCTCGCTGGGTATTCGGTTGGCATCTCCCAGACCGTCTGGGCGAAGGCGGCTGGCGAAAAGCCGAGGACCAGCGCGAGGGCAGACAGGAGGCGGCGCATGGACAGGTCTCCGTGTGGATCGGCGCCGGCTGGATTTGCTCCCGGACAGGCAGATCGGAGCAAAAGCCGGCGCACCGTTGTCACACGCCGCCTGGCAGCTTCTGTGCCAATGGGCTGGCCTCGCCCTCCGAAAGCGCAGGCGCAGGCTTGTCGGTGACCAGATACTGGGCCCGGGCCAAAGCGGCGAAGCGCCCGCCCTTGGCGACGAGCTCCTCGAAGGAGCCCATCTCGATCACCCGGCCCTGCTCGAACACCAGGATGCGGTCGGCATTTCGGATGGTGGCGAGGCGGTGCGCTATGACGAAGGTGGTGCGGCCCTTCATCACCTCGTCGAGCGCCTTCTGCAGCTTGACCTCGGTCGCTGCATCGAGGGCCGAGGTCGCCTCGTCCAGGATCAGGATCGGCGGGTTCTTCAGCAGGGCGCGGGCGATCGACAGGCGCTGGCGCTCGCCGCCCGAGAGCGTGCGGCCGCGCTCGCCGACGATGGTGTCGAGCCCGTCGGTCTGGCGCGCCATGACTTCGGTCGCCTGCGCCCGGTCGAGCGCTTCCATCATCTCGGCGTCGGTCGCGTCCGGCTTGCCGACGGTCAGGTTCTCGCGGATCGAGCGCGCGAACAGCATCGGCTCCTGGAAGACGACGCCGATATTGCGCCGGAGCGAGAGCAGCGAGATCTCGCGGATGTCGCGGCCGTCGGCGAGGATGCGGCCCGATTGCGGATCGAAAGCGCGGTGCAGCAGGCCGAGCGTGGTCGACTTGCCCGAGCCCGTCGAGCCGACGATGGCGATGGTCTCGCCGGCCTTCACCTCGAAGGAGACGTCGGCGACGGCGACGCGCTTGCCGTCATAGGAGAAGGAGACGTCGTCGAAGGTGATCCGGCCCTCGAGCCGACCGGCATCGGGGGAGCCGGGCTGGTCGCGCACAGCCGGGAGCGTGTCGAGCACCTCGAAGAACTCGCGCATCTTCGGCGCCTGCATGAAGATGAAGTTCACGAAGGCGACGATCTGCTCGAGCCGGCCGACCAGCATGGTGGCGAAGCCCATGAAGGTGACGATCTCGCCGACCGTGGTCAGCCCCTGCATCAAGAGCCAGGTGCCGACCACGAAGATCGAAAGCACGGTCAGCGTCGCCGAGGCGCGGGTCGCGACGGTCGCGACCGCCCACCAGGTCAGCACCGGGATCTGCGCTTCGAGCAGGCTGGTGATGGTGTTGCGCAGCCCGCGCACCTCGGCCTCGATCCGGGTGAAGCTCTGGATCACCGGCACATTGCCGAGCGCATCCGAGGCTCGTTCGGCGAGGCTCGAATGGTAGGCCTCGACATTGCTCTGCAGCTTGTCGGTCTTGCGCAGCACGAAGGCGGTGAGCGTGCCGAACAGCACGACGAGGAAGATCAGCACTAGGCCGAGCTGCCAGTTCTTCCAGAGCGTGAACGGCAGCAGGATGAAGAGCGCGACGAAGCTGGCGCAATGCTCGCGGAAGAAGGAGAGCCAGAGCGCCCACATGCCGCTGGTGCCCTCCAGCATCACCTTGAGCACGCGGCCGGAATGGGTCTGCGTGTGATAGGCGAGCGGCAAGGTCAGCGCATGCTCGAAATAATTCGCCATCACCGCGAGCCGGCGGCGATGCGCCAGCCGATCGGCGAACAGCGCGACGAACACGCCCGCAGCGATATTGAACAGGCCGAAGCCGACCCAGGCGGCCAGCAATACGTTGATGTCGCCCCAGCCCGGGCGAGTGCCGGCGGTCTGCAGGCTGGTCAATTTGTCGATCAGCGCGCCGAACAGCATCGGCTCGGCGAAGGCGGCGCCTGCCAGCGCGACGTTGGCGATGGCGAGAAGGAGCCCCAGGCGCCGTTCCGGGCCGAGCTCGCCGAGGACGCGGGCATAGATCGCAAGCAGAGACATTGCCGAAAGCTTTAGCCGAGGCTGCGGCATGAGCAAGCCCTCAAACCTTAACGCTCCCGCAACCGCAGCTCCTCATGGTTTCCGCAAAGCGTGTTGCTGGGGCGCGAGATGCCGCTCGCCTGTCTGCCCGACCACCCTCACGCCGAGATGGGCGAAGCGATCCGAGCGGAGGCAGGGCGATGGCGAAAAAGAAGCGCGGTGGCCATGGCGATCAGGGCGGGTTCGTCACCTTCACCGAGCGGTTGGCATTGCCGCGTCGGCATCGTGACCGAGGCCGATCCGCCGCCGGCTGGCGCCAGCTCTCGTGCCGCGGCATGCCAGGGCCGACACCCGGCAGGTGGGCACTGGCCGCCAGCTTGCTCATGCTTGTCTCGCGGCCGGTCGATGCCGAACCGCTGCCTGCGGGCTTCGTGCGGCTGCGCGAGCTCGCACCGTCGATCGCGCAGGACATCCGCTATGCGACGCCGTTCAATTTCACCGGCGCGGCCGTGCCCGGCTATGGCCGTGCCGAATGCGTGCTGACACGCGAGGCGGCGAACGCGCTGGTCCGCGCCGAAAAGCGCCTGGCCCGGCAGGGCTACGGCCTGAAGCTGTTCGACTGCTACCGGCCCGCCCAAGCCGTCGCCGCGTTCAACGACTGGGTGAAGCGGCCGGACGCCGCCGATCTCGGGCGCGTCTTCCACCCCGGCATCGCCAGGGGCGATCTCGTCGCCAAGGGCTACATCGCCGGCAATTCCAGCCATTCGCGCGGCTCCACCGTCGATGCCGGCCTCGTCCGCGCCGGCGAAGCCGCTCTGCCGACACCCGTGGATGCCGGCCCCTGCGACGGCCCCCTTGCAACGCGTCCGCGCGAAACCAGCCTCGATCTCGGCACGAGCTTCGACTGCTTCTCGGACAAAAGCGCGTTCCGCCATCCCGGCGTCGCGAGCGAGGCGCGCCGCAATCGCGAAACCCTCGCCGCTGCGATGGCAGCCGAGGGCTTCCGCGGCTACCGCAAGGAATGGTGGCACTTCACGCTGGCGAAAGAGCCGTTCCCGAAGACGCCCTTCGACTTCCCGATCGAATGACCGCGTCAGCCAAGCCTGCTCAGGGCGCGACCACCAGCGCCCAGTAGACCTGGTATTTCGACCCCGGCGCATAGGCCGAGGCGATGCCCATGCGCGTCGCGTTCGGCGCCTTCATCACCCGGTCGTGCTGCGGCGAGTCGCGCCAGCCGGAGAAGGCTTCGGCGAGGCGACGATAGCCGGCCGAGAGATTGGCCTCGGCGCCCGGCTGCCCCGCCCGCGCCAGCCGCGCCTTTACCGCCTCGGCCTGCGCCGGCTTGTCGGCGGCGGCCATGGCGGCGGCCTCCTGCTCGGCGGCCTGCATCAGCTCCGGATCGAGCTTGAGCGTTCCGAGGCCGGCATTGAGCCGATAGGCCGAGATGGTCGCGCGGGCCGCCTCGGCATCGACCCTGGCCGAGGGCGAGCCGAGATCGCGATAGAAGGCGGGCTGGGTCCGGACCGGCTCGGTGCAGCCGGCGAGGTTCAGCAGCGACAAGGCTGCCGCAAGCGCGGCGGGACAGCTCATCGACCGCAGCCGCTGGCGCGCGGTGGGAGCGGAGGTAAGGCGCATCGCATCAGTCCTTGGTCTCGTCCTTGCCGCCATTCGCGGCCGGTTCTGGTTTGGCGGGCGGCGGCGGGGTTTCCTCCGGCTCCGCCTCGGCCTCAGGCTCCGGACCGGAGCGCTTGACGGTGACGCGTCCGCCTGCCGGCTTGGCGCGGCGGCCGATCTCCTTCGACACCGCCGCGGCGATCTCGCCCAGCGAGTGCTCGACACCCTCCAGCCCCTTGACGGTGAGTTCGGTCGCGACCGGGGTCTCGAGTTCGCTCAGGCGCCGGTGGATGACGTAGTTGAGGTCGCTGGTGACGCGCCCGACGATGTCGACATCGCCGACCACGCAGATCAGGTCGAAATCCATCGTCCCCGTGCCGAGCTTCTTGAACAGCACGTTCGGGGCCGGCTTCTTCAGCACATCGCCATGCGCTTCGGCGGCCTCGAGCAGCATGGCCCTGACCTCGGTCGGATTGAGCCGGCGCGGCACGCTGATCGAGATCAGCACCCGGCCCGTCCGGTCGGAGCGGACGCGGTTGCGCACCACGCCCGAGACCAGGTTCGAGTTCGGCACGATCACCGAGGAGCGGTCGAAGGTCTCGATCTCGGTCGAGCGGACATTGATGCGCTTGACGATGCCCTCGGCGTCGCCGACCAGCACCTGGTCGCCGACCCGGATCGGCCGCTCCCAGAGCAGGATCAGGCCCGAGACGAAGTTCGACACCACCGACTGCAGGCCGAAACCGATGCCGACCGAGAGCGCCGAGGCGACGAGGGTCAATCGTTCCAGGCTGAGGCCCAGCGAGGAGAAGCCGATCGCGGCCGCGCCCGCGTAGCCGACATAACCGGCCGCGGTGGTGATCGAGTTGCGCAGACCGGTGTCGAGCGCCGTGGTCGGCAGGAACTTGCCGTCGAGCCAATTCTGCAGCGATCGCGTCGCCGCCAGCCCGAGTGCGAAAAGCAGGATCGCCACGACGATCGAGGACAAGGAGACCGTGACCCCGCCGACCTGGAAACCGAAGAAGGCGGCCCGCAGCGAGGTCGTCAGATCCGTCGATTCCAGGCCCCAGGGCGCCAGCACCAGCATGATCGTGACCACGATGAGCACGATCTTGAGCGCGCCGGCGAGCACCACCGCGATCTTCTGCAGCGTCGCGGCACGAAGGCCGATACCGGCCCGCAGGGTCAGCGCGAACCGCCCGTCGCCGGTCAGCTGGCTGACGATGCCGAGGTCGATCAATTGCGTCAGCAGCACGAAGACGGCCGCGAGGATGCCGAGCCAGATCACCTGCTCGGTCAGGAAGGTCCCCAGCACGACATAGCCGAGCAGCAGCGACAAGATGATGGCGATGCCGACCACCCAGCCGAGGATGCGCACCGGGCCGAGGCTGGCGCCGTCGACCGGCACATAGGGGCCAAGGCACGCCTCCTGCTCGATCTCCTGGTTGTCGCGCAGGCGATAGAGCCCGGCGATCAGGACGAGCGCGAAAACCGTGGCGACGACGCCGCGCACGATGATCGACAGGGTAAGGCCGGCGGCGATCGCCTGCAGCCAGGCCTCAAGGACCTTGCCGATCGCCATGACGATGGCGAGCGAGCCGGCAAGCCACGCCACCGTCTTGGCGGTCGATTCCATCACGCTGGCAAGGCGCCGCTGCGGCTCACCGGGGGCGAACAGCGCATCGACCAGCGCCTGGACGAAGGCGAACAGGGCGAGCCCGAAGACCGCCGCGAGGATCACCGGCTGGATTCGCGGCGGCAGCAGGCCGGCGGTGTTCAGGCCGGCATAGATCAGCCAGGACGCCAGCGCCGGCGGCGCCGTCCGCGCGATGATGCGGATGAGTGCCCCGTAGAGGATGTGACGGTCGGTCGAATCGACCTTCGCCGCCAGCCGCGCCGTCAGCCGCGGCATATAGCGGGCCCGCGCCACATAGAGCGCGATCGCACCGAGGAAGGAGAGCGCGACCAGGAATCCGCGGGCGCTGAACAGCGCCGTCGTGAAGACAGAGAGCCAGTCACCGAAGATGAACTGCGAGGCCCGCAGATCGGACGGCAGAGCCGTGAGCGTCGTCGACCAGACCTCCGGGTTGAGGATCGAGGGACCCGGCGCGAAAAGCGCCTTGGCGAAGCGGTCGCGCCTGAGATCGCCGATCGAGCTCTGCAGCTGCTCGGCCTGGAGCAGCGTCGCGCGCCCGATCTTCAGGGTCTCGTCCGCCTCGGCGAAAGTCTTGGTGCGCGTCTCGCGCTCGCGCGCCACGTCCGGCGTCTCGGGCGGCGCATTGGCGTCGGGCTTGGCCCCAAGCTGATCGAGCCTGAGCTTGGCCTGCTCGGTTCGCGGCGCCTGCTCGTCGGTGAGGACGCGCAGCTGGTCGAGCAAGGGCTGCAGCCGCAGACGCTGGCGCTGAAGCTCATTGTCCGAGACATTCGGATTGGCGAGCGAACCTTCGATCTGGCTGAGCTCGCCGCGGATCGAGTCCAGGCGGGCGCGCGGGCTGGTCGTATTGTCGGCGGTCTGCGCCAGCACCACCAGCGGCGCGACGAGCAGCATCAGCGCGAGCAGCAAGGCGCCGCCGGAGCGGTGCAAAGCTCGTCGTCCGAGGCCGGATATCATCGACATTGAGGTCCTGCCGGGCTGATTCGCATGGTCGCGCAGCCTCGCCGTTGCCGCGTGACGAAAGCAAGCATCTCCGACGAAACGGCGATGCAGCCGGAATCGGGGCTTCACGGCTCCACCGGGCAAAGATCGTGTGAGGGCATCACATTCCTGTGAGAGAACGCCGAGGCAGGCATAGCTCATGCTGCGTGTCTGCGACAGAAAACCGGACAGCATCATGGCAGCGCCGAAGAAAGCCGCCTGGATCGCCACGAGCGCACGCTGAAACGATTCAACGCGACCGTGATCGCAGGTGAGCACGCAACCTCTGGCGGCTGCCGCGCTTCTGGGTTTGAATTCTTCCAAGGAACATCCGGCCTCTAACGGGCTGGCCTGACTGAACGGCGAGGCGCGCTGGCTCTCTCGCCGACCTTGGGATCGAAACCGGGAGGTTTGCGGTGGCTAAGCTGAGCATCAATGGCAAGACGATAGACGTGACGGTCGAGGACGACACGCCGCTGCTCTGGGTGATCCGCGAGCAGATCGGCCTGACCGGAACGAAGTATGGCTGCGGCGTCGCCCAATGCGGTGCCTGCACCGTGCATATCGACGGCGTCGCCACCCGCTCCTGCACCATGCCGGTGAGCGCCCTCACCGCCGAGCAGAAGATCGTCACCATCGAGGGCCTCTCGCCGGACGGCAACCATCCGATCCAGAAGGCCTGGATCGAGCATGACGTGCCGCAATGCGGCTTCTGCCAGAGCGGCATGATCATGGCCGCGGCTGCCCTGCTGCAGTCCAACCCCAAGCCGAGCGATGCCGACATCGCCGCCGAGATCACCAATATCTGCCGCTGCGGCACCTATAACCGCGTCAAGGCCGCCATCAAGGACGTCGCCGCCGGCGGCCAGATGAATCGCGGCTGATCCGACCTCACCCATTTTTCTGCGCACGGCTCGAGCGCCACAGCCTCGCCGCAGCGCCATCCGCAATAGGAGGACGCCATGAGTCTAGCCTCTGTGACCGACACCAAGCTCTCCCGCCGCAGCATCCTGAAAGGTTCTGCCGCAGCGGCGGGCGCCTTCAGCTTCGGCTTTGCCATTCCCGTCTCCGAGGAGGCGCAGGCGCAAGGCGCGGTGCCGGAGATCAACGCCTGGGTGGTGGTCCATCCCGACGACAAGGTGGTGATCCGCATCGCCCGCTCGGAAATGGGCCAGGGTACGCTGACCGGCCTCGCCCAGCTTGTCGCCGAGGAGCTCGATTGCGACTGGGCCAAGGTGACGACCGAATACCCGACGCCCGGCCAGAACCTCGCCCGCAACCGGGTCTGGGGCAATTTCTCGACCGGCGGCAGCCGCGGCGTGCGCGAATCGCATGAGTACGTCCGCAAGGGCGGCGCCGCCGCGCGGATGATGCTGGTCCAGGCGGCGGCCGATGGCTGGAAGGTGCCGGCCGCCGAATGCAGCGCCGCCAAGGGCGTGATCACCCACAAGGGCTCCGGCCGCTCGATCCGCTATGGCGAGGTCGCAGCCGAAGCCGCCAAGCTCAAGGCGCCAACGGATGTCCCGCTCAAGGACCCGAAGGACTGGACCATTGCCGGCAAGCCGCTGAAGCGCCTCGACACCGCCGACAAGACCACTGGCAAGAAGGTCTACGGCATGGACTTCAAGCTGCCGGGGATGCTCAACGCCGCGATCAAGGACTGCCCCGTCTTCGGCGGCAAGGTGAAGAGCTTCGACGCCGCCAAGATCAAGGACATGCCGGGCGTCAAGCAAGTCCTGCCCGTCGGCGACAGCGCCGTGGCCGTCGTCGCCGACACCTGGTGGCGCGCCAAGACCGCGCTCGATGCGCTGCCTATCGTCTGGGACGAGGGCGAGCACGCCAAGGTCTCCAGCGAGAGCATCGCCGCCTGGCTGAAGGAAGGGCTCGACGCACCGCAAGCCGCCGTCGGCAACCAGAACGGCGACGTCAAGAGCGCCATCGCCAATGCCGCCCGCGTCGTCGAGCAGGTCTATTCCTACCCGTTCCAGAACCATGCCTGCATGGAGGTGATGAACGCGACCGCGCTCTACACCCCCGAGCGCTGCGAGGTCTGGACGCCCACGCAGAACGGTGAGGCGGCGCTCGCCGCCGCATCCGAGGCCTCCGGCCTGCCGCTGGCGAAATGCGAGGCCTACAAGATCGATCTTGGCGGCGGCTTCGGCCGGCGCGGCGCCGTCCACGACTGGGTCCGCCAGGTCGTCGCCATCGCCAAGCAGATCCCCGGCACGCCGGTGAAGTTGATCTGGTCGCGCGAGGAGGACATGCTGCACGGGCGCTTCCATCCGGTGACGCAGTGCAAGCTCACCGGCGCGCTCGACAAGGACGGCAATCTGACCGGCCTGCACCTGCGCATCTCCGGCCAGTCGATCGTCGCCGGGATCTTCCCGCAGAACATCCAGAACGGCCGCGACCCGGCCGTCTTCCAGGGCCTCAACCCGCCCGGACCGGAGGCTTCGATCGGCTACGGTGTGCCGAACCTGCTGATCGACCACGCCATGCGCAACCCGCATGTGCCGCCGGGCTTCTGGCGGGGCGTCAACCTCAACCAGAACACGATCTACCTCGAATGCTTCATGGACGAGCTCGCCCATGCCGCCGGCAAGGATCCGCTCGAGTTCCGCCGGGCGCTGATGAAGAACCACCCCAAGCACCTTGCCGTGCTCAACGCCGTCGCCGAAAAGGCCGGCTGGGGGACGAAGGCTCCGGAAGGCGTCTATCGCGGCATCTGCCAGACCATGGGTTTCGGCTCCTATGTCGCGGCGGTCGCCGAGGTCTCGGTCGACGCCGACGGCAAGCTCAAGATCCACAAGATCACCGCCGCAACCGACCCCGGCCACGCCGTCAACCCGGCGCAGATCGAGCGCCAGGTCGAGGGCTCCTTCGTCTATGGACTCTCGGCCGCGCTCTTCGGCGAGTGCACGGTCAAGGACGGGCGCATGGTCGAGGAGAATTTCGACACCTATCCGGTGGTGCGCATGGAGGACATGCCGGCGGTCGAGACGATCATCGTGCCCTCCGGCGGCTTCTGGGGCGGCGTCGGCGAGCCGACCATCGCGGTCGCGGCCCCCGCCGTGCTGAACGCGATCTTCGCCGCCACCGGCAAGCGCGTGCGCAACCTGCCGCTCAAGAACACGGATCTGCGCAAGGCGTGAGATTGGTGAAAGGGCAAGGTCATCCCGGCCGAAGCAAAGCGAAGAGCCGGGATCCATTCCGGAACGCCAATCGGAAAGGTTCCGGAATAGGTCCCGGGTCTCCCTTCGGTCGCCCGGGACGACTAGCGATTGTTTTCGCCGGTCTGCTCTTAGCCAGTCCAGCCAATGCCCTCGAAGCCTACACAGTCGTCGGCGACGCGATCCCCGCGCCGCTCGGCGGCAAGGTCGGCGATCCCATGCGCGGGCGGGCGCTCGTGCTCGATCGCACGCAGGGCAATTGCCTGATCTGTCACCAGCTGCCGGAGCCGAACGAGCCCTTCCAGGGCACGATCGGCCCCGATCTCGCCGGGGTCGCGAGCCGGCTCGACATGGGCCAGCTCCGCCTGCGCCTCGTCGATGCCAGCCTGCTCAACCCGCGGACGGTGATGCCGCCCTATTTTCGTAACCAAGGATTGCGAGACGTTGCTCCGGCCTTTCGCGATCGGCCGGCGCTGACTGCCCAGGAGATCGAGGATGTCGTCACCTATCTCGCCAGCCTGCGTACGCCCTGAACCGGCGCTCTCGCGCCGCGAGGTAATGGCGGCCGGCGTCGCCGGACTCGCCGTCGCCGCCGTGCCCGCCTCCACCCAGGCGGCCGCGCCTCCCGCCCTCGCCGAGCTGATCGCGCGCGTCACCGAAGGCGCGGTGCCCGAGCGCGGCAGGATCACCTTCGATATTCCGCAACTGGTCGAGAACGGCAATTCGGTCGATGTCGCGATCCTGGTCGAAAGCCCGATGACGCAGGCCGACCATGTTCGCTGGATCCATGTCATCGCCGAGAAGAACCCGTTTCCCGACGTCGCCCGCTTCAATCTCACCCCTCGCAGCGGCCGGGCCGACATCCGCGCCACCTTGCGCCTCGCGACTTCTCAGAAGGTCGTGGCGATCGCCTCGCTGAGCAGCGGCGGCTATGTCATGGCCGATGCCGATATCGTGGTGACGCTCAGCGCCTGCATCGACGGAGGCTGAACCGATGGCATCGTTCAACGCCCGCATCACCATGCCGGCCGAGGCCAGGGCCGGCGAGATCGTCGAGATTCGCGTCCTCGTCCGCCATCCGATGGATCGCGGCGGCCAGGTCGATTCCGAAGGCCGCGTCGTCCCGCGCAAGATCCTGAACCGCCTGACCGTGACCTATGCCGGCGAGCCGGTGTTTCGCTACGACATGCACACCGGCGTCTCCGCCAACCCCTTCGTCAGCTTCACCACCCGCGCCGTCGAGACCGGCGACCTCACCTTCGAATGGCGCGAGGATGGCGGGGCGACCTTCACCCGCACCGCCCGTCTCGTCGTGACATGACCACATTCCCGCAATGATCCCCACAGCCCTCATCCTGAGGAGCCGCGCCAGCGGCGTCTCGAAGGATGCTCCAGAGCGCACTGGACCATCCTTCGAGACGCGATCTGCGATCGCTCCTCAGGATGAGGGCTATGGTTCCGGGAAGGCCTTTTGGCTGGCCACCGCATTGATCAGCTTGTTGCTGACCGCCGCGACCGCGGAGGAGATCAAGCCGGGCAGCGCCTTCCTCTCAGCCTCGATGCAGCGCCAGCAGGAGGATGAAGCCCGCAATCCCGGCTGGCTCTGGGTCGAGCAGGGCGAGGAGCTGTTCAGCCGCCGCGAGGGTGCAGCGCCGACCTGCCTCTCCTGCCACACCGATCCCAAACAGAGCCTGCGCGGGGCCGCCGCCCGCTATCCGCAGGTCGACGCCGCCATCGGCAAGCTGATCAATCTCGAGGGTCGCATCGAGCAGTGCCGGGTCGACCGTCAGAAGCAGCCCGCCTTCGGCTATGAGAGCCAGGAATTGCTCGGCCTCACCGCCTATGTCGCCTCGCTTTCGAAGGGCGTGCCGCTGACGGTCTCGGCCGAGGGCGCGGCCAAATCATATTATGAAGCCGGCAAGGCCTTCTACGAGCGCCGGCAGGGCCAGCTCAATCTCGCCTGCACGCAATGTCATGACGGTCTGGTCGGCCAGAAGCTGCGCGGCGACACGATCAGCTACGGCATCGGCACCGGCTATCCGGCCTACCGGCTCGAATGGAACGGACTGGGGTCGCTGCACCGGCGCCTGCGTGCCTGTTCGCTCGGCGTCAGGGCGACGCAGTTCGACTACGGCTCGGACGAATACCTCGCGCTCGAACTCTATCTCGCCGTGCGCGCCAAGGGACTCGCGCTGGAGGCACCGGGTCTGAGACGCTGACGTCTCTCCAGTTCGAGCCGTCCCGGACAAGCCGCGTCAGCGGCGCCGATCCGGGACCCATGCCTGAGCCTTTCCGAATGAGGTTCCGGAATGGGTCCTGGGTCTTCGCTTCGCTGCGCCCGGGACGACTCGTGGATATCGGGGACATGCTATTGGCGACGGCTACGCGAGCCGTCACGATCCCGGCACAGTCCTGTCGGAGACGTCGTGGATGCTTCGCCTGCCTGCCTTCGTCGCTGCGTTCCTGATCGCCACCGCTGCCATTGCCGAGCCCGATGCCGAGCCGTCGGCCTCGGCAGCCGGGGCCACCGCGTCACCGCCGCCCTTCGTGCTCAAGGGCACCGAGGTCAGGACGATCCGGGCCAAGGCGCTGCAGCGCGACTACGAGATCTTCGTCAGCCTGCCCGAATCCTATCAGAGCCAGCCGCGCCGGCGCTTCCCGGTGCTGTTCGTCACCGATGCCGACTATGCCTTCCCGCTGGTCCGCTCGATCGCCCGCCGGGTCGGCAACCGGGCCAGGGGGCTGGAGGAGTTCATCCTGGTCGGCCTGTCATACTCGGTCGGCGATACCCCCGAATACAGCCGCCGGCGCGACTACACCCCGACGCCGAACGGCGAGAAGACACGCGATCCGTCGGGCAAGCCGCCAGTCTTCGGCGAAGCGGAGGGCTATCGCCGCTTCCTCTCGGAGGAGGTGATGCCCTTCGTCGCTGCGACCTACCGTACCGACACCACTCGCAGCATCTATGCCGGGCATTCCTATGGCGGCCTGTTCGGCCTCTATGTGCTGCTGACCGAGCCGAAACTGTTCTCGCACTACATCATCGGCAGCCCCTCGCTCTGGTTCGACCAGAAGGTGCTGTTCCAGCGCGAACGGAGCTATGCCGAGGCCAACAAGGAATTGAAGGCGAACGTCTTCATGTCGATCGCCTCCTACGAGACGATCGACAAAGCGTCCGGCGATCCGCGCTACAACGGCAAGACCGACATGATCGCCGATCTCAGGGAGTTCGAGCAGGCGCTGCGTTCGCGCAATTATCCGGGCCTCAAGCTCGCGAGCGAGGTCATCCCCGGCGAGGACCACCTCACCGTCTTCCCGGCGATCGTGACGCGCGGGCTGCTCTGGGCGCTGCCGGCGAAGCGGGATTAGGCACAATCACACGACAAGGTCATCCCGGGCGACAGCAGGGAGACCCGGGATGACCACGACTGCGTGGGGTACGATCAATCCTTCTTGCTCTTGCCGTCCTTCGGCTTCTCCTTGTCCCGGCCCTTCGGCTTCGCCCGATTGTGGAAGCTGGCATTGCCGAGCCCGGTGCCGATGGTCAGCACCGCCCAGTGCTCGACATCCTGCATGAACGGCAATTCGCTCAGGCCCTGCACGACGGCATCATTGTGCATGGTGACGACGGTATCGTGCTCGCCGATCTCCGGCGCCATCTCGCGGATGCTCTCGACCAGATTGAAGCGGCTGCTCGACCAGTTTCCGGGCAGGTTCTGGGCGCCGCGATCGATCGCGCCGTCCGGCTCGATCAGGCCGGGACAGCCGACGCCGATGAAGGGCGCGACGCGCAGGCCTTCCTTGGCTGCGTGTTCGATCTGCTCGCGCAGCATCTTGCCGAGCCGCTTCACCGCCTGCTCGCGGTTCGTCTCCTCATCGGCGTGGCGCCAGAGCTCGGTTTCCCAGACTCGCGCCTTGCTGAGATCGGAGGCCTTGTCCTGGCGCAATTCGACGATCCCCGCACGAATGTTCGAGCCGCCGATATCGACCGCGACCAGGCTGTCATAGGCCTCGAAGATCCATTTCGGCGCGAGATGGGCGCTGCCGACCAGCCCGGCTTCGTCAGAGTGATGGCGCACCGGCACGAGCTCGATCGAAAAGCCTTCTGTCTGCAGGATGATCCCTGCCCGCGCGATGGCGAGCTCGCCGATCCGGCTTTGGCGGAAGCCGCCGCCGACGACGATGCGCTCGACCGGGCTCCAGGCCTTCTGGCGCAGGAAGCGACGGATGACGAAAGCGAGCGACTGAGCGAAGCGCTCGACGGCCGAGAGCACCAGCGCCGCCTCGCGAGCTTCGCCCTCCGTCAGCAGCTTGTCGAGCTCCGATTTGCTGACGGTCTTGCCGACCTTCGCCAGCGGATCCTCGCTGGTCTCGGCAAGATGGCTCCGCAACTCGGCGAGATGATCCATGAAGGCGCCCCGGCTCGCCTTGTCGCCGAGGAAGCCGTCACCGTCGCGGATTTCGAGATTGTAGCTGGTGACGATGACCGAGGGCAGCTCCTGTGCCCCATGCGGCCCGGTCGCGTTCGCCTTGCTTGCTGCCGTCACGGCCATCACGTCCCCCCGCATTGAATGCATGCGAGGAGAACGAGCACGCCCCCCTGGCGGTTCCTGCGCCGCGCGGCCGCATGCCCCGTCTGCGCTGCGGGCGGGACATTCAACCTACTGGCGATTGACCCCACTGCGTCCTTTCGCCTCCATAGCCGGCGGCGCGCTTCGCGGCCTGGGGGATAGACATGCTCGAAGTGATCGGCCGCTCACTCGCGATCGGCATCGGTGCCACCGCTGTGCTCGACCTCTGGGCGCTGTTCCTCAACCGCGTCTTCGGCATCCCGCTGGCGAACTGGGCGATGGTCGGGCGCTGGTTCGCCTATCTGCCGCGTGGCCGCTTCATGCACGACACCATCGCCGACACGCCGCCAGTCGCAAGCGAGCTCGCGATCGGCTGGATCATGCACTACCTGATCGGTGCGCTCTTCGCCGCGATCGTCCTGCTGATCTGGGGGCTCGACTGGGCCCGCAATCCGACGCTGCTGCCGGCCCTGATCGTCGGCGTCGTCACCGTCGGCTGCGGCTGGTTCATCCTGCAGCCGGGCATGGGCTTCGGCCTCGCCGCCAGCAAACGGCCGAACGCCAACCAGGTCCGGCTGATCGGACTGATCAATCATGTCGTTTTCGGGCTGGGCCTCTGGCTCGCCGCGCTGCTGGCGCGCTGAACTGCGCCTCACGAACTTTCAAAGGCAAGGACGGAAAACCCATGGCCGCGACCCTGTTCCAGAATGCCCGCATCGTCGACGGCACCGCGCCCGAGCGCGCCGCGCCGGTCTCCGTCCTGGTCGAGGGCGGGTTGATCCGCGAGGTCGGCAAGAGCGTGCGCTCCGACAAGGCCAGGGTGATCGATCTCAAAGGCCGCACGCTGATGCCCGGGCTGATCGACGCCCATGTCCACGTCATCGCTGGCGTGGCCGATCTCGGCCGCAACGCCGCCTTGCCCGACTCGCTCGTCACGGTGCGCTCGCTGGTGATCATGCGCGAGATGCTGCTGCGCGGTTTCACCACCGTGCGCGATGTCGGCGGCGCCGATTTCGGCCTGAAACAGGCGACTGAAGAACACGATTTCCCGACGCCGCGCCTCGTCATCTCCGGCAAGGCGCTGAGCCAGACCGGCGGACATGCCGATTTCCGCGGCCGCTATGACGACCGCCTCGCGCCCGGCACCCGCCATCGCCTCGGCGCGCTCGGCCGCATCTGCGACGGCGAGGCCGAGGTTCGCCGCGCTGCGCGCGAGGAGCTGAAGGGCGGCGCCGATTTCATCAAGATCATGGCCAATGGCGGCTGCGCCTCGCCGACCGACCCGATCCATTTCCTCGGCTTCTCGGTCGGCGAACTCGAAGCGGTCGTCGAAGAGGCCCGCATGGCCGGGACCTATGTCTCCGCCCACGTCTACACCGACGAGGCGATCCGCCGCTGCGTCGAGGCGGGCGTCCATTCGCTGGAGCATTGCAACCTGATCAAGGCCGAGACGGCCAAGCTCGCCGCCAGGAACGGCGCCGTCGCGGTGCCCACCCTCGTCACCTATGACAAGCTCGCCAGCGAAGGCGGCAAGCTCGGCTTCCCGCCCGATTCCGTCGCCAAGGTCGAGTTCGTCCGGGCAGCCGGCATGGAATCGCTGGCAATCATGAAACAGGCGGGGCTCGCCATGGCCTATGGCAGCGACCTGCTCGGCGAGATGCATCGCCACCAGTCCGAGGAGTTCGTCATCCGCGGCCGCGCCCTGCCGGCGCATGAGGTGATCGGCGCCGCCACCCATGTCGCCGCCAGGCTACTGAAACTCGAGGGCAAGATCGGCACGGTGGCGCCGGGCGCCTATGCCGACCTGATCGTCGTCGACGGCGACCCGCTGCAGGACCTTGCGCTGCTGACCCGCCAGGGCCGGCACATGCCCGTCATCATGAAGGCCGGCACGTTCATCAAGCGCGCCCGGCTGGACTGACGGCGCATGAAGCCCTGGACGCAGCTCGACGCCGCGCCGATCCCCGGCGGCGGCACGCTCAAGCTCATGCGCCGCGGCGAGGACGAGTTCTCGATCACGCTCGGCCATAACGAGCTGATGAACTCGCGCCTCAAGGGCTCGGAGGAGGCGCTGGCGAGCCTCGCCATCGACAGAATCGGGCCGCGCCCAGGCCCGCGCCTGCTGATCGGCGGGCTCGGCATGGGCTTCACGCTGCGGGCGGCGCTCGCCGCGCTGCCGAAAGATGCCGAGATCATCGTCGCCGAATTGATCCCGGCGGTGATCGCCTGGGCTCGCGGCCCGCTCGCTCCGATCTTCGCCGGCTGCCTCGACGATCCCCGCGTCAGCGTGCGCGAAGCCGATGTCGTCACAGTCATTCGCGAGGAAAGCGGCCGTTATGACGCCATCCTGCTCGATGTCGACAACGGGCCTGACGGGCTGATGGTCGAGGCCAATGACCGGCTCTACGACCATGCCGGCCTCGGCGCTGCGAAGGCGGCACTACGGTCTCACGGCGTGCTCGCCGTCTGGTCGGCGGGGCCGGACCGCAACTTCACCCAGCGCCTGCGCCAGGCCGGCTTCGCCGTCGAAGAGAAGACGGTGCGTGCCCGTGCCGGAGCTGGCGGCGCCAAGCACATGATCTGGCTCGCTGCCCCCAAGGGAAACGCGACTGCCGCGCAGCCCACTCGCGGCTCTGGAAACAGGCGGCGCTAGCGCTCGCCCAGCAGGCGCGACAGGCCGGCGGAAAGCCCAATGCTCGGCACAGGCGCCGGCAGCGCCAGATCGCCTTGAACCGGTTTGGACGGTGGATTGCGCGCCGCGTCGAGTACCGCGGCGAAGCCCGCCTGGACCGAACAGATTACCGGCACGCCGACATGAGGCTGGACCCGGGCCGCGAGCCCGGCGAGGCCGGCGCCGCCCAGGATCACCGCCTGTGCCCCGTCGCGCGCGACCGTGCGCCGGCAGGCTTCGGCCAGCAGCGCGATCGAGCCGTCCGGATCGGCCGCGATGTCGCCACCGGTCGGCGCCACCGTCTCGATGGCGGCAAGCCGGCCATCCAGCCCGAGCGCGACGGCGAACTCGGTTAGGATCGGCCCCCAGCGCTCGCCACCGGTGACGATCGAAAAACGTCCGCCTTTCGCCGCCGCCTGCCGGCAGGCGGCTTCGGCCATGCCGACCACCGGCACGCCCGCGATCTCCTTCAGCGCCATCAGCCCGGGATCGCCAAAGCAGGCGAGATAGACGGCGTCGCACCCGGCGCCCCGCTCGGCGAAGGCGTCGAGCGCCGCATGCCCGGCAATGGCGCCGGCGCTGCGGCTGGAGATGTAGCGCGCCCCGAAGCGGCCGGTCGCCGGCACGAGTTCGACATCGGCTGGCGTCATCGGCGCCAGCACGCGCAGCACCAGCTCGGTCATTTCGGCGCTGGTGTTCGGATTGAGGACGAGGATGCGCAAGATGATCTCAACGGGCGAGAGTTGGCCGGCCTTGGGGGAGCTTCTATCAAGAGCCGTGCCACGAGCTTTGCCGCGCCCACTCCTCGCGAGCAAGGGCCTCGCGAGCAAGGGCAAGCCTGCAGTGTTCGCAAGATCGCCACGCGAGGCGAGCCGGCTCGGAGCTCTCATCTGCGGAACCATCGCCGCATGCACGGGTTGCTGGCTCGACAGCCCTCACATCGGAGGATGGATGATGCCAGCCAAATCGAAGGCGCAGCAGAAGGCGGCCGGAGCCGCGCTCGCCGCCAAGCGGGGCGACATCCCCAAGAGCGAGCTCAAGGGCGCCTCGAAGTCGATGGCCAAGTCGATGACCGAGAAGCAACTCGACGAGTTGGCCTCGACCAAGCGCAAGGGAAAGCCTGAGCACGTCACGAAGCACTGAGCGCTGGAGAGATCGGCCCTTTTGCCCGGTGCTCAGATCAGAGCTTCCAGCGTTCGGCGGCTGCCCATGAGATGGCAGCGATCAGGGCCATGCCGACAGTGACTGCGAAAACCAGCTGCATGCTCGCCTCCTGTGCAAGGTGAGCATGCAATGAAGTATGCCAGGTTGCAGTTCCCTGCCGCTTCACGCCGAGGTTAAACGAATCCTGACGCGATCGCAGGATTGCGGCCCCTCACTTTCGAGCAGGCAGGATTTATGGCGTCCCGGAAGGGACGGCAAACAGTGTCCGTTATCAACGACTTGGGGAAGGGTTCGCCATCTAATATCCCCCATCTGTTCTCGCGGATCGCCAAGGCTATCCCGCGGCATACTCAGCACGGGACAACCGAATATGGCGAGTTCAACTTCGCCCCTTCCCGCCATAGACTCCGCCAAGAAAGCTGAGACACGCGACAACAATTGCTAGAAAGCGCTGCACGTTGTCGTTGGCAGTAGGCGAAGCGGAAACTGCTGCTATAGCTGCCGCGACAAGCGAAAGGACGGCCAGGATGCAAGCCGCGCTGATCGGCGCCATCTGAAAGCCGCCGAGCAACTTTCCGATTAGCCCATACTCTACCCTTTTGTCGTCTGTGTCAGTATTTGCATCTACTTTCCTAGCATTACGAGCCGTTGTACTGCTGCGCGGGGTGGAAACGGTCATCACTATAACTCCCGCACAATAGTATAGAAGAGCGCCAATGTGTATTGCTCGAAGGTTCCGACGAAATTCACAATTAAACTAAGATAGCTTTTTTTATTCTGTTCATCTTCAGCTATTAGGATTTTTTCTTTGGTTCCCATCTCCTTGCCATACTTTTTCACATTCGTCCTGATCAGACACTCAAGGAATATTCTGTTATCATCCGGTATTATATCAAAATTACTTTCGCTGTCGCTAAGTTCGAAGCGAAATCGCAATCTATAATCCTCTCCATCGAACGGAGCTATAGTCGCAGTTGCACCCTGCTGGAGCACCAATGAACCAGAGCAGACTACTTCATGCCCATCGACTTCGGTCAAAACACACCCCCTTATGCGGCTCGTGATATTCAGTTACTGGCCAATCTAATTGCCGCCACGTTAAAACAAGCCAAGTTGGCTTTCCAAATCGAAACGCAGACCATTCGACCTAATAATAAGTTCATGCGCTTCGGTCGCTACGCCTTCCGATATCGTATAGGTGAGCGATACCTCTTCCAGCACAAAAGCGGAGAAGATGCGCCGGATCTCGGGCGTGTCGTTGATCGAGAGGATGAAGGCGCCCTTGATGCCGGCGAGCTGCTCGGCCAGGCGCAAGAAGTCGCGGCGCTGGAAGACGCCGGCGCCGTAGTCCGCCTCTCCGCCATGATAGGGCGGATCGAGATAGAACAGCACGCCGGCGCCGTCATAACGCGAGATGAAATCGGCAAAGGGAAGGTTCTCGATGATCACGCCGGCCAGGCGTTCACTGAGATCGGCGAGCGCCGGCGCGAGCTTGGTCACGTCGAATCGGCCGGGCAGCCCAGGAGAGACGCCGAAATTCCGGCCGGCGACCTTGCCGCCGAAGGCCAGTCTCTGCAGGTAGAGGAAGCGCGCAGCGCGCTCGAGATCCGTCAGCGTCGCCGGGTCGACCTGCATCAGCCGCTCGAAATCCCGCCGGCTGGTGAGCTGGAAGCGCAGCATGTCCATGAATGCCACATAGTGGCGCTGCAGGATGCGGAACAGCGTCGCGACGTCGGCCGAGACGTCGTTGATGACCTCGGCCTTGGGCGCCTGGGTCCGCCGCAGGAAGACGCCGCCCATGCCGACAAAGGGTTCGGCATATGTGTGGTGCGGCACGCGCTGGATCAGCTCGGCGAGCCTCGCCGCCAGCTGCTTCTTGCCGCCGATATAGGGCGCCGGCGGCCGAGCCTGCCGGACCGGGGAAAACGGGAACTCACCCATTGAGAACATTCCGAGAACATGCAACCGTTCTGGAGCGCGCCGGTGCGCGCGGCGGGTTGCCTTCATCGGATCGAGCAGGCTTCGCGGGACCTTCTGCCAGGTCGGCCCGCGGCGGGCGGCGCTGCGCGCGCCGTTCGCCCCGCCGTGGCAGGGCTGAATGAGGTCGAGATGCGAAACCCTAGGCGGGCTTACGAGAAAGACGGCACGATGATCCAGCCGGCTACGGTCGGCAGTCATCGGGCGCTGGGGCTGCACCGCGCCGAGATCTGGTGCCATGACTGCGTCAAGTACCGGGAGGTCTCGACTGACGACTTGCCGGCGGAATTGCCGATTCCCGATATCTGCCTCGGCCATAGCTGTCATCTCTGCGGCGGGCGCAACCTGATGTCGCGCGGCAGCATCCACCAGCACTATAGGCAGGTCGATGCCGAGCGCGGCCGATTGCGGTGAGACGTTTCAGGGAGATCACCCCGGCAATGGCGGCACCCGCACGGCGGGCAGTTCCTGCCAGATGGTCCAGAGCCCGTGCGGCATGCGGTAGTTGATCTGGCCGCGGATGATAAGGCCGGAGACGCGGTCAAGATCGGCCGGGATCACGACGCAGAGATCGTTCCGACCGGGCCCGAGCGAGCTCGCCTGCGGGCTGCGGAGCACCTCACCGTCGCGCTGGCGCTCGGTGATGGCTGGGAATTCGACGGCCGTCCCCTCGACGGTGATCGACCACGACACCACTATCGGCTGGGCATAGCGAACCTTGGACCAATGCCAGGTCCAGCACATGCGCCCTGGTGTGCGGTCGTCGAGATCCGTCTCGACGCGCTGATCGACCAGCACAGGCGCGAAGCGCTGCTCCAGCATCGGCGTCGCATAGAGGAACAGGGTCGTGCCGACGACGCCGGCAGTCGACCAGACGCCGACGGCCGCGACCGTCTTCGCTGACAGCATCACTTCGCTCCCTTGATCGCGAGCCAGATGGCCGTCAGCATGCCGCCGACGAGCACGGTGAGGACGGCCTTGATCCCGTGCTGGATCAGCGCTTCGCGCGTCTCGCGTGCCGCGCGCATGGCCGTGAGGTCCTTCCGGAACTCGGGGACGTCGTCGATGCCGACACGCTCCATGAAACGCTTGATGCCCTCCTCGACGATTTCTTCGACATCGTCCTTCGTCAGGGATTCGTCCTGGACCGCCCTGGCCGCTGCGAGGGCCGCCGTGGAAGCCAGTCGATCCACCGTCGCCTGGTCCATGACGTAGGTGCCCGGCAGCATGGCCGGGGGTGGCGCCTCGCGATGAGGCATGGGCGCAGGCTCCGGCCGGCAGTTTGAGGTCAGGCTTTCGCCGCGGCGCCGGTGGAGATGAGCACGCCGATCTTCGCCTCGAGCTTTTCGGTGAGGATGCGGCGGGCCTCTTCAGGCGTGATGCCGAAGTGCCTCAGTGCGTCCGGCGCGCTGTCGATGACGTAGCTCACGCCCTGCTGCACCAATGGATTGGCGTTCGGCAGCGCCAGCGCCCCCGCCAGGCCACCCGCCCGGTTGATCACCAGGCCGGCCGCATTGGTCAGAGCGGCCTGCAGGGCGTCGCGGTGCTTGGCTTCGATGTCGATGCCGAGCTTCTCGCGAATGAGCTTGAACAGCCAGGCCGCGAGCGCCGCGACGAAGACGCTAGCGAGCTCGGTCAGATAGGGCTTGAACACGCCGAAGAGGGATTCCCCGGTCGTGACGGTCTGCGCCTCGGCATGGGCGCCGAGGACGATGAGCAGCAGGCAGCAGGCGCCCAGCGCCGCGAAGCGGATCATGATGATCTCCATGATGGTGAGGATGGCGGCAGGCCCGGCCGCCGGCGGGATCAGATGCCGTCGCCGTCCTGGAAGCCGACGCCTTCGGCGACGACGGGCAAGTCGAGATGAATCGTCTCGCCGACGTAGACGCGCAGTGTCTCGAGCTCGGCAGGGGCGAACTGACGCCATTCGCCGAATACCATCCGCCTGTATGCGACAGAGTGGTTTGAAGCGGCCGCGGCGGGAGCCGCCGAAGCGATCGCAGGCACGGCGACCGGCGCGAGACCGATCAGGCGAAGGAGGCTGCGCCGGTTCATCAGGCCGCCCTCGCCAATTCATCCTTACGGACGTTGAAGCTCGGGCAGGCCTTGTTGGCGTACTGGTTGTGGCCGCTGACACGTGTGATCCCGCGATGCTTCGCGGCGAGCTGCTGCGTCAGCCAGAGCATTGAGGCGCGCTGCGCCGGCGTGCGGGTATCCTTGGCGGTTTTCCCGTCGGCGGAGAGGCCGCCGATATAGCTGCAGCCGATCGTGCCGGTGTTATGGCCCTCGCAATGGGCGCCGATCTGCCCGACCGGGCGGCCGAGTATGATCCGGCCGTCGCGATAGATCACATAGTGGTAGCCGATATCCGACCAGCCGCGCGCCTTGTGCCAGGCTCGCACGTCGGCCACCGTGTAGTCCTTGCCTTCCGGCGTCGCCGTGCAGTGCCAGATGATCTCGGCGATCGCGCGGGCGGTGTCGAGCAGTTGCAAGCTGGCGACATTCGGCGGCGGGGCCGCGGTGACGGTGCCAAGCCGCTGCGACGCTGGCACAGGGGCGACGATCGCGCTCTTGTCCGGCTCCGGCCGCCCGGGTTTGGGCGCCGCCAGCGCCTGCGTCAGTGCAGTTTGCGTCTGCCGGCCGGCGATGCCGTCGGCGACGAGGCCGAACTTGCCCTGGAAGGCCTTGATCGCGACCTTGCTGCTGTCACCGAGGCGGCCGTCGACCGGGCCGGGGTTGAAGCCGAGCGCGATAAGCGCCCGCTGGATCTCAGCGTTCGTCATGGGAGGTTCCGGGTGTCGTGTTGGGAAGGGCGGCGACGTCAGGCCGGCCAGGCCATCGCCGGCAGCTCCTCGAGGAGCGCCGTGATCGTCGGCTGCTCGCGCTGGCCGGTCTCAACCTTGGCGAGCTCGCCGAAGACATGCGCCCAGACGGAATCGCGCCAGGCGACGAAGGCCTGCGCTTCGGCAGCCCAGGCCGGATTGGTCGAGGCGACCCAGGAGGCGCAGGAGACGCCGCTGTCGTAGTCGCGCGCCCGGGCCGTCGCATCGACATGCGCCTGGATCGCGCTGCGATAGTCGCCGAGGCGGGGCCGCTGCGGGTCGTGCGCGGCGATCACCGCGTCGAGCGCAGCCTGCTGCGGCGCCATCAGCAGCTCGCGGCCAGTGACGATGCCATCCTCGCCCCACGAGATCGGCAGGCCCGCCAGCCCGGCCGCCGCGAGCTCGTCGCCGAAATAAGGTCCGATTCTGCGCGTGCCCATCACCTCACCCGCATGATCTTGTTGACGACGGCCGTCGGCTGCATGCGCGAATGCGCGTTGCCGGAACCGAAAGAGTTGCCGAAGAAGGCTGATGAGGCAGCCCCGGAAAATGCAGCGGTGATGCCGGTATAAGCCGTCGAGGTGTTATTGTTGGCTGCAAGCGGCGTGGTCGCGTTCTGCGGGCTCGTGCTGACGGCCGTGTTCGAGCCCGACGCATTGACCCCGTGCGCATGACCGGGATCGTAGATCGTGACGCTGCCGGAGATGCTCGTCACCACCGAGCCGGACGGCGTCACGGTCGGCAGCTGTGCGATCGAGAGGGTACCGGTCTCGGAGCCGCCGGCGTTGCCCAATGCCGTCCCGGTGATGCCACCACCGCCGCTCGTCATGCGGCCGGCGGCGGTGCCGCCCATGTTGTCGCGACCGGCGGCGACGCGCCCGCGCAGATCCGGCAGGCGGATCTCGGTCGCCGGGCTCGAGCAGGGTGAGGCCGGATAGACGATGACGTCGGCCGTGCCGGTCGACAGCGCCTGCAGCGACAGGGTGATCGTCGAGGAGGTGAAGCTCGAGATCGTCGATCCGGCCTGGATGCCGGTGCCTTCGACCTGCATGCCGAGCCCGAACATGCTGGTATCGGCGATGCCGGTGATCGTCGTGCCGCCTGAGGAGCGCGAGCCCTGCTGCGCCTTGCCGAGCGCCGGCGCGACCAGAGGATAGCTTGCGCGCGTCAGGCACTGGCCGAGCGTGAACTCGTAATTACTGTCTGGGAGGTTGAAGCCGACATAGTCGAGCACGGTGCCGACTGGCACGGCCTGGTTGGCGACCGGCAGGCCGGTGGCGCGCGAATAGCCCCAGAGCGACCAGTTGCCGCCGCCGAGCGCGATCGCGATCGCCGTGTCGCCGGCGACGGTGGCGATATCGGCACCGGTCGGCAGGATCAGGCTGGTGGCGTTGTGCGTCAGCGTCAGCGCGCCGGAAAAGCGGATGAACTTCGCGGAGCCGGCGACGGCGCTTGAGCCCAGGCTGGTGATCGTCGTCGTGCCGGAGATGGTGACGGCCGAGGCCGGCGCAGCGCCGAGATCAACGGTCGAGGCGCTCGCCAGCGTCGCCGTGCCGCCGCCGACGGGCGGGACCCAGACATGGTTGGTGAGATCGACCGAGGCGACGGCGAGCCAGTTGGTGCCGTCATAGAACTTGACAATGTTTGGCGTCGCCGAGGTGTCGAGCCACCACTGGCCCTTGACCGCGACGCCGGCACAGCCCGTCGCCGGCGCCGTCGCGCCGGAATTGGTCGAGATCACGGCGGCGAAGCCGAGATTGACCGCCTGGGCGAATGCGAGGCCCGAGACCGTGCCGGTGGTCGGCATGCAGGCCGAGCCCTGGTCGGCGCGGGCTGCCGGCGGCGGGAAGAGCGACAGCGCGAGCGCGAGCGCCAGCGCCATCCGCAGGAGGATGGTTCGCATCGGGGCGGTCCTTTCGGGACGATCAGTGGATGAGGAGCGAGAGCGTGGTGAATTCGGGCGAGAGCGCCGAATAGGTGCCGGTGCCGGACGAGACGCGGCCGAGCAGCGTGGCGTAGTGATAGCCCTCGGAGAGGCCGCTTCGGGCACGGGCGTAGCCGATCGCGCCGCCGGCCGTGCCGAAATTGGCGACCGAGCCCTCATTGGTCGTGCCGTCGTAGCCGACCGAGGCATAGGTGGTTGCGCTGGCCGAGTTGAACGAGTAGCCGTTGAGCGCCGCGCTCGCGACCTCGTCGTCCCAGATCAGGAACTCGACCCGGATCTCGCTGTTGAGCTCGGCCCAGCTGGTGCTCGAGGTGGAGCGCTGCGCCGTGAAGGCCGCGGTGCCGGTGACAGCTGGCCGGTTGAACCAGCTGCGCACCAGGCGCTGGGCGTCGGTATCGGCCCAGGCCGTGCCGGAGGTGGTGCGGGCCAGGCCGACCAGCGCCCGCGTCGCGTCGCCGCTCTTGATCTGCGTGCCGTCGCTATGCGTCGCGCGAGCCGTCGCCGATGCTTCCAGCGCGGTGACCGCCCCGCCCGATGCGGTGGCGTAGATGTAATAGGTGGTCGAGGCCGAAAGCCCGGTCGCCGCAAGGGTGATGCAGCTGGTCGAGAGCGTAGCGTTAACGCCGTTGATGGTGAGCAGGTTGCCGTTGCGCGGGCAGAGCCGCAGGTTCGCGCCGCTTTTGTCGAGCCTGACCTGCCCGAGCGGCGCGGTCAGCGCGATCGTGCCCGAGCTGGTGATCGTGCCGCCGGACAGGCCTGTGCCGGCGACGATCGAGGTCACCGTGCCGGAGCCGGCGCCGCTGGCGGAGAAGCCGCGCTGCGTGAAGTAGTTCGTGCCGTCTGAGAACAGGCGAACGCCCTGGCCGCTGGTCAGCACCAGATTGGCCTGGCCGTCGATAGTCGACGTCGTTGGCGTCAGGGTCAGCGTGCCGGCGCCGCGATTCTGCAGATCGGCATGCCAGCCGGAGACAAACTGTGAGGAGGCACCGGCCTGCGGGATCGTCCAGGCGATCGCTGCGGCGTTGCTGGCGGTGACCAGCCTGGCTCGGTCGCCGTCGACCAGCGCGTAGCTGGTGCCGCTCTGGGCATTGACCGGCACGGTCGCGACCAGCGTCCGGTCGGCGGTGAGGTCGCCGCCACCCGACAGGCCGGCGCCGGTCGCGATCTGCCGGGCGCTCGCCGCCGCGCCAAGCGTGCCGCGCGCCGTCGCCGCATCGGCATCGTCGAGCAGGGTACGGGCGAAGGCGGAGAAGTCGGCGAGGCCGGCCGTGCCGGCGCCAGTAAAATAGGGCATCTTGTCAGCGGCCGAGGTCAGCCCGGCGAGCGCCGCGAGCTTGGTATCATAGGCCTGGACGTCGCTGCCGATGGCGAGGCCAAGCGCGGTGCGCGCCGCCGAGGCGGTGCTGGCGCCGGTGCCGCCGGAGCCGAGGGCGATCGGCGTCGAGGCCGTGACGGTGGTGAAGGCGCCGGCCGCCGGCGTCGTACCGCCGATCGCAGCATTGTTAAGCGTGCCGCCGGTGAAGGCGCCGCCCGTGATCGTCTTGCCCGTGAAGGTGAGTGCCGACGGGAGCGACAGCGTCGGGTTGCCGCTGGCGCCGTCGCCATTCGCGACAGTGACTTCATTGGCCGTCCCGGTCAGGGTCCGGAACTGGTAGGCGCCAGAGCCGCTGCGGGCGATCAGCCCGGTCGCGCTCCAGCCGCTGATCGCATCGACGCAGGCGCCGGCCGCGGCGTTGCAGCCGGTGCCACCGGCCGAGACCGGGACCGTCAGGGCATGTGTCGAAGTGTTGAGCGTCGCCAGCACCACCCACTGGCTGCCGTCCCATATCTTCCAGCTGCGCGGCTGGCCAGAGGTGTCCATCCACTCCTGGAAGGTGAAGGGCGAGCCGCCGGCGGCGTTGGTCGGTGCGGTCGCGCCAGCATTCTTCGCGCCCGTCGCCAGGATGGCTGCGTTGATCTGGCTGGCGACGCCGGTCGGGCCGCCGAACTGGTTGGGGCCGGAGAGCGGGATGGTGAGCGCGCCCTGTTGGGCGAGCGCCGGCACAGCGAGGGCGCAGGCGAGCGCGAGCGCGCCGACCAGGCGACGAAGAAGCATCATGGCGATGTCCTGGCGAAAGCGGGCTCTAGAAGCCCTGGATGTCGAGATTGACCTTGCGGGCGACAGCGACGCCGCCCGACTTGATCTTGAGCGTGCAGCCGGCCTTGGCCTGCGCCGTGAACTCCGGCACGCCGTCGCCACCGTCGAGGATGGTGACGTTGACGTAAGGCACCGCCAAGCCGTTTGGGCCGCCATTGAACGGCACATCCTCGCTGGCGCCGTCCGGACGGTGGACGATCGCCAGGCCTCCGACGGGCACGTCGAGGCCGAGGCGGTGGTCGATCCGGTCCGGCACGTCGACGCGATAGGCGAAATGCTGCACGATCGCGATGGCGCGGGGATCAAGCGTCGTCATGATTACCCGGAACTTGAAGTGCCGGGCGGTGTAGGCGCCGGGCGTGAAGCGCTGCCACGGCCCCCAGTCGATGTTCTGGCTGTAGACGTCGGGCGATTCGTAGACGTCGCTCGCCGAATAGATGTCCGACGGGTCGCTGTAGCCGAGGCAGATCTCGGCGAAGACCTCGACCTTACGCGCCGCCTCCGAGGTGAAGATGTCCTGGTTCCCTAGGAAATCCGGGTCGGTCAGGATGTTCTGGTCACTCCAGATCGCCGTGGCGGTCAGGTCGATCGAGACGGCGCAGGCCGCGACCCGGCCAGCATCGATGTAATGCGTGCCGGGGATTTCGTAGGCGCCGGAGCCGCCGCCGCCATAGTCCAGGATCGAGGGCTCGGCCAGGAAGTCCGGGATCTCGAGGATGTCGCCGGCGCCGCCGGTGCGCAGATCGTCGCCGGCAACCGCAACAGTGCCATAGGTCGTGCCGGTCCAGCCACTCGCCTTCTCGTCGAACTCGGCGACGACATTGCCGACGAGCGTGGCGCCGGTGATCGTGACCGCCTGCGGCTGCGCCGAATAGACCGTGAGGCCGGTGACCGGGCTCGCCACGGCCGCGACCCAATAGGTGTCGTTGCCGAGCGTCGCGATCGGCGGGTGCGCCACCGTCTCGACCAGGAGCGCGCCCTCCCAGGTCGGACCCTTGCGGATCTCGTAGCGGACGCCGCCGCGCCAGTCCTTGACCTCATCCCAGTCTAGGAAGCGGATGCCGTCCCGGAAGGTCGTGCGCAGGCGCCTGATGTTCGGCAGCGGGTTGCGCAGCAGGTCACCGGTGATCGCGCTGGCCGGCAGCACAGACCAGTTGGAGACCCGGCCATCTTCGAAGAGAGTCCGGACCCGGAAGCCGTAATTGCCGAGCAGCAAGTTGTCGATATCGACCCATTGCTGCGGCGCCAGCACCGTCTGCGACCCGGTCCAGCCGCTGGTACCGGCGCCGGCGGCCTGCTCGTCGCGCCATTGCGCCTCGAAGCCGCGGACTTGGCCGAGCCGTGGCGATTGCCAAGCGAGGCGGACCACGACGGTGGTGGCGCCGGAGCCCGCCTGCTTGATCATCTCCTTGGCCGAGAGATTGCGCGGCGGCAGCCGGAACGGATCGGCCGGCTCGCTGATCTTGGAATCGAAGGCCGGGATCGCGCCGCTATGGGCGTATTGCAGCGCCGGCGCGTCGTCGACCAGCGTCAGGCGCGCCTTGAGATCGTCCTGATGTGCGATCTCGAACACACGGCAGACGATCGTCTCGCGCTCGGTCTCGCCGATCATGAAGAGGTCGCCGACCGCAGGCAGACTGCCGGCGCCGCTCAGCGTCACCGTGTTGGCTTCGCCCTCGATGGCGACGACGTCGCGCAGCAGCGAAGAGCCGTCGGCCAGGCGGAAGCGGATGCGATAGCTGTTGCCGGCCTCGAGGATGATGCGCTCGTCGAGCGTGACCAGGTTGCCGGCCGCCGCCTTCACCCGGCCCTGATAGAGCCCGATCTTAGCGACGTCATGCGCCAGCACGACCCTGTCGCCGCGGGTGCAGCGCAGGTTCTCCCAGTCGACCAGGATCGAGTAGCGCTCCGGCCGCAGGCGCGCCTGGGCGATGTGATAGCGCCCGAACTTCCAGGCGAGATCGGCATCGGTGACGCCATCGACGTCGAGCGCTTCGAACAGCGTCGCATTGGTCGGATCGTAGCCGTCGTCATAGACGATGCGCTCGTCGGCGGCCCAGCCCTTGGCGGCGTTGATGAATTTGATCCGGAAGGCATGCGGCGTGCGCTGGTAGACGCGCGTGCCGGTGAAGCCTGACGAGTTGCGCGGGGTGAAGTGCTGGACGATCGGCGTGTCGAACTGCTCCCAGACGACGCTCCACTTGCCGTCCTTGAAGGTCGGCACGGCCCGGCCGGCGGCGCAGATCAGCGCAATCCTCTCATAAACCGAGGTCGGCTCTTCGACCACGGCGTCATAGGTGAAGCCCTCGCGGTTGCAGTAGCCCCACCAGCTTTGCAGCGCCTCGTAATCGATCAGGTCATTGGCGACCGGCAGGGCGTTGGCTGCCGCTTGCAGAGCCAGCCGGAACAGATCGGCCGGGTTACGCGAAGGCGCGAAGCTGTAGCCCGAGCCGTTATAGGTGGTGCCGAGCGACTCGGCGACGACGTTGAAGGTGTCCACGATCGAGGACAACTGCTCGCTCGCCTTGATCCTGAGCGCGATCAGCGCCACCGGATAGGGAGCGACCACAGGAAGGTTCTTGCGGATCGAGCGCAGCATCGTCCAGACGACTTCGTCGGCGTAGATATCCTCATCGTAGTCCGGTGTGAGCCGGGCGAGCATGACCTCATAGGTGCCGCGGGTGACTGGAAAACTGATCCCGCGCCGCGCCTGCGCCAGTTCGCGATCGAAGATGATCTCGCCGTCGACTTGTTGGTAGCCGGTGCCGGCCTCGACATGGCGGTAGAAAACACGGGTGTGGACGCCGAGCGCCTTGCGCTCGCCGGTCGCGGTGTCGAGATAGAAGATACCTTGCGGCGCAGTGATCTCGATTGAGATCTCGTCAGTGTCCGGATCGGTGTAGCGCGAATTCTGGACATTGGCCTTGAGCACGATCGCGAGGTCGAGCTGCTCGACCTGGCCGGCGAATAGCGACGGCGGCGTGTCCTCCGCATAGCCGTTGCGGATTTCGATCTCGACGCCGGCGAATTCGCCGAGCGGCGTCTCGCCGATCTTGGCTTCGCTGATCGCGAGCGGCCCGGCGCCGACGCAGAACAGCAGGCGCAGATACTGGTCGGCGCCGACCAATTCGGTGAAGGGCTTGGCGGCAAACGGCGGCGAGATCCGGTGCTTGCCGAGCACGACCGGAATGGTGCCGAAGGGGCGCGGCTGGTTCTGCGCGCCTGAGATCGACATCAGCCGCGCCTGCTCTTCGCTCGGCGCCAAAGCGTTGTTAGCTGACGGCGGCTTCGTCTTGATCGGGAACAGCGCGTTGACGAGCAGCGACCCGCCGATCGTGATCGCACCGCCGATCGCGGCCGTCGCTCCAGCGATGAAGGCCGCACTGGCGCCCGCGAACAACGCACCCGCCAGATAGGGCGCCACCACCAGCGCGATGATCGCCACCGCGATCATGGCGATCGAACGCAAGATACCCTTGCCCTGCAGCAAAGGCTGCAAGATCAAGGTCGCGCCGGGCTTGGGCCGCACCCGCGCCCAGAGCTCGCTCGGCACGACCTGGTCGGCGAGATAGGCGACTGCCGGCTTGCCGCTGCGTTCGGGCCAGGCTTCCTCGACCAGCTCGGCGATCGAGAGCCCGGCCGGTAGCTTCAGGAAGCTGCGCTCGCCGCGCAGCGGATGCCTGCGCACGATGACGTCGACGAGGCCGTCGCCCGGCGCCAGGATCTGGGCCGGCCGCGCACTGCGAGCGGGAAGCGGCATCAGCGGCTCTCGTGCCGGAAGAAGCCGCGCAGGCGGCGGGCGATGCGCGGGCTGGAAAGCCGCTCGATCACCGCATCACTTCCGGCTTCGATATGCAGCATCAGCCCGGCGCCGGCGACGATGCCGACATGCGGCACGCCAACATTACTGATCTCGACCAGATCGAAGGCGCGGACGGCGTCGCACGGGATTTCGCGCCAGCAGCTGCGCCCCTCCGCGATCAGCCGCTGCAGCGTCTCGCGATCGGCCGTGCTGACATAGTCCTCGGCGTGGTGCGGCAGCGCGATCCCGAGCTGCTCGGCATAGACCAGGCAGGCGAGCCCCCAGCAGTCGACGCCATCGCGGCCCCGCCCGCGCTCGGCAAAGGGCAGGCCGACATAATCCTGCAGCCGCATGTCAGAACAATCCGGGGAAGGTCGCCGGCGAGAAGGAGCCGTAAGGAAACGGCTCGGTCGCCAGCCCATTGAGCGCCAGGGTGAGCGTGACCTGTTCGGCGTCATAGTCGGCGCTGACCAGCTCGAATTGCGGCATTGCGATCTCGACCGCATCCGGCGCTGACGCCAGGACCAGTTCCATGGCCACCAGTGCCGGCGTCGAGGTCGAGCGCAGCAGGTTGATCAGCTCGCGCCCGACATTGTCGATCGTCAGGCGCATTGCCGGCACGCCGCCATCGGTTTCGTCCGGCAGAGCGAAGTTCATCGGCAGGAAGATGTAGCTCTGACCTCGGCTGCGCGTGCCGTAGGTCAGCGGCGACTCTTCCAGCCGCTCGGTCGGGTCGGTCGAGATCAGGATCGGCTCCTCGAGCAGCGCGTGGGTGATGCGCAGCAGAAAGACCGGCACCTCGCCGCTGTGCTCGGTATTGAGCGCTTCGCGCATCGTCAGCGAGAGCGTCCTCACGGCAGTATCTCCAGCCGGAAGGCAACACGCCAACGCAGGTCTCCGGACGGCGACCATGCGGGCAGGCCGTCCTGGGCAAACCGCACCAGCCAATCCCCGCTGCCATCTGGAGCGGGGAAGGTGAACGGCAGCGTCCCCTGCAGCAGCGTCTCGGTGATGAAGGATCGCATCAGCGCCTTCTCGGCATCGGTCATCATCATTGCCGCGGCGACAGGCCGAACGTTAGAGCTCGACCGCGGGCGGCTCTTGCCCGGGCCCTTGTCGGTGTTCGAACGCAGCCGGTTCTCGGCCTCCTGCTCGGAATAGCCTTCCTGCAGCAGCAGGGTCGGCAGTTCGGCCGGCCATGGATCGACGGCCATCTCAGCGCCTCGTCAGCTGCTGACGCGCACCGAAATTGGTGCGCAGCGCCTGGTTAGTCGCCGATCCCGGCTTGCTGACGCTCTCCGCGACTGCCTGGTCGATCATCATCACGATGTCCAAGCCTCCGGTGTCGTTCTCGCGCTTCTCGGTCTTCACTTCGGCGCCGGCGTTGTTGACGACCTGCATGTTGAACTGTGGCGCCCCGCCGCCCGCAGCGGCGACGCCGAGCCGCCCCTGGCTGTCGCGGCGCAACGGCATCACCGCTTCCGGTCCGGCTTCGCCCATCAGCCCGGTGCCGCGAGCGAATGGGAATGTCGTCGGATGCCGCACTATCTGGTCGGTGAAGGCGCCGCCGCGGGCAAACGGGATGACGTTGCCATAGGCAAAGGCGTTGCCGCGCGCGCTCCAGAACCCGGCCGTGCCGCCGGCGTCCGTCGGCGTGCCGCTCCCGCTGCTGCTGAAGAAGGACTGGAAGAATTTCGCGAACCACCCGCCCCCACTTCCACCCGAGCCGAACAAGCCGTTCATGATCTGGTTCGTGGCCATATCGAAGAGCTTGTCGGCCACACGGTCGAGGGCATTTGTCAGCGCCTCGGTCGCGCTCTTGCCCTGACGCAGATCCGAGAGGAAGCCCTTGAGGGCGTCGCTGCCGATCGAGCGAATCTCGGTCAGGCTATCGCGGACAGTCACCAGCGCCGCGATCTTCTGCGCGTTGGCGACATACTCCTGCCCCTCCGCGCTGGTGAGGGCGATACCGGACCGGCGCAGCTCCTGCTCGGCCCGCATGATCGCGACTAGGCGATTGCGCTCGGAGGTCGACGCTCCGATCAGGGCGATTTCCTGCTCGAGGCCGGCGATCTGCTCGCGCTGGCCGTAGATCATGCCCAGGGCCTTGGCCTGCGCCTGGGCCGAGTTGACTCTGTCGATTGCCCGGCCGAGCTCGCCGATCTGGGCATTCACCGCCGCCTGGTCGGTCATGCCGGCGGCGGCCAGGCGCTGCCGCTCCTGCATCAGGGTAGTCTGGCGCTGCAGCAGCTGGGCGCGCTCCGCCTCGCTGATATTGGCGCCGCGGCTGTTCGCGGCCTGCTCGGCCGCCGCGGCTTCGCGCGTCTGCGCCACCCGCGTCGCCATCTCCTTGTTGACCTCGGCCAGCCGCTCAGCGAGGCGCTTCTGATAGATCTCCTCGGCATTGCCGCCATTGCGCTCGGCAAACTGCTCCGCCTCCTTCCGCAGCTTCGCGGATTCGGCGAATTCTGAGCCGAGTGTCTTCACCGCCCTGGCCTGGGCATCCAGCGAAGCGATGTTGTCGTTGCTGGCGCGCTTGGCTTCCTCCTGCGCCCGGGTCGTCTGGATGAAGGCGTCGGTGCGGGCCCGCTCGGCCTCGGCCTGCCGCTCGGTCGCCGTCTTCGTCGTGCCCCGCGCATCGTTCAGGGCGAGCTCGGCCGCCAGCGCCGCCTTAGATTCCGCCGAGACCTGGCCGAGATAGCGCTTCTGGATTTCCTGCGCCCGCGCTGCCTTGTCGGCCTCGATCGAGCCGGCGGCCTGCGCCTCCTTGTACTCGGTCAGCTGGCGGTTGAGAGCCTCATAAGAGACCTTCAGCTCGGCGGCCTGTTTGGTCGCAGCCCACCACTCAGGACTGTCCGCCGGTTTCGTGAGCAGCAGCTTTTCGGCGGCCTTCTCCGCCTCTTCATAGCCGGTTTTCAGCTTGCTCGCCTCAGTCTGCAGGCGCTCGAGTTCGGCTCCGAAGGGCCGCGCCTCCCGGCTGGACGTCTCTGCCGTGGCGATCTTGCGGTTGGCGTCCGCAGCATCCCCCCGCGCCTTCGCCAGATCCTGGGTGACCTTCAGCTCTTGCTGCAGCGCCGCCTTGCGCTGCTCGAGGTCCGCGAGGGCACGGTTGATGCCGAGCGCTTCCGGACCAGGCAGTGCAGATGCTGCAGCGGCCCTCACATCCTTGAGCTGCCGGTCGATCGCGGCCAGTCTCTCGCTAGTCTCCGGACCGAGCACCGTGTCCGCAATGGCATTCTTGGCACGATCAACCGGACGGCTGAAGTATTGCTCGACGAAGCGATCCCACTTGCTCTGCGCGCCGGCCGCCCCCTCCATGGACTGAGCCAAGCCGTCGACCAGGAGCTTCTGCGCTCGCAGTCGATCGCCATACATCTCGGCCGTCCGGATCGAGCGGACCGTCACGCTGTCGAGCGCGCCGACCTTTCCGGCCAGCATCTCAGCGCCGCGGCTGGGATCGGCAAAGGCGGTTGCAAGCTCGCGCGCCGCATCCGTCATGCCCTGGCCGGTCACCAGCGCATATTCCTTGGTCAGCCGCGTGAGCTGAGGCAGCTGGGTCGCCGCGAGTTGGCCGAGGCGAGCATACTCGGCGGCGATGAGCCGCGCATTCGTCAGCGTGATCTGCGCCGATTCCGCGCTTGCCTTTGCGAGCTGATCGTACTGGCCGCCCGTCAGCCCGACGCTGCGGCCTGAACCGAGCAGTGAGGTGTCAAGCTGTCGCCGCTCGCCTGCGACGCTGATCGCCGCATACAGAGCCGTGATCGCCGTCGCTGCCACGGTGGCCAATGGTGCGATGCGGATCAACCAGCCGCCAAGCTGCCGGAAGAAGCTGCCGACCGTCGCCTCAGAACTGATGAAGACGTCAGCGACCTGCGAGCCCTGTTGCATCAGCACGGTGAGCGCATCCTGGCCGGAACTCAGCGACACAACGACGTCCTGCGCCTGGCGGCTGAGATTGATCAGTTCATGCCGCGCCAGCCCGGAACTGCGGACCAGGGTTCCCTGCGCAGCCGAGTTGTCGTTGACCGCCTGCGCAGCCGCCTCGTGCTTCTGACGCACCAGGTCGACGATACGCGCAGCCTCGGCTTCGGTGGCAAGCCCCGCCCTGAAAGCGGCATCGGCCCGCAACTGCGCCCGCTCGATGGCGACCGTGGCGCGGACCGCCGGATCGATCGACGCACTCAGCGTCTGCCAGCGGCGATTGATCGCCATGATAGAATCTGACGCCCGAAGTGTCGTCTGGGTGCCGCGCTCCCGCGCCTCAGCGGCCTTCCGCTCGGCATCGAGCACACGATCCGAGGCCGCCTGAGCCGCCTTCATCTGGCGGACATAGAGCGCCGTGCCCGCCTCGGCGCCACGCGCATCAACCGTCAGGGTTGTTACAACCTGAGACATGCGATTATGGTCCTTCGCGCAGGGAAGCGGGGCAATTTGGGATGAAGATGATCGGCGTCGCCGTTCTAACGGCGCTATTGAGCGGTTGCGCGTCGCCTCAGCTCGAAACAAGAGATCAGTGGTTGGCGGAATCTCAGCGCACCTATGCCGATCGAGATCCAGAGCAGGTGATCCGGGCTGCTGAAGCCGTTTTGACTTCAGCCGATCCAGGAGACGTCACGTTCGCGCATACGAACGAAGGATTCACAGCCACACGCGTCTGGTCGGTCTACATGGTGCTCGCAGCTGTCGCCGGCACTGACACCTTCGAATTTAAAGCTACCCCATCGCCGCAAGGCACGCATACCAGCCTAAGAGTCCATCAGAAGGCTCGCGGCAGCGACGGCAATGCCGCCGAAGGCGCAGTCTCGATGACTGCCACATACCGCCTATTCTACAACTGGCTCGACTATGCGCTCGGCAAAGGTGACGAGTGGATAACCTGCGACCAAGCCGAAGCTAAGTTGAAAATAGCTAATGCGGGACTGGCAAACGGTCTTTGCGCGCCCGGAATCACATCTCGAGGCGCAAATCCGGTCCAGCCTCGCGAAGAATGGAGCAAGCCGTCCCGACTAGCACCAGCTAGGCCCGTATCGTCACGCGACCAACTGAAGCACCGGCGACCCTAGGATTTGGCGCCGGCATCACTCAAGGCGAGTCGGTCCAAAGCCTCGATGGTTTCAATCTCCCAAGGCGCAAATCGTAACCCGCTCAACCGGCAGAACGCATCGATGTCCTGCCAGCTGAGCGGCGCCGGTCCCCATCCCGTCGATCCGCGCCGCGACGACATGCGGGCGAAGGCCTGCCAGAGATAGCGCAGCGCCGAAGGGAAAGGCGGCACTGCCAGATCCTCGATGATGTCAGCCCGAGCCTTCGCCGTCCTGGCGCGCCCGAGCTTGGCCTCGAGCGCATCACGAAGGCTGAAGCCATCCTTGTCGACGGCCGACAGCCGGAATTCAGCCTCGGCGTAGGCGATCAGGGCTTCGCCGAGGCTCTCGTAAAAGACCGCTCGTCATTGAGGAATTCGAGCGCCTGCAGATAGACCCAGCTGAGGCGAGGATCGAGCAGCAGCTCGGTCGCCGCGGCCTCGTTGAAGACGATAGTCGGCCCGTTCGGGTCGAGCTTGACAGGCGTCCAGTCGACGATCCGCGCCACGACACGCGCGACGTTCTCGCGGCGGACCTGGTCGACGTCGATATCGTCCGGTTTGACCTTGCGGCCGTTGCGCAGCTGCGCTTCGAGCTGGGCTTGTCGCCGCAGCTCGTCGCGCGCGCTAGCATTCGCCCACGCCAGCGTCTTGTCGTGGCTCGGGCCGGCGAAGGTGATCTCCCAGCCGGTCGGCCTGCCGGTCCCGGGCTGGAGAATGGCGAGCACGCCGATATCGGCCGGTTGGAAGGCGGACAGGTCGATGGCCGCGGTGGTTTCGGTCTTCATGTTGCACCTCTGTCGGAAGGTGGCGGGGCGGCGCCGACACACCGCCCCGCCTGTCGCGACACTCGCCGGAGCGAGATGGTCCGCTGTCGGGCGGGTCTGGTCAGGCCTTCTCGATCACGCGATCGGCGGCCTTCTGCGCCGCAGCGCCCGCCTTGGCGGCGAGGCCGGGATCGAGATCGGGCGCCTGCACGGTCAGCGTCACCTTGGCCGGCCCCGTCTCGCTGATCGCGATGCGGCGCAGGCCCTCGGGATTCGCCGGCCAGGCGACGGCGAGGCCGGCCTCGCGCCCCTTGGCGATGGCATCGGCGAGCGCGACCGCCGCCGTGCGGATGGCGCCCTCGGCGCTCCCGTCCTGCTTCGTCATGACGATGTCCTTTCCGGGAAAAGCCGCGATCAGGCGGCGGAGGTCTGGTAGACCACGGTCGAGGCGTCATAGGCCCCGCCGCGTTCATCCTTGCCGATCAGCAGACTGATCTGCTGCGTGCGGCCATTGTCTCCGCCGAGCTCCGACTTCTGCAGATTGGCGAGCGTCAGGTTGCCGATGAAGAAGGAGCAGAAGTCCTTCGGCTCGCTTTCGTTCTCGGTGAAGAGCAGGTGCAGCGAGAGCTCGGCTTCGTCGAGGAACTGCTGGACGCGGTTGACGTCCTTCTTCAGCGCCGTGATCGAGCCCTCGACCAGGGCATTGTTGGTGAAGACCTCGGGCGTCACCACCGAGCCGACCACCGGCATGCCGGCGGCGTTGAGGTTGATGGTGAGATCGACGGCGGTGACGTCGAGCACGTCCTCCGAGCCGAGCCGAATCATCGCCTCGACCGAGGTCATGCCGATCGACGTGGTCGCGGCCGGATCGGCGAAATAGGGCGAATCCGCCCCCTGCTTCACCTGCATGTTCTGGCCGGCCAGGGTGAAGGTCACCACCGCCATGCCGTTCGGCTGCAGCTGCAGCTGCATCTGGCCGAGACGGCAGCCGGAGAAGACCTCCGAGCCGTCGATATCGATCTCGCGTTCCTCGATCGAGAAGGAGCGCGGCTGCACGCCCATCAGCAGCTTCTTCGGCCGGTTGACGGTGAAGGCAGCATCGGCAACCGCGTTCTCGATCAGATCCTCCGCGACGGTGATCGTCGAAGCCGTCAGGCCGACAATCCGCAGATTGCGGCCGTTGTTACCGGCTGTGGCATGGTTCGCCAGGCGGATGACGTCGCCGACGCGCAGGCCGGCGGTGATCCAGGAGCCAGCCGCGGCGACGATCGTGTTCTCGGTCGTCGTGATGCTGGTGAGACCAGCGGTCGCCTCGTTGATTGCGAGCGCCGCCGCGAAGGTGCCGCGGAAGGCCGCCTCAATCCAGTCGTCATAGCTGCCGAGACTGAGATCGCCGGTATAGCTGCCGCCGACCGAGCGCGAGCCGTGACGGCCGCGCGTCATCTGGCCATCGCGCCGGATCTCATTCGAGCGAATCGGCTCCTTCGTCAGATTGAGCCCGCCGCCGTTAGGGCGGAAGACCTTGGCGCCGGCGGCGCCGTCCGGCAGCAGGCCGAAGGTGACCTCCGGCTTGTAGGCCACAAGGATATTGCGCCCCGACTGGTAGGCCATGGTGAGCTCCTGGTTTGCGGGAGGGTGAGATCAGGCTCGGCGCCAGAACTCGAAAGGGATGGTGACAGTGACAGCGAACCACATGCCGCTGTCGTCGCCGGCGCCGCCGCCGGTGATGCGTGGCGTCCAGCTGCGCACGCAGACGCCGGGCGCAGGCTCGTAGAATTCCTTGGCGCGGAAGATCTCGCCGATCTGTCCGGCCAGGACGAAGCCCGGGCCGGCGCCTTCCCCGTCCGGCACGAAGACGGTGATCATGATCAGGCCTTCGTCGACGACGACGTGATCGCCTGGCACGCCGACGCCGCGGATGCCCGCAGTCGTCCCGAGGACCTCGGCATAGGCCCAGGCGATCGGCTTGCCGTCGCCGTCGACCGTCGCGGGCTTTGCCCGATTGGGCAGCGCGATCGGCAAGCCGGCAGGCTTGTTCGCCTCGAGCCGCGCGAGGATGGCGTCGACTGCGCCGGCGAAGTCAGCCATCTCAATACGCCCTGATGTAGAGAGCAGGCCGGCGCAGGTCCTGCTCGATCGCGGCGCCGGCGCGGGCATGGCTGCCCTTGGCGAAGCGCCCGCTCCTGGAGCGCTTGACCGGCCCGCGCGTATCGCCGGCACTGAAGAAGGCGCCGCCAGCGATCGGGATGAAGGTGAACTTGATGGCCGCCAGGTTGCCGAAGCGCCGGCGCAGGATCTGCTCGGCCTGGGCATAGACGCGCTCGGAGCCGGGCACCCGCATCTTCATCTTGCCGAGCTCGATCTTGCGGGCATAGGGCAGCGGGTTGGCGATATAGATCTCGTCCCCGCTCTGCGGCTGCCAGCCCTTCAGGTTGCGCACGGCGACGCCGCCGACGAACAGGGTGTGAGATCGCCGATACTCGCCGGACAGGACAGGCGACAGGTCGAAGAGCGTGTCCATCGCGACCTGCACGACCTCGCCCAGGCGCTGATAATGGTATTCGATCACGCCGAAGCGCTTGACCGCCTCCTCGGGCGCGCCCTCGCGGCCGTCGACGAAGCGGCGGAACGACGACGGGATCGGAGATGCCTGCATGACCTTGCCGTGCTCGCTCTTTGCGAGTGCGACGAGCTGCTGGTGCGTCTGTGCCAGGGCCGCGGTGATGGCGCCGTCGAACTGGAGCGCGACAGGCTGCAGACGTGCCATCACATGCCCCGCAGATGCAGCTCGACGCGCACGACGACGTCGGCGAGCTCGATGCGATCCGGCGCCTGGACGCGATGCCATGCGCCGGCGATGCGCACCCGATCGCCCTGCCGCGGTTCGATCCAGTCCGGCGCCAGCGACGTCGGCGAGAAGATCGCCAGACGGTCGCCTTGCTCGATCGAGCCGATCAGTTCCTCCGGCTTGAAGTCGCGCACGAATGCGCGGCAGGTCAGGCTCGCCGGGACGCCGCCGGCGCGCGTCAAGGTCACGCTACGCCCGTGAGCGGCGATCTGCCGGTCGAGCATCGCAATCGCAGATGCGGGCGTCACGTCAGGACACCCATACGCGATACGGCTTCAGCAGCGCCGCAATTGCCTCGTCCGCGACGAGCGCGCCGGCGCCGGTCAGGTCCCATTCCGTCGAACCAATGCCTTCGACAACTTCCTTCTTCAGCGTCGGGTCGGAGATCGCGAAACGATAGAGCTGGCCGACGCGCAGCGCGATCGCATGCTTGATCAGCTCGGGCACGTCGCCTGCAGCCTGGCCGGCATTGTAGCGAACGCGCACCGCTTCCGGCCGGCCGCTGGTCGCCGGCCAGGAGAAGCCGCGGCGCGCGAAGATCTCGTCGCCATGCTTCTCATAGTCCGCGGAATCCAAGGTCTGCGCGAGGCCATCGGCATCGTCATAAGAAACGCTGACGATCGCCCCGATCGGTTGGCAGAGCAGCCGCAGGCCGTCACCCCAGCAGGCAGGAAAGCGATCGCCTCGCCATTCCAGGACCTGCGCGCCGAGTGCGCGGCCGAGCCAGCCATCGGGCCCGTCGACCTCCTGCGTGGCAACCTTGACCAGGCGCGACAGCACGCCGTCGCTCACGCTCGCCGGCAGCATCAGCTGCTCGCGGATCTCCGCCGGCGTGAGCAATGCGGCCGGCGGCGTGATGACGACGGTACGAGGCACCGATCAGCCCTTCTTCGGCTTCTGTGCCGCCGCGAGGGCGTCCTCGGCCTTCTTGCGGGCATCGACCTCGGCCGCGAGCGCCGTCTTTGCCTCGGAGAGGTCGACGGCAGCCCGATCGACCTTGCCCTGCAGCGCGACCGCAGCCGCTTCGGCATCGGCTCGCTTGGCGAGCGCCTCGTCGAGCTTGGCCGAGATCTCGCCGAGCGCGCGCTTGTGTTCCTCGACGAGTGCCTCGCGCTGGCGGGCCTCTTCGGCCAGACGCTGGGCCAGACGGTCGATTTCGCCCTGAGCCTCCTGGCGCTGGCGATCGCGCTCGGTCTCGGCCGCGGCAGCCTCTTTGGTTTTGCGCGCCAGCTCGGCCTGCTCCGTCGCCAGCTGCTGCTGGCGCGCGTTCTCCTCGGCCTGCGCGAGCTTGGCCTCGTCATCGGTCGGCTTGCGGATGCAGCCGGCCTTAGTCAGGCGATCTTCCTGCGCCGGCGTCGGGTTCGGGAATTTCTGCCCGCGCTGGTACCGCTGGCCGGTGCGCTCGTCGACGCACTCGGCAATCACGACATAGTCGGTCATGAGACAGTCCTTTGATGGGCGGCGCCGCCGGCGCCGCGCTTGTCAGGGATAGAAGCGGGAGCTGGGATCAGACCGGCGGATTCGGCGTCGGGCCGTAGCGGCCAGCGGCGAGGATCGCGACCGCGGCGATGAAGGCGTTGCCGGCATTGCCCGCGGGCGTGATCGTCAGGCGGACATAGCGCCTCGGTCCGACATAGCCGATCTTCCGGACCTTATCGTCATCGGCGAAGGTGAAGCTCGCGAGCGCTTCGGTGCCAGTGAGCTGAGCATCCGGCACCGCCGCTGCGTCGGAAAGATTGGCGGCGTCGCCATGCTCGAGGAGCACGGTGAAGGTCGCATCGGCATCGGCCAGTGCGCCGAGCAGGATGGCGAAGACGAGCTTTTCGTAGCCGGAGCGGTCGATGATCTGGGAGACGATCGGCGTATTGTCCGCGACGGCCGCGGCGGGGCTGATCGCCCGCTTGAGATGCAGGTGATTGGCGAGGTCGCGCATGGCGATCTCCTTTCCGGGATTGAGTTTTCGGGCGGAGGCGGAGGCCCCGCTGGGCGCGGGACCTAGACGGCATCAGGCGATGCCGGGCGCAGCCGGCGATCAGGCCGGGACGTCGAGAGCAACGAAGGGCGAGACCTCGTAGCCGTTCTCTTCCTTGATCGGCGCCTTCATCCAGGGCGCGCCGTCGACGTTCCAGAAGATCTTGATGACCGTCTTGTTGTTGAGGAACTCGACATGCTCGGAGGCCGCGACGAACGGACCCGAACCGTCCTTGATGACGTAGGAGCCCCAATCGGCGAGGAGCACGTCGCCCTTGCTGCCGAGGCCCGGCATGCGGTTGTTCCAGCGCAGCGGATAGCCCATCAGCGTGCCGGCAAATCCGTCGCGGGCGTTCTCCTTCCAGATGTAGCGCCCCTCCGGATCCTGCAGGGTCGCGATCTTGGGAAGAGCCGCCTGCGGCATCGACCAGACCGGAGCGAGGCCGCCGCGCATCAGCAGGACCGCGACCATGTTGACCAGGTCGAGATAGCTGATGCTGTTGGCGCCGGCGCGGTTGACGGTCTTGAGTGCCGGAGCGTTGAGGACGCCGAGCGGCTGGGTGACGCCGTTGCCGCGAATGAAGGTCCAGTCCTCGGCGCCGGCGACCGCCGCACGGAACTGCGTGCGGATCAGCGCATCGGCCGCCGGCCAGTTGCGCAGCAGCTTGTCGGTGATCTTCATGAAGCCGGCGACTTCGTGCGGCACAAGCGAGAACTCGCCGAGCCCGAGCATGGTCTCGGGCTTGGCGCCGCCTTCCTCGATCCATTGCACCTGAACGCCGCCGAACATGTTGCCCGGGTTGGCGCCGGACTGGTCGAGCGTCGGCATCGTCACGCCGGCGTCCGGCGCAGTGCCGGACGGCAGCACCGTGGCGCGCGGCCGGACCAGAGCCTCCTGCGGCGTGACCTGCATGATCTGGTTGCGGAACTCCGTCGGCACCATGAAGCCGCCGGTGGTGTCGTTGTCCATGCGCATCTCGGCCTGCAGGCCGTTCTCGTCATGGGCAGCGCCGACGCCCTCGACGAAATGCAGGCGCTGATCGTTTGGGCGGAAGCGCACCGAGGCCATGAACTCGCCGAAGTTCTCGAAGGTCGTGCTGGCTTCGTTCGGCCGGCGCGCCGGCACATGGCTCGGACCAGCCTGGCGGGAGCGAGCCGGCACTGTCTCGTCGAGCGCCGCCTCGTCGGCCTCGACCGCCTCGAGACGGGTAATGCGGGTATCAAGCCCGTCCTTCTCGGCCTTGAACTCGTCGAACTTCGTCTGCTCTTCGGCCGTCAGGTCGCGATCCTCGCCCTCGGCCTTGGTGACGATCGCGCGCATGTCCGCGACCAGCTGGGTGCGCTTGGCGCGCAGCGTCTTCAGCATCGGATGCTCCTGGCTGAATGCCGGGTACAAAAAAGCCCTGCTCGCGCCGGCACGCGAGCAGGGCCGTTACCGCCGGTCGGCGGGTATTTCAGATGGCGAGCGCCCGCTTGGCGCGCTCAAGCGAGGCGCGCCGGTTCGGGGCCGCCGGCGTCGCGCCGCCATAAAGCGAGACGCCGAAGCGCTGCAGGGTCTCGTCGAGCGTAGCGACGCGATCGGCCATGCCTTCGGAGACGGCCGCTTCGGCGTCCACCATATCGCCCTGGCCGAAGCCATCGCGGACGCGGGACACAGCGACACGCCGATTGCGGGCGACGGCGGCGACGAAGCGCTCATAGGAGGCATCGACCCGCGCCTGCATGCGGGCCTTGGTCTCATCATCCAGCGGCGCGTAGGGATTGCCGGCCGTTTTGAACTTGCCGGCGCTGATCAGCGTCTTCCTGACGCCGACCTTCTCCATGGCCTGGCTGACGTCGTCGTGTACGCCGAAGACGCCGATCGAGCCGACTGAGCCGGACGGCGTGATCACGACCTCATCCGCGGCCGAGGCGAGCCAGTAGCCTGCGCTCGCCGAGGTCGCATTGACATGCGCGATGATCGGCTTGGTGCCGCGCGCGGCGAAGATCATGCTCGACACTTCGTCGGTACCGCTGACCGCACCTCCAGGCGTGTCGTGGTCGAAGACGATCGCCTTCACATCGTCATCGCGGGCGGCCGACTGGAAGGCGGAGGCGAGAGCCTCATTCGAGGTGCCGCCCGAGATATCGCCCATCATACTCATGCGGTTGGCGATGACGCCGCGAACCGGGATCAGAGCGACCCGGCCGACCCTTCGCGCCACCTCGCGCTCGGTCTTCTGCGGAATGCGCGCGGCGAGCTCCTCGGCCGAGAACTTCTCTCCTGCGGCCTGGCGCGACATGAAGTCGAGGATCGCCTGCAGCTTGCTCTCCTGCAGGGCCCAGCGCTCCTCATAGACCGCCATCAGAATATGGGCGTATCTCATGCCGCATCCTCTTTCTCGTCGTCGTCTCCAGCAGGCGGCGCCGGTGATCCGGGCGCCGGCGGCGGGTCGGGCGGATTGATCGCGCGCTCGATCGACTGGACATTGGTCGAGACGAAGCGGGTGTCGCCCTCGGGCCCGAAGCCCTCGATCTCCTCCAGCGCCGCGATCGTGTTCGGCGTCATCGCCGCGAGCTCGAACATCGCCTTGTAGAAGGCGGCCCGGGCGGCCATGTCGCCGCGCAGCAGGGCGTTGAGGTTGAATTTCACATAGTAGCCGTTGCGCTGCTCTTCCTCGGTGAAGAGCTTCCAGTTCAGCTCCTGCTCCCAGGCGCCGATCCATGGCTGGATCGTCTGGCGGACGAAGCCGATCATCAGCTGCTCGATGCCTGAGCCCCAGCTGGTCGACTTCTCATGGCTCTGCAGCAGCACCAGCGGCACGTCGTAGATGCGGGCAATCTCGGCGATCTGGAATTCGCGCGAGCCGAGGAACTGCGCGTCCTCGGGCGGAATCGTCGTCGAGATGTACTTGACGCCCTCCTCCAGCACCTTGACGCGATGGGCATTCTCCAGCCCGCCCTGCGCCTGCAGCTGCGCGCCGGCGTCGTCGCGGCGATCGGCGCCTTCCTTGCCGCGCTCGCGGCGGCCGGCGAGATTGCTCTGCGCATTGGTCGACAGCCGGCCCGGATGCATCAGGAAGCCGCCGGACTTGGCGTCGTTGGCGAAGAACTTCGCGCCGAACTCCTCCATGGCGAGGCCCATGCCAATGGCCTGCCGCGCGATCGCGACCTGCGATAACCCGGTGTACCCGTCCTGGCTGAGGTCCATCAGGTGGACGACATCCTCCTGTGGCAGCTCGTACCGCCGGCCCGCGATCGTCGTGTCGTAGACGAGGCGGTCCTGTTTCTTCCGGGCGCTCGTCACGTCGGGCAGGAGAGGCCAGATGCCGACCCCCTGGCCCCGGCGGTTGCGCTCGATCTCGCCGAATCCTGCGCCCCACAGCAGCGCATGGGCCTGCACGGTCTTGCGCAGCGTACGCGACGACATGAACGGGTTCGGCCGCAAGCCGAGCGAGCGCGACATCGGATGATCGTCGACGGCGATCGCCTCCCCCTTGTCCCCCTTCCGAAAGATGCCGAGCGGAACGCCGGCGATCGGATTAGCGATGCGGTTGACGCATGCGAACACGACCGGCAGGTGCAGCGCAGTGCGCTCCGACACCGACACGCCAGCCTTGGTCTTGCCGCCGCCGATGACGCGCATCAACCAGCCGCCGGGCTGGCCAACGCTGTCTGGCGGGCCGTAGCGCTCGGCCGAGAAGCCGACCGCGGCACGAAGGTGCTGCCAGCGGGTCAGGCCGTTCATGGAGCCCATTCCTCGACCTCGATTTCCATGATGCCGCGCTCCTCGTAGACCGAGGGCCCGGGCCCCTTCGGACCCATGGTGAGGGCCTTGGCCATGACCGAAGCGACGACGCCGTCGATCTTGTCCTTCGACCCTTCCTTGTCCGGCACGTAGTTGAGATTCGCATCGAAGCGGACCCCGCAATGGCGAACCATCCAGTCCAGAACCGGATGCCCGCCGTGGTCGAGCAGCTGCTGGAATGTCAGCCGCTCGAATTCCTTGGTGGCGTCGCCGAGCGTGCGGTGCCCCTGGCGCAGGTTCACCATGAAGCGCTCCTCCGCTTCGTCCCAGAGTGGCACGCCTTCGTCCTGCAGCATGATCTGCAGCTGCGAGACACCCCAGGCGTCGAAGCCGAGACGCGAAACCTCGAACATCGCCATGCCGTCGCAGATTGCATCGGCGACGGGCCGCAGATCGACCACGCTCCCCGGTGTCGTGCGCAGGGCGCCCTGCTCAACCCAGTCGAGCCAGTTGACCCGCTTGTCCTGCTGCTGCCGCTCGGCGAGCGTCGCCTCCGGCACCCAGAAAAGCGGCAGCAGGTCCCAGATCTCGCTTCCGTCGACCGGCTCGAACATCCAGACGAGCGCGCTGAGGTCGCGCACCGACGAAACGTCCGTGGCGCCGACGCAGCGTCGGCCGCGGAAGTGCTCCATGCCGAGGCGCCAGCGCTCCGGATCGGCAGTCGCCGCCCGCCAGACCTTGGCCGGAATCCAGTTCGAGACGTGATCCACCCACTGGTTGAGGTGGTAACACTTGAACTTCGCCTCGAGCGCCGGCTTGCCCTTGGCCTTGCCGGCCTCGATCCGCATGTAATCCCAGGTCGGCGTCAGGCCGATCGAGGGATTGGCCTTGCGCCAAGTCTGCTCGTCGAGCCAGTCATCCTCCTGGCCAGCGCCGAAGAACACGACGAGGGTGTACGGGTCGTGTTTGACGCCGTCGAGGATCTCCATGCTCTCCTCAAACCAGTCGTATCCGACCTTTGCGGTCTTCACGCCGGCGGTCGAGGCGTAGAGCTCGATCGGCTGCAGACGAGCGCCTGTGCCCTCGCGCAGGGTGTCGGCGAGATCGCGCGAGAGCCATTCGTGGATCTCGTCGCCGATGATCACCGTCGGCGAGCGACCATGCTTGCCGTCTGGCTTGCCAGAGAGCAGCTCGCAGAGACCGCTGGTCTCCGGGACGAAGATCGAGCGCGCCTGGTTGACGACACGCCTGGTGCCGTCCGGCCCGATCATGATGCCCTTGGCCGCCTCGATGATCGCCTTCATCTTCTTGAAGGGGATGCGGCCCTGATTTTCGTCCCGGCCGAACACGAAGCCCTGCGCCCCGTGCCCCTTCTCCAGGATGAAGAACAGCACGCCGAGACCGGCCAGGAACTCGGACTTGCCGTTCTTGCGAGGGATCCAGAGGTCGAGCCTCCGGAAGACCCGCACCCACGCCATGGCCGGCTTGCCGGTTGCGGCGTCGATGATCTCGACAGGCTTCTTCCACCCGACGAGCAGACGAAGCGTGATCTCCTGCCATTTCAGCAGCCAGAACGGCTTGCCGTGAAAGCGGTCTTCCGTCAGCCGGAAGATCTTCGGCCACGCCTCGACGATCCGATCGGCCTTCGCCGCATCGAACCATGCGCCGGGCACCGACGCGGCCCTTCGCCATCCCGAGACGGCCCAGCGATAGGCCGGATCGTCCGCGACCTCCTGCAGCCAGGTCGGTAGCGGGTGAAGGCCCTCCGGCGCGCCGATCGCGAGCGCGGCGGCCGAAGTCTGGCCCTGCACGATGCTACTGCAGCAGATCCGGCGGCGGCGAATCCGCCCGGTTCATCAGGTCGTGCGGATCCTCGGCCTGCGGGCGCTGCGCTTCCGGCACCGTCTCGCTCGGCCGGCCCTCGTCACTCTCTCCGAAGAGATCGGCCTGCTGGCCCGCGGAGCGATTGAAGCTTTGTACCTTCAGCAGCTCCTGGTCGAACAGCGGCGACAGGCCGAACTCCCGGGCCTTGTCCCGGATCGTGCTCTCGGCGGCGCCGCGCACATCGAGCATCGGGTTCTGCCGCAACCAGCTGTCGCCGGTCGTCCGCTTCACCTTCTGCACGAAGCCGTGCTGCCGGATGTGCTTGCAGGCGGTTTCCCACTCCTGGACCGCGACGCAATAGATCGCGATCGACGGGGAGTAGCGGGAATCGAGGCGGCCCATCAGCTTGAGCCCGCGGATCGTGTCGTTCCACACCTCAAGCGCCCGGGCGTAGTAGGCCGGCGCCTGCCGAAACATCGCCGGCGCCGCGAACGGATCGCGCTGTCCGGCAACCTGGTCGGCCGCCTGCTGCGCTTTCGCCGCGAGCTCGATCGCCGCCTTCTGCTCGCGCGACTTCCGCCGGCCCGGATAACCCTTCGCCGCCTGATGGGCGGGCGCGTCCTTTCTGCGACCCACCCCACACCTCCAAAAAAAATAATTCCGGCGGAATACCGCGCCGCCACGGCCGCGCTTCCCTGACCGGTAGAGGCGGTTAGCCCCCTGGACTTTCGACCACCCCCCCTACCCGGGCCGCCGCGCGCTCCTCGGCCTGGATCGGCCCGTCGTGGCAGGGCTGGCAGGTGCTTTCGAGCGGGATCGACCAGAACAGGACGGGATCGCCGTCATGACGCCACTGATGGTTGGCAATCGTGGCCGGAGTGACCAGCCCGTTTTCCCTGCATCGGCAGCAGAGCGGCTCCCGCCTCAGCTGATCGGCCCGCTTGGCCTTCCACCGGGCAGTCCCATAGAGCCAGCGCGTCTCGCTCTCGGCGTTGCGCCTGCGGTCATAGTCCCGCTCCGCTTCCCTTGCCGCCTCGATCTCTCGGGCGGTGCGGAAGAAGCCGACGCGCTCCGGCAAGCCATGCCCCCAATGATCAGTGACGGTATGGGATTCGAACCCATGGGCTCCGCAGCATTGGTCCAATCACCCCTGCGAAGCCTGTAGATTGGTCACGCTTGAGCCCGGCATTTCTGCCTAGCGGATTAACCCCGCACTCGCGCAACCGCCACAGCTCGATGATACCCGCGCCCACCCCAAACGAAAACGCCGCCTCGGCGAACCGGGCGGCGTCTGGAAACCTTTTTATCCATGCACAGGCTAAGTCAAGCAACTGCCGCATTGCAAGCCCCCATTGAAAATAATCAGGGAGCCCATGGACGGGCCGACCTGTCCGACATGGAGATTCGGTGGTCGATCAGCTCGCCCGAGGCGTTGAGGTCCTCGGTCAGGCCGGCCAGCGCCGCATGCCAGACCTCGTATTCGGCACGCTCTATCACCGCGCCCATAGGATCGGGCTCCAGATAGGTCTTGCGATAGGCGCCCGGATACGGCCGCTTCGACCGGGCATTGTACCCATCCACCTCCCGCTCATAGAGCCGCCCGAACGCACCCTCGACCATGATGATGCGGAACCATTGCGGCTTGCCGTGCAGCTCGACGAAGCGCGCCTTCGGCACCTGCGCTTCCCAGGGCGGGCAGCCGCCGAGGATGGCGTAGCGGCGCACCAGCTCGACCGGCTTGAAGTGCAGCCGCCAGCGGTCGCCATGCTCGACCGCAATGCGCGGCATGGCGCGGGCAACGGCGGCCCGCTCCTCCTGGGGGGAGAGGCCGAGGCCCTGCAGAGGCGACCAGTCGTCAGGCAAGACGAGATCCATCTGCGCCAGCTCACCGACGAAGCGATGGGCCGTGAACGCGTCCTCATGTGGCGGCGCGCCGTACCAGGCCGAGAGCGGCACGACGCCGTAGCTGTTGACCCGGCCATCGCTGACCATGTCGGCCATCAGCTCGCCCTGGCGCGACACCGCATCCCAGCCGCCGGCGCCGAACATGGCCGACGACAGGCCAGCGCCGGTGCCGGGCGCTTCCGCCTTCGGCAGCTCCTCCCGGTACACCCAGCCCAGGAACGCCTCGATTCCGATCGTCCGCATTCATTCGACCCTTTCATGGGAGGCTAGGGAGGCAAGCAAACCGGAAGACCGCTTGCCGCCCAAAACCACCTTCTCACTAACCTTTTGCAATCCTTGCTCTTTCTCTCTCGTATGGGAGTGTAGGGAGGCTAGGGAGGGTAAATGGCAATGACGCCACAACGATCTTCGCCTCGCCGTCATCAGCCACAACCTCCCCGCTCCCCATGGAACGCGCGCGTGGCATCGCCGGCTTGCCTCCCTACGCTCCCTAGCCTCCCGCTGCCGCTGCAACACTTTGATCTGGCGTACCTTTTCCCCGCGCCCCTTTGGGAGCCTAGCAAGCGGGCCCGACAGCTAGCCTCCCTAGCCTCCCGTCAGTCGTCGTTGTGGGTGCGAGAGGGAGCGCGCTCGGAGGGCGCCGGCCGGTACTCGGATTTGACGCGCACGCCGACGTAGATCGACGAGGAGGCTTTGCCCTTCACAAACCCGAAATCGTGCGCGGTCTTGGGCAGGCGCCGAGTGAAGGTCTCGCGTTTGACCGGCGTTCGCGCCGCGCGCTGGCACCAGACGAGGAAGCCCTCGAAGAGCGCGCCGACCATCTCGCTGTCGTTCTCGTCGCGGGTGACCTCGATCGCCTCGCGCACGAACGCGCCCATAAGGTCGCTTTCGTTCCGGTACTCCTGGCTTGCCGCCCTGATCTCGGTGGGAGGGGAGAGGGAACCCAGGATCAGGAAGTCTTCAAGTCCCTGCAGCAGCCGGTTGAGGATGCCCGCGCGCTCGGCCCAGAGCTTGTCGGGAAGGCTCTTGTCCTTCTCCTCATCCGGGATCTGCACGTCGAACGGGATCAGCACGACGCGCCGCCAGATGCCGTCGTCATTGCCCTTGATCACCGGCTTGCGGTTGGCCGAGATCGCCAGCTTGAACTTGGGATAGACCTCGTTGAACTCGTGATTGAGCCGGCGCACCAGGATTGGCTCGCTCGAGGTCAGCGACTTGATCAGCGATTCGTCGAAGGGCATGCCCTCCTTCGGCTCGGCCGAGCGGACCAGGCGCGCGCCGGGCGTGCGGACCAGGTCCGGCGTCGCCTCGGCACCCTTGCGCCGGTCCTCGCCGGTCAAGGTCGCGATCGGTAGCGATGTCGCGTAATCGCCCATCAGCCGCGAGATCACGTCGACGAGCGTGGATTTGCCGTTCGAGCCCTCGCCATGCAGCAGCACGAAGACCTGCTCGGTCGTCAGCGCCGTCAGCGCGTAGCCGAAATAGCGCAGCACATAGGCGCGGATCTGCGGGTGCGGCAGGATGCGCTCGAAGAAGGTGTCGAAGACCGGGCAGGTCGCCTTCGGATCAAAAGCCACCGGCGCCAGCTTGCAGATCCAGTCCTCGCGCCGGTGCTGATCTAGCGTCACCTTGACGGACGTTCGAAAGCGCGGCTCGGCCGGGTCCGACTCCTCGTCCTCAGTCGTCTGCTTCGAGATCCGCAGGGTGCCGTTTTCAAGATTGAGCGCCAGCGGGTCAATGTCGAAATCGGCCAGCGGGCGCGACAGGAAGCCGATCGCCTGCTTCAGCATGCCATCGATCTTGCCGGTGTTGCAGGAGGAGTTGGCGAAGCGCCGGCGCTGGGCTCGCCTGCCCTGGACGGCCTTCTTCGCACGCGAGGCCGCGGCGATCGCCTCATTGAGCGCGGCGAGCTGCACCTTCTGCGACGCCGTCGCCTCCGACAAGCTGATCGAGGCCTTCTCCAGCACCGCCGTTTCGCCCGCGTCGATCTTAGCCTGCTCGGCCGGCGTCGGCTTGATCAGCAGCGCCTCGAATGCGATCGCTTCGACCGTGTCATGGGTGAGCGGCGAGATCCGCACGCCGTCGATATCCTCGACCCAGCGCCGCCCGTCATAGACGTGCCAGCCGACATTCTGGATGTGGATCACCGCGGCGCCGCAGCGCAGGCGGAAGCGGCGCGAGTTGCCGATATCGTGGCAGCCCTGCTTGACGCATTCCTTCAGCAGCTCCCAGCCCTCGGCCGAGATCTCCGGCACATCGCCTTCGCCCTCGTCGAGGCCATGGTCTTCGTCTGGATCGGCGGCGGGAGGCGCGGAGGAGATTTCCTTCGCCTGCTGCACCGCGCCGAGAATCGGATCGTCTGGAGGTATGTCGTCGGCCGAGCTCACGATGCGCGCCTAACCCTCGGCTGGGTGTGCCTGACAAAGGGTCCGTACTCGGCCGCCAGCGCAGCGCGCCTTACGGCGAGATCCGCGACCCGGTCGTTATGCGATTTCACGGCCTCGCGGATGCTGCCTTCGCCCGGGCCGTGATACCAACAGAGGTCGCATTCGACGTACCGCCAGCCGCTCTCGTACTTGTAGACGTCGAGACCATCGGTCTCGCCGCATCCCGGGCAGGGAGCCAGTTTCGGAATCGTCGCCATCGCCCTAACCTCGCTTCCCCCATTCCCAGCCGTGGACAATCGCGTCGGCCGGCAGCCCGACGCGCGCCACGCGCTCGCAACCGAAGCGGGCGACATACTGAGCGCCTGGCTTCATCGGCATGCGGATCTCGACGACGCGGAAAGCGGTGCGGCCACGCTGCGCCATGATGAAGTCGCCGAAGCGCGGCAAATCGCCGGACCAGGAAAGCGCCGTCAGCGTCGCGAGCTTCACTGCCAGAGCCCCTCGCTGACGACATCGTGGTAGGAGCCCCGGCCGTCGTCGAAGCGCGGCGCGTCGAGCGAGACAGGGCCGAACCTGGTGAACGTGCGGAAATACGAGGCGATATGATGCTTCGCGTCGTCTTTGGTTGGTCGGGTCGTGATCGCGCCGTTGTAGATGGCTTCAGCCATGGCGGCGATTACAGCGCTCCTGGCGTCCGCCGGCAGGGTGCGCGGTACGACTGCCTCAATGTTGGCTGCGATGCGCGACGCCAAGGCTTCGCGATCGACAACACTCGCAAGATACCGGCACCGCCAGCGCTGCTTCTGCTTTTCGCGTGCTGCGGCGCTCGTCTTCCATCGGGCCCGATTAGCATCGTGCCCAGGATTGGCCGCCTTCCATGCCTTTAGCGTCGCGGCGACGTGCTCTCTATTTTCTTGGCGCCAGACGAACTTGCGGAACGCAGTGCCGTCGCTATTGCCGTGCTTCGCCAGATACTTGCGATTTCGCTCCTTCACCTTTTCGGGATAGCGCGCGCGATAGAGCCGCTGCTCCTCGCGGTGTTTTGCCTTTTGCTCGTCAGTCCTCATCGCGCACCCGCCTTCGCCGCTCGTCGCTCAGCAAAAGCCCGGCGATGGTCGTTCATGCGGTCGATTTCGACGGCGTGGGCGAAACGGCTCAGCTCTGCTTCGATCAGCTCGGCTTCGACTGTGGAGACTTGTTCCGTCAGGCGGCGAATCACGCGAGCAGCATCGCGGAAGAGCGCCCCCTCGTGGGCACGCGCGTCCAACCGATCCAGGACGGACCCGACGGAGGATGGGCTTTGATCAATCGCCCCGGCGTTGGCGTACCTGATCGCGCTCATGACCGCAGCCCCGCCCAAGCCGCTGATAGGCGGGCCCGCAGACGGGCAAGAAGGCCGGCGGGTGCTTTGTCCAGGATCAGGCCCCCCCTCGGCAGGGCTGCGATATCGGGCGGCGGCGGGAACGCCATCCCCATCGCGCGCGAGGTGAGCTTCATCGCCTCTGCGATACGGCATTCGAAGACGATCGAGCAGCCGCGGCGCAGGTGCTCGACCTCTGCAAACCGCTCGTAATCCGCAGCGCCCTTGCCCTCGATGATCAGCGCGATGCCGCGCCCCATCAGGTTCTCGGGCGTCGCGTGAAACCACCCGCTCTTCGGGATGCCCATCGCAGCGGCGGTCTCGCACGCCGATCGGTAGTTGTTGGCGATGATGCCGAATTCGATATCGACCAGGACTTTCATCAAGCCGCCTCCCTCTCGCGCACCTTGCGCATCCGCATGTCGCTGAAATCGCCGCCCTCTTCCGGCCAGGCGCCGCGGACGATCAGGTCCGGCCGGGCCCATCGCGCCGTGGCGCGGGCGAGCGTGTATTCGACCTGGGTGCGATCGCTGTCGCCGTCGGCAAGGACCAGGACCTCCCGCACGGTCTCCGGGATCGCGATCGAGCGTTCCGGCCGGCTGACATCCGGCACCGGCCCGGGCAGGCGCACGCGCAGCATCCGGCCGCGTGCATCCGGCCGCTTCAGCGTCGGATGAAACACCGATTCCAGCGCCTTGCCGCCGAGATTGCCGAGGTCGATCGCCGACCAGAACGCGGTCAGGCGCATATCGGCGCCGGCCTCGACCATGGTGATCCAGACCGCGAGCACCGTCTCGATCCCCTCGCCGATGACGAGGCGGCGCGGCCCGCCGAAGATTGTGTCCAGCGCCGGCGCTAGCACCAGGTGGCCGCCGGCCTTCGTCCCGCGCGAGCGCTTGACGTCCAGGACCTCGCCATCCTCGCTGACGAAGACCAGCTTGCCCTTGGTCGGCTTGCCGTTCTCGTCGATGGCAGGCATGGCCGGCGTGCCGAGGCGCGGATCGAGCCAGGTCGTGTGCAGCCCCATGAAGCGGCCGTCATTGCCTGCGATCGGCGAGAGCATCGCCGGCCCGGTCCACACCACCTTGCCGCCCGGGCCCGATGGGTGCCGCAGATGCATCTCCGGGTGGAAGCGCAGCTTCGCCCCCTCCGGAATTCGGCCGACGCCGCGATGGCGCAGATACGCCTCGACCAACGTCCCGGCGATCGGCCGGCCATGCTCCCAGAGTTGGCGGCAGCGCCGGCGTTCGTCCTCGCGGAACTGATTCTGCTGCTGCGCCTCGGCCGCGCGGGCCTTGTCGATCTCGGCAGCTTCCTTGGCGCGCTTGGCGGCGATCGCTGCCTTCTCTTCCTCGCTCGCCGGCGCCGCATCGGGCTTCGCTTCGCCGGTGATGAACTCGACCGCCTCATAGAAGGTGCGCTCATGCGGCACCCACCGTGCCAGCCCGATCGCGTCGCCGCCGCCCTTGCCACAGCCGCGGCAGTTCCACAGCCCTTCCTTGATCTTGACCGAGAAGCGGTCGACCCCGCCACAACGCGGGCATGGCCCGGTCGCCTCAGCGCCGATGCTCTTCGCGTTTCCCTTCGGCCGGAAGCCGAGCCGCAGCGCCACATTGATCGTACTGTGGCCCTTGGCCCGCTCGATCCAGGCGTCGACGGCGTCGTTATGCGCCGGCACCGTCATAGCAGGACCGGCCCGAAGCAGCCCTCATCGGCCGCGACCAGGTCGGCGAGGGCATAGAAGTTCACGGCTTCGAACGGGACACCGTAGCCATCGCGCCCTTGCCGCGGGTCCTTTCGACGATCGCCAGCGCGGCGCAGGAAGCTCGCTGCACGGGCGATCTTGGCCTCGCGCACCGGCCCTCGCGGCAGGCTCTGCGCCTGCACAAACAGGTCGATGCCATATCTCACGACCTTGTCGATGGCATCGCTCATCCCAGCACCTCGCCGGCGACCGTCAGTTCGAGGCCGAGCGCGAGGTCCGGCCGGCGCGCCAGCGCCCTGGCGATCTGATGCGCGAGGCCGAGCGCTGCGGCTTGCCGCCGCGCCTCGCCGACGGTGAGCTGATAAATCGCCGGGTTCGCCGGTTCGCGGGTGCTGGCGCGCGATGCCTGCAGCTCGAGTTGGTTGATCGCGAAGAGCTCGACATCGGCCGCGGTCTTGAGCCGGGCGGCGAGCTCGTCGAAGCTGATCGGGCGGCCCGTCATGCGAAGGCTCCCGCCCGGCTCTGCTTCGCCATGCGGGCCTGCTGCATCTCGCGCATCTCGCGCTCGCGGATCGGCCGGCGCTCGAACACCAGCTTGGCGCAGGCGGCGCACCAGCTCTCACCTTCTCTCCGCACCGGCTTGCCGCAATAGAGGCCGGACCTGGCCTCGTCGCCCCAGAGCGGCATGCTGCAGCGGCCTGCCTTCAGCTCCTGGATCGTCACCGCTTCCGGTCCGGCCGGCTTCGGCCAGCGCTTCGGCGTCGGGTCGACTTCGGGCTCGACGGCGATCGGCAGTGGAGCCGGTACCGGCGCCGGCTTCGCGGCCTTCGGCGCCGCAGGCTTGTGTCGCGTCGGAGCTGCATGACCGCCCGCGTCGACCAGCTTACGTCCACGGCCGCGTGCGATCGCCGCGGGGCTACTTTGTCCCCGCGGCGTCTTCAACTGCAGTCCGAGCCGATGGCACTTGCCTATCACGGCCGGACGGGTAACGCCGCCGAGCGTGTCCGCAATCTCCTGCGCGGTCGCCCCGTCGTCGACCATGGCCTTGAGGCGGGCGACTTTCCCGTCGGTCCAGCCCTCACTCATGGCGAAGGCCCTTGTGCACCGCGATCGACGCCGCGCCCGCCATGCGGGCCTCTTCGACGGCATGCGCCAGCTCGCCGAGTTCCTTCTGCAGGATGGCGATATCGGCGGGCGTGATCTTCCCGTCTGCCAGCGCCTCCGAGTAAGCGCGCATCACATCAGAGGCCTCGGCAACCACGCGCGAGGTCGTGCTGTGCACATCGCCAGCGCGATCTCCGCCGGCTACGGCGGTCTGATGGATGTCGTAGCCGAGCATCTGCAGCTCGGCCCGCGTCACCCAGGGATAGCCGCAATCGGCTTCGAGTTTGGCCTTGGTCCGGGCGTTGAGGAGATCGTCGGTCTCGGTGTTGTTGCAGCGGCCGATCTGGGCCGTCGATTGCTCGCCGACCTCGGCCGACCGCTCGATGCCGCCGCAGGCCTTGATCAAGTCCCGCTGCGCGGCCTTCATCCTGTTGAACCAGGTATCCCGCTTGTTCATGTCCGCGCCTCGCCTGAGAGAATTCCCGCGCCCCTTTCTCGGAGCGCCGTTGCGGCCGGCGGGTTAGGAAGGAGCCACCGAGGCCGGCGTGGCCTCTGGCTGGGGAGCCTCTGGGCTAGGCTGATGGACGGGCAGGAAGTCGGCGGGTACGAGCGGAATCCCGTTCGCGCGGGCATAGTCGAGCAGCCGCTGATGCAGCCGCTGCGGGATCAACCCCCCGGTGCCGCCCTTTTCGACGGGCTGCTGCCAGCGATAAGGCGCGGTATACGCCCGCCCAGTGATCTCGCTGACTTTTCGTTCGCCGCCGAGGCGGAGGATGATTGTCGTCGCCGGTTCCATAGCGGCGCAATTTCTATTTTTCGCAATTCACTGTCAAGCGCCATTACCCACTTTGTTCGTGGCCAGCCAGTTCTGAAAAACAGAAAATGCGGCATGAACGACGAACTGATCAGATGGATTGACCAGGGGCTCAAGAAGCCCGGAAAGTCCAAGAAAGACCTCGCCGCAGCCATGGGCCGATTTCCCTCGGCCGTCACCAAGCTGCTTAAGGGCGATCGCGATATCAAGACACACGAGCTGCCGATAATCGCCGCCTATTTGGAGGAGCCGCCGCCCGCAATTCCGGGCATGGACTTCAGGTTGAAGCAGGAAGTCGAGGAGATCCGCGAGAGCCGGCTCTTGCCAGTCACCACTGTGGGGCCGGTCCAGGCGGGCGCCTTCATCCCGATCGACGAGTTCGACCAGAGCGAGCCCGAGGTCTTTTACGAGCCGGCCGATCCTGAGTTTCCGCGGGCGCGCCGGACCGCCTTCGATGTCATTGGCGACTCGATGAACCGGCTTGAGCCGTCCCCCATCCTGCCGGGCTCGAAGGTAATCGGCGTCAACTACGACGATATCGGCATCCCGTTACGCGACAACATGGTCGTCGTCGTGCAGCAGGAGCGCGATGCTGGCCATCTGCGCGAATGGTCGATTAAGCAGATTGAGCTGCAGGATGAGCACATCGTCTTTCATCCTCGCTCCAGCAACCCGCGGCACAAGCCGATCATCGTGCCGCGGGATCTGCGCGCCGACGACGGGCGCCAGGTGAAGATCCTGGCACTCGTACGTGAGATCAAGAACAGGGTTCCAGTCTTCTGACATCGACGAGCTGCTCGTTTCGCAGTTCCTTGATGTCGGTGATGATGCCGATCGGCGACTCGCACTCCCGGCAGAAGAACTTCTGCTCGCGCAGGAAATTGCTTTCGAGCAGCTCATCGATGTCCTGCGGCGCATCCTCCGCCTCGGGCGGCTCCAGCCGCGTGCCGTAATTCTTCTGGCAGTTGGCGCAGTGGACGTAGACCTTAAACGCGATACTCATGGTCGCCTCCGTTATTTGGTTCTCATTGTGTTCACGGTCGTCGGTGAGTCAATTCGCCGCGAATCGGCCTGCTGACACGATCTGACAATACCCATTATCGCTCGCGAGCTAGTTGACATATTTCTATTTTGTAGAAATGCTGCCCTCCATCGCAACCACGATGGAGGGCGCGTCATGCGTCACGAACGTCCCCAGCCCGGCCGGCCGACGCCGATCGAGCCGCTCAACGCCGCGCTGCTGAGAACCCGCCTTGCCTGCCCGGGCACGGCCCTGGCTGCCCGCAAGTGCATGCCGCTGGACACGCCGACCGGCGAGGTCCGCGAGGTCATCGTCGCCGACATGGTCGAGATCATGGACGAAGCCCGCGTGCAGCGCGGCTTCGCCGAGATCTACGACCTGAAGCGCGCCGGCTATCCCGAAGACACCTGCAGCGTGCTCGGCCCTGAGGCGGCGAAGCTACTGGCCCGCCGCGTCGCAGATCGCCGCGACGCCCAGGACGACATTGCGGAGGTGGCCTAGATGGACGCCTTCGCCCTCAGCCCCGCCGATTATGATCGGCGCACTGCCGCGATCCGCCGCCTGGAGCGGGTCGCGATCGAGATGGACTGGCTCAGGACCCAGCTCCGGCAGGCGAGCAGCAGCGACAACGTCGCGCTCTCGCCGCTCGCCATCGCGGCTCGCGCCGGCTGGATGAATGCACAGGCGGCGCTGATCCAGGCCGAGGGCGGCATGCGCTCGCCGAGCATGATCAAGGCCATTGGCGAGCCGGGCACGGTCGACTCGGCCAGCCTGCGCAGCCTGTCGCTTTCGACCCTGCTCGCGGCCGAGGCGCGCCTCTCCGGCAAGCCGCCTATGCCGGCCGCGATTGCGCAGGGAGGCGGCCGGTGATCCGCACCCGCGAGACCGGCGGCATCGTGCCGCGCGAGCAGCCTGACAGCCGCGGCCTGTCAGGCGCCCTTCAGCGCGCTTCCGAGGCATCCGACAACGATGCGGAGGCGCAGGCCGAGACGGCACGGCAAAGGGCGAGCGAGGAGGAAGCGACACAGCGCACCACGCGCACCATCCTTTTCGACGCCATGTACCGCGCCAAGCGGGTCAACGGCGACACCGGCTTCGATCATGCCGACCTCGCCCAGGTCGACGCGATCGAGGCCGAGGCCAATCGCCTGTTCCGGCGCCGGCGCGAACGCGTGGGAGATGCGTCATGAAGCCCGGCGATACCGAGCCCGCCCGAGCGGCGCCCTGGGCCCAGACCGCGACCGGCCGGGCCTTGCCGCTCGGCCGTGCGATCGAGCCCGGCATGCTCGACATCCGGCGCGATATCGCGATTCCGCTCGGCAACACCGGGCGCTTCGCCAATCAGATGCCGACCGGCGTGCTCTATCCGGTGGCGCAGCACTGCACCATCGGCGCCGACCTTCTGCTGGCGCAGCACAACGACTACGGCCTCGCGCTCGCCTTCCTGCTGCACGAGGCGCACGAAGGCCCGCTCGGCGACTGGACCGAGCCGGTGGTCGAGGCGATGCAGGTCGAGCTCGACGCCATGCGGGAAGCCGCCGGCGCCGGCCTGGTGCCACGCATCTCGATCCGCGAGATCAAGCGGCGTTTGGCCGAGCCGATCGATCGCTATGTTCATGCGCTGGCCGGCCTGCCCTGGCCGCTGCCGCGGCACGTGCGCGAGCTCGTGCACGTCATGGACCGGCGCATGCTTCGGACCGAGCGCGATCACCTGCTCGCACACCCGCCGCGGCCTTGGGATGACGGCATTGAGCGCCTGCAGCCGCTGAACCTGCGCCACCGCATCAAGGTGCAGAAGCCGGCGGTGGCGTCGGAGCAGTGGATTCTGCGCTTCGACCAATGGAGCGCCCGGGTCCACGCCGAGCGCGTCGCCGACCAGACCTCGCTGATCGCCAGCCGCCTGCGCGAGGCGGTCGAGTGAATACGCCCCGCACCGCGATCGTCGCGATCGCCGTGCCGGCTCACGTTTCGGACCAGGAGCTGGCGAACCGCCTCTGGCGCGTCCTGCGCGAGGCCTGCCAGCCGCCCGATCCACCCGATCCGGCCTTCGCCTTTCCCGATCCGGCCTCGCTCGAGGTCACCGTCTACGGCTGCGCCGCGGCCGACCTCTTCAACCAGGAAGGAAGCCCGTCATCATGACGCAGGAGTTTCAGCAGTTCTGGCCGCACGACCTTGTCGCCGGCGAGGCCGTCAATGTTCGCCCGGGCGACGAGGATGTCAGCGACCTCCTCGGCTCGATCGCCGCCCATGGCCTGCTGCAGCCGCTCGTCGGCCGCACGCGCGAAGACGAGACCGTCGAGATCATCGACGGCAACCGCCGCCTGAAGGCGCTGAAGCAGCTCTTCGACGAGGGCAAGCTGCGCGAGAAGGTCCCGGTCATGCTGCGCGACCAGGAAGCCGACGCCGACGCGTTCGAGATCTCGCTGGCCGCCAACATCCTGCGCCGCCAGCTGCATCCGGTTGCCGAGTTCGAAGCCTTCGCTGCCCTGATCGACAAGGGCAAGGACAAGCAGGCGGTCGCCGATCATTTCGGCATCCCGCTTCGCGCTGTCGAGCAGCGTCTCGCGCTCGGCCGGCTGCATGCAGACGTGCGGCTGGCGTGGCTGGAGGGCCGCATCAACGGCAATGCGGCGCGGGCATTCACGATCGCCTCGCCGGCGGATCAGGCGGCTTACCTGTTCAAGGTCACCTATCCGGATGAGCTGCAGGAAGGGCATATCCGCCGATCCTTCACAAAGGAGACTGTGCCCGCGTCAAGCGGCCTGGCTCGCTTCGTCGGCGTCGAGGCCTATCGCAACGCCGGCGGCACCTTCGTGCCCGACCTCTTCGCCGAAGAGCCAGACTTCGCCGACGGGAAGCTTCTCACCTTCCTCGCCGATCAACTCTTGCAGGCGAAGGCCGAGGACCTGCGCGAGGTTGAGGGCTGGGGCGAAGTCCTCTTCGGCGAGGCAGCCGCGGACAAGTATCGCTGGCATCGCATGATCAAGCCAGCTCTGCCGGACGACGCCAAGCCGGCGCGCGTGATCGAGATCGAGCAGCGGCAGCAGGCAATTACAACACGGCTCGATGAGATCAACGATACCGGCGTCATCGGCGCCGAACCGGACGGGCCCGAGGGTGCAGACGAAACTGATGGGCTCGTCGACGCCCTCTCGAAAGAGCATGACGCGCTCGACGACGAGTACGACCGGCTCGAGGCCGAGCTCGAACAGCTTACGGAAAGCCAGGCCTGGTTGACCCTGTCGGCAGAGAAGCGCGCCAAGGCCGTCGCCGTGCTCGACATCGATCGCGAGGGCAAGGTCACCATCGCCCGCGGCTTCATGAAGGATCAAAAGCCGAGGCCGGAGCCGAAGCCGACCGCCCTCTCGACGCCTGCGCCGAAGCCGTCGCCGGCCGGCGAGGAAGCGCCGGAGCCTGCCCGCCTGTCCGCCGCGCAGATGGACGAACTGGCGCTCACCGCGACCCGCGCTGCTGCGCATGTCGTTGCAGCCCAGCCCCGCCTCGCGCTGGCGCTCTTCGTGGCGTCGGCCGCCACGCTTGGCAGCCCCGTCCGGTTCCGCTCCGAGGGACGCAGCGAGGGCCCCGGCCTGCCGTGGGAGGGCCGCAGCTACGAGTCCAAGAAGACCACGACTTTCGTCGACGTCTTCAAACGGACACAGCTCCTCTCGATCGACGAGCTGCAGGTCCATACCGCGAAGTGCGTGGCGCACATGCTGGATTTCACCAGCAAGGCGATGAACGGCTACAACATGGACGCGCTCACGCCGGAGGCCGCCCAGGCGGTCCGCGCCGCGCTTCCGGCCGTCGATCATCGCGCCGCCCTGGTCCAGGCCTTCGACCCGGCCGAGTATTTCAGCAAGGCGCCGAAGCAGGAGGCGATCACCGCGATCCGCGACTGCGGCGACGATCCCGGCAAGCACGCCAAGCTGAAAAAGGCCGACCTCGGCGCCGTCGCCACCCGCCTCGCCACTGAGCGGCACTGGCTGCCCGAGATCCTGCGCGGCGGCATCTTCGACGCCGTGCTGTCGGCCGAGGAGCCGGAAGGCGACGATCAGGAGGAAGATGCCGGCGGCGACGAGGAGCCGGCCGAGCCCGAGACGCCGGCGACCGCGGCCGAGGCCGCCCTGCAGATCTGGCTCGGCCAGGAACGCACCAGACTGGTCGCGATGAAAGCGCCGGAGCTGCGCGAGCTGCTGAAGGAGCGCGGCGTCTCGATTCCCTTCGGCTCGACCAAGATGCAGCTGATCGAGCTGGCCCTGCAGCATGGCGATCCCGACTCGAGCGTCGAGGAGGCCGCCTGATGGAAGCGCTTCGCGAGATCGACGTCAGCGACTTCGCCGGCGTCAGCTGGGCCGGCCAACCCGGGCCGGCGCCACAGGTCCAGTGGATCGAGGTCGCATCGCTGCGCATCGACGACCGCTATCAGCGGCCGATCAGCCAGCGCGGCAAGATGCAGGTCCGCCGCATCGCCGAGCGCTTCCGCTGGTCGCGCTTCGCGCCACTGATCGTCGCTCCCATCGAGGGCGGGCTCTATGCGGTGATCGACGGCCAGCACCGCGGCCATGCCGCCAGGCTGCGCGGCATCAAGAGCGTGCCCTGCATGGTGGTGATCGTCGACACGGCCGAGCAGGCCGAGGCCTTCGCCGAGATCAACACGCAGCAGCTCGCAGTGACCGGCGCCGTGCTGCACAAGTCGCGAGTCGTCGCCGGCGAACACAAGGCGGTGCAGCTACAGGCGGTCTGCGATGAGGCCGGCTGCAGGATCGTCACGCCGCGCGCGCAGTCGGAGCTGAAACGCGGCGACACCTTCGCCGCGGCGACGCTCTACAAGATGATGGAGAGCTATAGCGAGGGCACGCTGCAGCGCGCCCTCGAAGCCATCATCCAGGTCGGCGACGGCAACGTCGGCCTGGTCCGCGCCAACGTCGTCTCGGCCTATTGCGGGCTGTTCGAGGGCAGGCAGGACCTGCGCGACCACCCGGGCCTGATCGACGCGCTCGACGACTTCGACCTGCAGGAGGCCTTCGTCAGCATGCAGCGATCGCAGCTGAACCGCGGGCAGCACCGCTGGCGGCTCCTCGCAGACGAGGTCGAGGCCTTCCTCGGCCGCAAGCTGCGCCTGCCCAGGGCCGCGGCATGAGCCGGCCGCTCGATCCCTTCCCGGGCGGCGAAGGCTGCCCGCTCGAGGCCTTCCGGCGGCGCGCCATCCGCGCCGGCTGGACCCTGCTCGCGCTCGCCGTCTTCGGCGTCGCCTTCAGCATCGTCTGGCTGAGCGACCCGATCTGGCCCTGCCGGCGCACACCCGAGGGCGGGATCATCCATCTGCTAAACTGTCGCCGTTGATGGAGACTGGCGCATGAAGCTGCGTGTAAAAGCCGTGGTCGAGCCCTTGCTGCAGCGTGGCTTGAGCGAGGGCGCCATTCGGGCGCTGCACCCGGAACTGAACCCAGACTCGATTCGGGGGGCGGCCCAACGATACAAGCGACAGCACGGCTTAGGCGGGAAGCGCCGCGATGCTCCGAGGGTAGCTCTCTACCTCTCACCCGAGACCGCAACGAAGCTCCGGCAGGAAGCGGAAAGTCGGGGCGTTTCCCCGCATGACCTTGCTGCACGTCTTCTCACCCGCATTCTCGCGGGCGGCAGTCTTGCGCCGTTCCTTGACGAAGATCCGGAGACGACGGCGTGACAGCCTGGCGACGAGCGCGTCAACGGCGTATCGCGGCGCGCAAGAGCGCCGAGCGGGTCCTTGAGCGCGAGGAACAGCTGGCGCGCGAGATATGCGCCGCGATCCACTACAGCGGTTGCAGCTGCCGCGACAACGCCGCCGCGGATAGCTGCGGCAAGATGAAATGGGCCGCCAAGCGCGCGATCCGTTTTATTGAAGAGGAAGGGGCCCGCAGCTGATGCCACGCGCCTCCGGCCGCCTCGATTCCGTCGCTTGGGTTCCTCGTGGCCTGTGCCGCGAGGAGGCCGCCTATTATGTCGGCGTCGGCACTACGAAATTTGACGAACTGGTCGCCAGCCGTCGCATGCCTCGGGCTCGAAAGATCGACAGCCGCCTCGTCTGGGATCGCGTCGAGCTTGATATGGCGTTCAGCGATCTCGCGCATGTCAGCGAGAATGCGATCGACGCCGCCTTGCAGAAGGGCGGCCGAGGCGGCTAGCGTCTCCGCTCATGACCACCGAGCACCCGAACGCCAGCCCCTATACCGATCGCCACGGCCGCGAGCGCTGGCGCTTCCGGCGCGCCGGCAAGACGGTCGCGTTGCCGCATCAGCCCGGTCATCCGCAGTTCGAGGAAGCCTATCGCGCCGCTGTCGAAGGCCGTGCGCCGCGCAAGGCGGACGTCCGGCCATTGCCGACAGCTGCTGCGCCGCGCTCGATGCGGGCGGCGTGGCGCACAGTCGTCACCAGCAGCTTCGAGTGGAAGCAGCTCGACACCGTCACCCGTGAGAAGCAGACGGCGATCGCCGAGGCTTTCCTCGATTCGAAGATCGCCGAGAGCAGCAAGACGACTTGGGGAGAGGTGCCGATCGCGGATCTGCGTCGCCGGCATCTGAAGGCGCTACTGGCCGATCGCAGCGACAAGCCGCACGCGGCGCGGCATCTCCTGGTCGTCATCCGGAAGATGATTCTCGCCGGCCTCGACGAGGAATGGATCGATACCGATCCGAGCTACCGGCTCAGATACCGGCCGGAGACCAAGGGGTGGCGCGCCTGGACGGACGCAGAGCGGGCCAAGTTCGAGGAGCGCTGGCCCCTCGGGACGACGCCACGGCTCGTCTACGCTCTAGCGCTCTGGCTGGGGAACCGGCGCAGCGACGTCGCCGCGCTCCCGGTTTCGGCGATCCGGGGCGACCGAATCGTTCTGACCCAGGTGAAGACCGGCCGGGATCTGCGGCTGTCGATCACGCCGATGCTGCAGGAAGCTCTCGCACAAACCGATCTTTCGGGCCCGACAATCCTGAAGACCGCGTACGGCGAACCGTTCTCCCCGAAGTCGCTCACCGGTCGCATGCGCGACTGGACGAAGTCGGCCGGGCTCCCAGAAGGCTGCACCCTGCACGGCCTGCGCAAGACGCTCGGCGGCATGCTCGCCGACAGCGGCGCGACCACCCGCGAGATCATGGATACGCTCGGTCACACAAACCTGAAGCACGCCGAGCTCTACACAAAATCGGCGAACCAGGAGCGACTCGCGCGCGCGGGGCTCGACAAAGTCACGCTGCTTCACAATGCCAGCAAGAAGGCCAGTGGCTAACCCGGTGGCGAACCACCCTGGCGACCCACCTTGTAAGTCGTTGATTTAGGCTAATTTTGGCGTCCCGGAAGGGATTCGAACCCCTGACCTACGGTTTAGGAAACCGTTGCTCTATCCTGCTGAGCTACCGGGACGCACGTCCTTGCGTTTAGCATAAAGCCGATGCAGGTGAAGCCTTCCTTTGCAGTGATTATCTGCGTACTCGCTGTCATGGCCGCATGCGCCTCGATGGCGCGGGCGGCAGATGACGCTTGCGCGCCGGGGGAAACGGCCGAGCAGGTCCGCCTCGCCGGCCTCGACCGGCATGGCGACCCGCAGCTCGCCGATGGACGGACTATCAGGCTGGCCGGACTGGCGCCACGGCAGAACGAGACCGAGCGCGAGCATTTCGCCGCGCAGCTGGGACGCTGGCATGGGCGCGAGTTCCGGCTGGCACCGCTCGGCGGCCCCGATCGCTGGGGGCGTGTGCCGGCCCGATTGCTCGCAGCCGAGGGGACGGATGCGCTCGCCGGCCAGCCCGACCTGAGCGCCGCCCTTCTCGCCGCAGGCGCGGCGCGGCGGCTGCCAGAGCCCGGCCTTGCTTCCTGCAACGAGCTCTGGCGCAAGGCCGAGCCACGGCCGGCGGTCGCAGGCAAGGCCGGCAGCCTCGCGCCAGCCGCAACCCAGGGCAATTTTGCCGCAGTGGCCTTGCCCGTCATCGACGGCCATGATGCCTCCGCAATGAAAGCGCAGGCGGGGCGGATCGTCGTGGTCGAGGGGCGTATCGCTGCCGTGGGCGAACGGGCACAGCGGACCTATCTCAACTTCGAACGGCGGCGTGGCGCGGGTGGCAGCATCGTTCTGTCGCGCGCGCTCTGGCGTGACTTGCAGCGCAGCGGCTGGACCGCGTCGGCGCTGACAGGTAAACGCGTGCGCGTCAGCGGTGTGGTCGAGGGGCGCGATGGCCTCCTGATCGAGGCGCAGACGCGTAGTGCACTGGAATTGATCGACTAGGGGCCGATGCGGAACGTTCAGCGACATCGTCAGCCGATCCGGGGGCGTCTCGTCGCCGCGGTGCTGCCGGCCTTGCTGCTGGCGGCCTGCTTCGGTGACCAGAATTCCGTCCTGGCACCGCTCAACCAGCCGGGCGGCGAGCCGGCGCCCCGCGTCGCCAGCCTGCAGCGAGGCACCGACCGCGAGCACCAGCGCCTGCTTGCGGCCTTCGGCGGCGAATACCGCGCCCCTCAGGTCAAGGCCGAGCTGGAAGCGATCATCGCCCGCCTCGCCAAGGCCGGCGAGGGCCAGATCGGCACCTATGAGGTGACGATCCTGAATTCGCCGATCGTCAACGCCTTCGCTTTGCCGACCGGGCGGCTCTACGTCACCCGCGGGCTGCTTGCGCTGGCCAACGATTCCTCCGAGATCGCCTCGGTGATGGCGCACGAGATCGCGCATGTCACCGCACGCCACGCCGTCGAGCGCGCCGAGATGGAGGCGGAATCGGCGCTGGTCAGCCAGGTGGTGGCGCAGGTGCTGAACGATCCGACGACGGGGGCGGCGGTGCAGCAGAGCTCCAAGCTCTCGCTCGCCCGCTTCTCGCGCCAGCAGGAGCTCACCGCCGACCAGATCAGCGTGCGCAACATCGCCCGCGCCGGCTACGACCCCTATGGCGCCGGCCGCTTCCTGGTCTCGCTCGGCCGCAACACCAGCTTCCGCGCCGGCCAGCAGGGCGGCGGCGACAAGAAGCTCGACATTCTCTCCAGCCACCCCTCGACGCCCGAGCGCGTCGCTGCCGTCACCAATGGCGCGCGTCAGATCGGTGCACCGGGCCTCGGCGAACGCGACGCCGCGCGCTGGCTCGCCGTGGTCGACGGCGTCGCCTTCGGCGACGACCCGGCCGATGGCGTCGTGCGGGGCCGCCGCTACCTCAACAGCGCCCTGCGTATCGCCTTCACCGCGCCGGATGGCTTCGAACTGGAGGCCGCGCGCGAGATGGTCGTCGGCGTCAGCAATGACGGCTCGCAAGCGCTGCGCTTCGATTCGGTCGCGCTGAAGGCCGGCCAGACGCTGGAATCCTACGTGGCGTCGGGCTGGATCGACGGGGTCGCCACGGCCGAGGTGCAGTCGCTGACCGTCGGCGGCCTGCCGGCGGCTGTGACCTCCGGCAAGGGCGCCGACTGGACCTTCCGCCTCGCGGCGGTCCAGGCCGGGCCGCGCGTCTACCGCTTCATCCTCGCCGCCAAGGGCCAGAACGATCCCGAACGCGCCATGCGCGCTCTGCTCGACAGCTTCCGCAATCTCAGTGCCAGCGACGCGCAATCGGTCAGCCCCCTGAGGATCCGGCTCGTCACGGCCGGCGCCGGCGACACGCCCGCCAGCCTGGCCGAGCGCATGGCCTCGACCGATCGGCCATTGGAGCAGTTCCTGATTCTCAATGGGCTGGAGCGCAACGCCAAGCTGACGCCCGGCCAGCGTTACAAGATCGTGAGCGAATAGCGCGCAGCGCGCCGGCTGCTTTCGGCGCGCCCTGTGCTAGCCTCCCGGCCGTCGTCAGGACAGGGAGGCAGCCATGGCGCTCGATCGCCGCATCGTCGAACTCTACGACGAATACACCCACAAGCCGCTCGACCGCCGCAGCTTCATGAACCGGCTGATCGCCATCGCCGGCTCGGCCGCCGCGGCGGAAGCTGCGCTCGCCTTGCTGGAGCCGAACTACGCCCAGGCCCAGCAGGTCGCGGCCGACGACGCCCGCATCAAGAGCAGGCGCATCGATGAGACGGTCGGCGGAGTCAGGCTCAAGGGCTACCTCGTCACCCCGAAGGCCCAGGCGAAGCGGGGCGGTGTCCTCGTCATCCATGAGAACCGCGGCCTCAATCCGCATATCGAGGACGTCACCCGCCGCGCCGCGCTCGCCGGCTTCACTGCGCTCGGCGTCGATTTCCTCACTCCCCTCGGCGGCACGCCGGCCGATGCCGACGCGGCGCGTGCCCTGTTCGCGCAGCTCAAGCCCGAGGATGTCGTTGCGCAGGGGCGCGCGGCTCTGGCCTTCCTCAAGTCCCGGCCGGACACGACCGGCAAGGTCGGGGCGGTCGGCTTCTGCTGGGGCGGCGGCGCGGTCAACGATCTCGCCGTCAGCGCGCCGGAGCTCAATGCCGGCGTCGTCTTCTATGGGCGCTCGCCGGATCTTTCCAAGGTGCCGCAGATCAAGGCCCGGCTGCTGATCCAGCACGCCGCTCGCGATACGCGCCTGGTCGAGGGGCTGCCGGCCTATGAGGCGGCGCTGAAGGCGGCCGGCATCACTTACCAGGCGATCGTCTATCCGGACGTCGACCACGCCTTCCTCAACGACACCAGCGCCGAACGCTACAATGCCGCGGCCGCCAAGCTCGCCTGGGAGCGGACCGTGGCTTTCCTGGCGGCAGAGACCGGTGCGGCCTGATACGAAAAAGCCCGGCGGGGCGATCCGCCGGGCTCTTGCTATCCGATAGCGGAAAGCTGCCTCAGGCAGCCTCCTCCTGCAGGTCCTCGTCGCCTTCCTCGGCATCGGCCGCCTCGGCGGCCTCGCCCTTGCCGGCGCGGCGCGGCGACTTGGCGAGCTGACCCTCGATCTTCTTCAGCGCCTCGGTCTCGGTGATCTCCTCGACGGCCGCGATCTCGCGGGTCATCCGGTCGATCGCCGCCTCATAGAGCTGGCGCTCGGAGTAGGACTGCTCGGGCTGGGCTTCGGAGCGATAGAGATCGCGCACCACCTCGGCAATGGCGACGAGATCGCCCGAATTGATCTTGGCTTCGTATTCCTGGGCGCGGCGCGACCACATGGTGCGCTTGACACGGGCGCGGCCGGTCAGGGTCGAGAGCGCCTTGCCGACGATGTCGGCATCGGCGAGCTTGCGCAGGCCGACGCTCGCCGCCTTGGCGGTGGGGACGCGCAGGGTCATCTTGTCCTTGGCGAAGCTGACGACGAAGAGTTCGAGCTTGAAGCCCGCGACTTCCTGCTCCTCGATCGCCGTGATCTGACCGACGCCATGGGACGGATAGACGACGAACTCGCCCGTCTTGAAGCCCTGGCGCACAACAGTCTTCTTCGCAATGGACATGCCGTTTCGACTCCTGCATCTCTCCGCCGGAGCGGAGACGCGACTTTCAGCCGCTGGCCGGGATGACCGGCGGCACTCTGCCTGACGTGACGGGCAAGCCTTCTGGCTCTTCTCCCGACACAACATGCTCCCTCAGTCAGTTGTTTCTTGCTGGCCACCAGACACGAAGACAGCAACACGCCGGGCATTCTGACCGGTCGGGCCTGCTGTCGTCTCTGGGAGTGCCCCGTTTGTGTAACCTCGCAGGGGCAGGCGGAAAGAACTCGACTGTGGCTTGTGGATACCACAAAATTCGCGCCGAATCAAAGGTAAACGGAATGCGAATGCCGCCGGGCCGCGTTGCGGCCGGCCATGGTTAACCTCGATCAGGCTCTGACGAAGGGTAACGTCAGTCGCCTTCGCCGGGCTCCGGCGACAGAAGCTCGAGCTTGTTCGGCACGCCGTCGAACTCCTTGGCGTCGGCCGGCGAGTCCTTCTTCTGCGTGATGTTGGGCCAACTCGCAGCGAACTTCGCATTGAGCTGCAGCCAGCTGTCGAGGCCGGGCTCGGTGTCCGGCTTGATCGCCTCGGCCGGGCATTCCGGCTCGCAGACGCCGCAGTCGATGCACTCGTCGGGATGAATGACGAGGAAGTTCTCGCCTTCATAGAAACAGTCGACCGGACAGACTTCGACGCAGTCCATGTACTTGCACTTGATGCAGTTCTCGGTGACCACATAGGTCATGGCGCTGTCCTTCCAATCGGCCGGCGCTTCTTTAGAGCCGGTCGAGAGAATGTTTCAAGGCCCTGTCACGACCGGAAACGAGATCAAACTTCCATCGAAACAACCGTTTCGAGAAGATTTTTCGCAGGCACGCTGACACGTCCCGCGCAGCCTTCGCGTTATCGCTTCGGCTCCTCCGGCGCAAGCGGCGGAACGCCGCGTTCGCCGCCGCTCAGGACCTCATACAGCGTCTGCGCCTGCTCGTAGGAGCCTCGCCGCTCGGCGAAGGCAGTGACGCGCACCACCAGCGTCGCATGCGGCAAAGCCAGCGTCAGGACATCCCCCGGCTTCACCCCGAGCGCCGGGTTCTCGACGCGCTTACTTGCAATGCGGACATGGCCGTCCTCCACCAGCTGCACAGCGGCGGGGCGGGTCCGCGCGAAGCGCGCGAACCAGAGCCATTTGTCGAGGCGTTGCCGATCGTCCCGCAAGCAGCCTCCCTACGCTGCGTCAGCGCTTGCGCCCGTCATTGCCCTCGAGCTGGGCCTTGAGGGCGAGCAGCTTGGCGAAGGGCGAATCCGGATCGGGCTGGCGCTCGGCCGGGCGCGGCCGCGCCGGCTGCTGGAAGCGCTGCTCCTTGCCGCCACGCTCCTCGCGACGCGGACCACCACCGGGGCGGGCGCCATCGCGCTTGAACTCGGGCCGGGGACCACGCTCGGGGCGCCCGTCACGCCCCTGGGCATTGCGACCAGCACCTTCCTGCGCTGCAGGCTCGCCGCCGGCCGGGCGCGGGCCGTTCCAGCCACCTTCGCGCCAGCGGTTGCGATTCGGCGGACGCTGCCCGCTCGGCTTGCCCTCGCCGCTTCCCGTGACGGGAGCGGCCTCGGCAGCACCGGCGCGGCGGTCGGGCCGGCGTCCACGCTGCCCCTGCTCGGGACGACGGCCGCCCTGATGGCGATGCGGCCGCCAGATCTCGATCAGCTCGGGCTCGGCAGGCGCAGTCACCTCGACCGCAGCGGCAAGCTCGCCTGCCGCCTCGGCGGCAACGACAGGCTCGGCCGTCTCGGTTTGGGGCGGGGACGCGGCTTCCGCCACCGGCTTGTCGCTCGGCAGGGCCAGGATCGACATCGCATCGGCCGGCACCGGCTCGGCCGGGCTGGCGACGTCGTCTTCCGTCGGAGCGGCAGCGACCTCGGCATCGGTCAGGATCGGAGCATCCGGGGTTTCACCCGCGGCAGCGACGCTTTCCGTGCTTTCGACCGCACCTTCGACGTCGACGGAATGCGCTTCATCAAGCGCGTCAGTCGCCTCGGCCACGGCCTCCACCGGGACTGCCGGCGTGGTCGCGGCCGGCGCGGGCGCAACAGCGAGCGGCACCGTGATGGCCGGGCCCGGGCGCTTCTGCGAGACATAACCGAGCGAGCGCAGGATCGAAGCGAAATCCTCGCCGGCGCAGCCGACGAGCGAGGTCATCGCGCCGGTGGCGACGAAGCCGTCCTGATCGGCAGCGCCAACCGGCGGCTGGCCGAGCGTCACGCCAGGTCGATAGGCGATCGCCGGACGGATGAGGTCGGCGAGGCGTTCGAGGATATCGACGCGCACCGCCCGCTCGCCGCAGACGCGGTAGCCGGCGGCGCGATAGAGTCCCTTCGGGATCTCTTTGTTGGCCGGGAACGAGGTCCGGCCGGAGGAGGCGAGATGCGAGATGTCGTCGAGCCCGGCGGTCTCCGGATTGCCGTGCTTCAGCGCCCAGAGCTGGGCGGCGAGCGCCCGCGGTGCCGGCTTCAGCAGCGCCGGGACATAGAGGTGGAAGGCGCCGAAGCGGATGCCGAGCTGGCGCAGGCCCGCCCGCCCTTCCTGATCGAGCGTCTTCATCTCCTCGGCGACTTTGCTGCGCTCGAGCACGCCGAGCGCTTCGGCCGCCTGATAGGCGATGCCGCGGGCGATGCCGCTGACGCTCTCGGCGTTCTCCAGGATCTGGAGTGGGCCGAGCAGCTTGGTGACGTGATGCTTCAGCCAGGCGGCCAGCCTCGTCTCGATCTGCTCGCGGGCCTGCGCCGGCAGGTGATCGTCGATCATCAGGCGCAGGCGCGGCTCAAGCACCTTATCGCCAGCGGCCAGGCGTGCCACGGGCTCGCCGATCCAGCGCACCAACCCATCATGCGAGAGCACGAAGGCATCGTCGCCGGCCAGTACGACGCGCGAGGCGCGGGCCTCGAGCTCGCCAGCCAGCGCCTTCAGCGCCGCAGCGTTCAAAGCTTTCGCTTCCGGACCACCCGCCTTCGGGTCCGCCGTGAAACGGAAGCCTTGCAGCAATCCGACATGCTGACCCTCGACCAGGACATCGCCGGTCGCGGTGACTTCGGCCTCCAACATTGCATTCTCCCGCAGGCGACGCATCAACACGCTCGTGCGCCGATCGACGAATCGGCTGGCAAGCCGTTCGTGCAAAGCGTCCGACAGCCTGTCCTCTACAAGACGCGCCACCCCCTGCCAATGCTCAGGATCAGGCAACCAGTCCGGACGGTTCGCGACATAGGTCCAGGTCCGCACCTGGGCGATGCGGGCCGAGAGGGTGTCGATCTCGCCATCGACCCGGTCGAGCGCAGCCAATTGGCCGGCATACCAGTCCGGATCGAGCCGGCCATGGCGCATCAGGCGCAGATAGAGCGTCGTCGCCAGTTCGGCATGCTGCATCGGTGCGATCTTGCGATAATCGGGCAGGCCGCAGACCTCCCAGAGCCGCGACACCGCCGGCTTGCCCTGCGCCAGCCGCGAGACGTCATGATCGCGCGCCAGGATCTCCAGCGTCGTCATGTCCTCGGCGATCAGGGCCCGGGTCAGCCCCGGCTCCTGCGGCTGGATATTGAGGCTGTCGAGCAGCCCCGGGATCGAGCGCAGGTCGAGATCGGAGTTGCGCCACTGCACCTGCCGCACCGAGTCGAAGCGATGATCCTCGATCGCCTGGACCAGGTCCTGATCGAAGGGCGGCGCGCGCCCGGTGGTGCCGAAGGTGCCGTCGCGCAGATGCCGCCCGGCCCGGCCGGCGATCTGGCCGAACTCGGCCGGGTTGAGCTTGCGATAGTGATGGCCGTCGAACTTGCTGTCGCCGGCGAAGGCGATGTGGTCGACATCGAGATTGAGCCCCATGCCGATCGCGTCGGTGGCGACGAGATAGTCGACATCGCCCGACTGGTAGATCTCGACCTGGGCATTGCGCGTGCGTGGGCTGAGCGCCCCCAGCACCACCGCCGCTCCGCCCTTCTGCCGGCGGATCAGCTCGGCGATGGCGTAGACCTCCTCGGCCGAGAAGGCGACGATCGCCGAGCGCCGCGGCAGGCGGGTGATCTTGCGGTCGCCGGCAAAGGACAGGTTGGACAGGCGCGGCCGCGAGACGACGTTGACGCCGGGGATGAGCTGCTCGACCAGCGGCTTCATCGTGCCGGCGCCGATCAGCATCGTCTCTTCGCGGCCGCGATGATTGAGCAGCCGGTCGGCGAAGACATGGCCGCGATCAAGATCGGCGGCGAGCTGGATCTCGTCGATGGCGACGAAATCGACCGCAAGGTCGCGCGGCATCGCCTCGACCGTGCAGACCCAGAAGCTCGGCCGCTCCGGCTTGATCTTCTCCTCGCCGGTGACGAGCGCGACGGCGTGTGGCCCAACCTTGTCGACGACGCGTTGATAGACCTCGCGCGCCAGGAGGCGCAGCGGCAGGCCGATCATGCCCGTGGGATGCGCGACCATCCGCTCGATGGCGAGATGGGTCTTGCCGGTATTGGTCGGTCCGAGCACCGCCGTGACGCCGCGAGCGCGGAGCGAAGGCGGAAGGGAACGGGTTTGGATCAAGACGCTGGAGCTTTCCTGCAGCCCGGGCGGGGCAAGCCCTACCGGGTCGAGCCGCCTGAAGGCAACCCGATCCGTGAACAGAACGAGTCCGGAACGAAGCGGGGCCGAATCGCTGACTCCCACAGAATCAGGTTTCGTTCACGGCGAGATATTGCGGCAAGCGATTCAAAAACCACAAGATTTTGAATCGCCCTCATTCTTCATCCTTCGCCGACTTGCGCGCGCGAGGGCCGCTTTCGCTCATGTAGGTGTTGTGCGCCAGAACGCGAGAGGACTCCGAGGAATACGGTAGACAATAAGCCGCCAGTTAATCCGCGAACACATCGGCCACGACCTGCGCCGCCTCATCCGGCGCCTCGACATGGACGAAATGGCCGGCGCCCTCGCAAAAGCTCACCTCCACATCGTCGAAATAATGCGACAGGAAGCTCGCCCACTCCGATTTCAGGATCGGGTCGTGCCGGCCCCAATGGACCCTCGTGCGCTGATGGATCGGCACGGAGGGAGCCGGGTGCCCGTCGATCGCGGCGATCCGCGCCGCGTTCTGGCTCCGATACCAGTCGAAGCCGCCGCGCAGATTGCCGGGCTTCATGAAGTTCTCGACGTAAGTGTCGAAGACCGGCGCGAAGGCATCCTTGCGATGGCACCAATGCGTCAGGAAATGCCCGAGATAGAGCGCGCAGGCCTCGCGACTGGAGCCGATCAACTGCTCCGCCAGCGGCAATTGCTGGAAGGACTGGTACCAGATCTCGTTGACATGGCCATCGCGGACCCAGGCCGAGCCTACACTCGGCGTCGGGCAGTTGAAGAACAGGAGCTTCTCGACCCGTTGCGGATGACGCCGCGCCAGCCCCTGCGCAACATAGGCGCCGACATCGTGGCCGACGACGCCGACCGGCCCGGTGCCGAGCGCGTCCAATAGCGCCGCGATGTCGTCGGCATGGGCGTTGGCGCCGACATCGCTGCGCGGCGTCGCTGACTTGCCGCTGTCGCCGAAGCCGCGCAGATCGGGCGCGATCAGACGGAACTCACCGTGCAGCCGGTTCATCACCGGCAGCCAGCTCATCCAGAATTCCGGCCAGCCATGCAGCAGAAGGACTGCTGGCCCGTCGCCGACCTCGGCGACGTGGAGAACGGTGTCCCGCACGACAACTTGGCGGTGCCTGAGGCCGGGCGGCAAGGCGAAATCGCTGGACATGACGGCTCCGGAACCGAATCGCCGGGAAGGCTAGCGCCTCGAACGAGCGTTCCGCAATCCACGCAGGGGCAGAGCCTGCATGCGCGGGAAGGCATGGTAGCCGAAGTGCCGGCGGGGATGGGCGGCGATCTTATCCCCCGCGCTTCCGGCGGCCTGAGAATGGCGCGCTCAAGACAGGGGAGCACGCCATGCCGGATCAGCCGTATCGTTCACCCAGTGATAGCGCGCGCTGGCGCGAGATCGTCCTTTTGCGCCGCGGGCTCGTTTCGCTGAAGGCCAGACGCGGCTGCTGCGCCATGAGCTCGCCCGCAAATACAATCCCGACCAGCCGCGCGTGCCGGCTGGCAATGCCGATGGCGGGCAGTGGACCAGCGGTGGAGGCGGGGGCGGCCCAGCGTTGGCCGGAACGGATTTTCTGAGCGACCTTGGCGCTGCCCTGTCGAGTGCGCTGAACTTCGGCGATGTCGTCGCCGATACCAGCGGCGAGGAGAGCTGGGCCTTCTATCAGGACGCCATGCGCCCCGACGGCCTGCTGGCCGAACGCGCCGTCGTCAACCGCGACGGCTCGACCATCCACTCCGAGTTCGCCGAGGCCGACCGCAGGAACGACTGGGACGAGCGGCACACCGTCACCTCGCCCGAAGGCGGCAAGACCACCTTCGAGACAGCCGACCGCACCCAGACGATCCGCGATGGTGGTCCCGACGGCGAGGTCGGTTCGCGCTCGACCTGGACCGAACGCGGGCCGGGGCGCGAGGCGACCGTGCAGCAGGCGTTCGCTCCATTGCTGCCCGCTGCCCCCGCGGCGGCGGAGGTCACGATCACATCGGCTCTGACGCTCTTCACCTGGCTGTCGGCGCGAAACAAGATCGATGGGCTGGAAGCGACCATTGCCTTTAACGCGCGAGATTATCGCCCCGGCGAAGCGCCTGGCTTCGACCTTGGCTATGTCGGCCAGATCAGCCGCTCCGAAGCGGAAGCAGCGTGTCGCTATCTGCCCGAACTGCAGTCCCGCCTCGACGCCGCCATTGCGACGGTCGGGCCCGCGAGCAAATATCCATCACCGGCCGTTTACGGGACGTATGTGCAGACGAACATGGGCAACCAAATCACGACGCAGAACTATCCCGACCTGAAGGCCGAGCGGTCGTTCTTGAAGGAGTTAAGCGAACCGACCTCGGAGACCCTGCGCCGGTACGGTTATCCCGATACAGTGCGTTATGACGCCTACGAATTGAGGGCTGACGGAACACTTTGCATTTACGATTTCAAGGCCGGGAGACGAGGCCTGTCCGTTCGCCGCTCGGATATTTTGGCGAACGCAGGGCGATATGGCTTTGCTAGCGCGCGTCGCATCGTCGTCCTCGAAGTCAGGCCGAGCAAGTGACATCGAAGAAGCAAATTGCCGAGCTCCTCGACACATTGGTAGCTCGGCACCATGACTTGGTACGATATGGACCGTTTGTCGTCCTCAGGCCACTACGCCATATCATCCGTTCCGTCTCGATCGATCGTACGAGGGGATCCGACCTGCCGGATCTATTCTTCTCGATCGGCTATACCTGCGACCCCTGCGCAACCGTGCAAGGCTTTTGGCTCGAGGGTTTCTCGACCGGCCAGGACCAGCCACGATACTGGTCGCAACCGAACTTCAAGGATGCATTCCTCCGAGTCGTGGAGGAACGCATCTTACCGATGCTGAGATCCATCGAAAGCTTCGATGCGCTTCTGAGCTTCGACCAGAATCGAGAGTTTGGCTATCGTGAGACAGTCAATTCGCCGCTGCACAAGGTCCAGCTGGCTTCAGCGATGGGGCGTTTTGATGATGCGCTCGAGACCGCGCGTTGGATGGCGCTGCACCCCCGAAAATCTCGCTACTGGTCGGAGGGTAGCTATGCGCTCATTGTTGACCATCTCGCTCCCTTACTGGAAGCGCGAGACGAAGCCGGTATTGCGGCCATGTTGCACGACTGGGAGATGAAGACGATCCAGAAGATCGGAGTCTTGCCGATCTTCGAGCAGGTGCCATTCCCGTTCGAACTCGGCCGTAGCCGTTGATGGGGAACCTCAATTCCGCGTCGCGGTCGCCGTCACGCCCGGATCGACCTTGAAGCTCGAGGCCTCGATCACCGCCGTGCCGATCATCGTCTTCACGGATATGCGCACCGGCAGCATCATGTTGGTGCCGGCGACGGGGGCGAGCCAGGTCGAGATCTCCTTGTTCTCGGCCATGAACTTGGTCGAGGGCCGCAGGGAGCGATGGCCGGCGATCGGCACGTAGCGCGCCTGGCAGACCGAGACCGGGCCGCTATAGCCGTCGATCTTGATCTCGCGCGTGCCGGAATAACTCAGCTTTATGTCGTAGCGCGCCGCGCCGTCGAAGATCGCCAGCGTGCGGTTGCAGGCCGCCGCGCCGCCATTGCGGCCGGAAGCCTCGACCGGCATCAGGAAGGCGCTGAGCGGATCCATGATGTTGCGCTGGTGCTCGTCCTTGAGCGGGACGCGATCGGGCTTGGGATCGATCGGCGGCTCGATCGCCAGCGCCTGCACGGCATTGCCGCCGAGCGCCATGCGCACCGTGCGGCTTTCGCTGGAATTGGCCGAGGACACCGCGAAGGCCGTCGGCGAGAGCCGGCTGCCGTTGAGGTTGCCGGTCGCAGTGCCGGAACCGCGACCGCCGGTGAAACTGCCGACGAGGCCGGTCAGCTTGGCGGTGGCGTCGAGCTTGTAGCTGCCGCCGTCGATGCCGCCGGCGAGATTGGCCTTGCCGAGCGACAGGCCGAGCAGGCTGACGTCATAGGTCGCATCCAGCGACGCGGCCTGTACGGCCGGCGCAGGCAGGGCAAGCATCAGCAGCGTGATGAGGGCGCTGCTGGCAGGCGACAAGGCGAGCTTCATCTTGAGGCTCCGAAGCGCGACGGACATCGTCGCATGCACTGGGATTCGGTCCGAATCGTGACTGGCTACCGTCAGCTTGGCGGGATAATGGTTACCGAGATGTTTCCGGAGCGCTTTCGCGCGTCCTGCCTTGACGGGCTGTCACCGGCCCGTTATAGACCGCCCACTTCAATTTGACTTCCGGTGCTCGCCTGCCGGCACGTCGCGTGTCGGCATTTTGCGTTGAGTACTCGGAGATTTTGGGAACACGATCATGGCCCGCCGTTGCGAACTGACCGGGAAAGCCACCCTGACCGGCCACCTCGTCAGCCACTCGAACCGCAAGACCAAGACGGTCTTCCGGCCGAACCTCGTCAACGTCACGCTGCAGTCGGATGCGCTCGGCCGTTCGGTCCGCCTGCGCGTCTCGGCGAATGCGCTGCGCACCGTCGACCATCGCGGCGGCCTCGATGCCTTCCTGGTCAAGGCTCCGGCCGGTGATCTGTCGACCGGCGCGCTGACGCTGAAGCGCGACATCGAGAAGAAGCTCGCCGCCAACTGAGCGCCGGTTTCCCTCGGGACTGAACGAAGCGGCCGCAAGGCCGCTTTTTTCGTTTGGACTCATCTCGTCATTCTCGGGCGAAGCGAAGCGCAAGAAGGCGCCGATGAGCGCCTCATCCTGCCTGAGATGCTCGGGCACGCCCGAGCATGACGAGCGGCTAAGGTACCAGCTCGAACTCCAGCAGCACCGTCCGCTGCAGGAAGGTCGAGAAATTATCGTCCGACATCAGGGTGATGATGGTCCGCCCGCTCTCCTGGTGGACCGCCATCCCCTCCATGTTGTCGATCTCCTGGCCGAGATCGGCCTCGATCAGGATCGGCCCGTCGAGCTTTGCTCCGGGACGAATCGCACCCCCGGCGATGCGGCGGATGCGCATGCCGACACCGCGCAGCGGCTTGTACCAGCGCTCCAGCAGCAGCATGTCGCCGCCCGGTAGGAAGGCGAGGTCGGTGATGTCGTAGCCGTCGCGGCGGACCACCTGCAGCGTGCCCGGCTGGCGCCCGCCGAGAATGAAGCCCGTTGTCGGCTCGTCCTCGCGGCCCGAGCGCTCGGAGATCGCGATCAGCGCCCCGGCAAGCGGGTGGCCGGCCGGCAGCACGCCGAGTGCCTCGAAGCCGCGATTGCTCGGCAGGCGCTTGGCAGCCGGAGGCACCTGCACCAGCTGCGCCCGCGCCTCGACGCCATGGCGCGCGAAGTCGAAGCGCAGGATGTCATGGGTACGCTCGACGCCGATGAAGGCCGTACCGCCCTGGATCGCCAGCGATTCGGTATCGAAATAGCGCGAGCGATGCAGCGGCTTGCCGGACGCCCCAAGGATCGGCGCGAGTTCCGCCTCCTCCAGCCCCGCGAGCTTGCCCAGCTTGCGAGCGACCCTTGCCGTCAGCCAGAAGCCATTATCCGTGATCGCGACGATCCGTTCCCCGTCGGGCGAGCGCCACAGCCCGGAGAAACCGCCAAAGCGGGGATGGCTGCCGGAGAGCTGGAGCCCGCCACGAAAGGTCAGCTGGCCGAAACGTGTCTTCGTGGCATTGCCCGGCTCGAAGCTCGTGATCGGCCGGGCAGAGATGCTGACCGAGACGCGCCCGGGTTCCAGGCTCTGAGCCCGTGCGGGCAGGCTGAAAGCCGCCGCGCCGAGGCCGGCGAGGACGCTGCGACGGCTGGGGCTCATTGCAGGCGGCGCGAGCCCCGCGAATTTGTCCCGGCGGCATCCTCCTCGAACAGCTCGGCCAGCTTCTCGGTCATCACGCCGCCGAGCTCCTCGGCATCGACGATGGTGACGGCGCGGCGGTAGTAGCGGGTGACGTCGTGGCCGATGCCGATCGCGATCAGCTCGACCGGCGAGCGCGTCTCGATCTCGGCGATGACATGACGCAGATGCCGCTCCAGATAGCTGCCGGCATTGACCGAGAGGGTAGAATCGTCGACCGGCGCGCCGTCCGAGATCACCATCAGGATCTTGCGCTGCTCGGGGCGGCCGAGCAGGCGCTTATGCGCCCAGTCGAGCGCCTCGCCGTCGATGTTCTCCTTGAGCAGCCCCTCGCGCATCATCAGCCCGAGATTCTTCCGCGCCCGCCGCCATGGCGCATCGGCCGCCTTGTAGATGATGTGCCGGAGATCGTTGAGGCGGCCGGGATTGGCCGGCTTGCCCGATTGCAGCCAGCTCTCGCGCGACAGCCCGCCCTTCCAGGCGCGGGTGGTGAACCCGAGCAGCTCGACCTTGACGCCGCAGCGCTCCAGCGTCCGCGCCAGGATGTCGGCGCAGGTCGCCGCCACCGTGATCGGCCGGCCGCGCATCGAGCCGGAATTGTCGATCAGCAGCGTCACCACCGTGTCGCGGAAGTTCGTGTCCGATTCCTGTCGGAAGGAGAGCGGCTGGAACGGGTCGATGATGATGCGCGGCAGGCGCGAGGGATCGAGCGCGCCCTCCTCCAGGTCGAACTGCCAGGAGCGGTTCTGCTGCGCCATCAGGCGGCGCTGCAGCCGGTTCGCCAGCCGGGCGACGACGCCCTGAAGATGCGCCAGCTGCTTGTCGAGATAGGCGCGCAGGCGGGTCAGCTCCTCGGCGTCGCAGAGCTCCTCGGCCGTGACGATCTCGTCGAACTTCTGGGTATAGGCCTTGTAGTCGGTCTGCGGCCGGTCATTGGCGCGGCTGTCGCGCGGACGCGGCGCCTCGCCGGCCTCCTCGGCCTCGGAATTCTCGTCTTCCTCGTCCCAGTCGCCGGCCGGCGCATCGGCCGCCTCGGAAGCGCCTTCCTGCAATTCCTCGGCGGCGTCCTCGCTGGTCTCGGTTTCAGAGCGCTCGCCCTGGCTCTGCTGCTCGGCTTCGCCCTCTTCCTGCTGCTGGTCGTCGGAGGACTGGTCCTGATCGTCCTCGTCCTCCTCGGCGTCGTCGCCCTGGCTCGACTGCTCGGCCATGTCGAGGGAGACGAGCAGGTCGCGCACCGTGCGGGCGAAGGCGCGCTGATCCTCGATCGACTTCGACAGCCGGTCGAGATCGTCGCCCGCCTTGGCCTCGATCTGCTCGCGCCAGAGATCGACCAGCTTCTCCGCCGCCTTGGGCGGCTTCAGGCCCGTCAGGCGCTCGCGCACCATCAAAGCGAGCGCATCTTCCAGCGGCGCATCGGCCCGGTCGGTGATCTCCTCATAGCGGCCGCCGCGATGATAGCGGTCCTCCAGCATCGCCGAGATGTTGCCGGAGACGCCGCTCATCCGGCGCGAGCCGACGCTCTCGACCCGGGCCTGCTCCACGGCATCGAAGACGGCGCGGGCCGCATCGCCTTCGGGCGCGGCGCGGCGATGGACCGCCGCATCGTGGCAGGCGAGGCGCAGCGCCATCGAATCGGCATGGCCGCGCAGGATCGCGACATCGCCCGCGGTGAGCTTGCGCGGCGGCTCCGGCAGCCGCGCGCGCTCGCCGACCAGCGAGGGTTTGTCGGCGGCGAAGACGATCTCCATCTCCGGCTTGCGCGCGATCGCCTTCATCGCGCCCGAGACCGCCCGCTTCAGCGGCTCGGCCGGGGCTTCCTTCGGGGTTCCGGGCTTGCGGTTGGAGATGCTCATAGCGCCTTCATGAAGTGGTGGAAGCTCTGCCCGGCGACCGGATAGTCCTCCATGCGGCCGCATTCACGATAGCCCATGCGGGGGTAGAAGCCCGGCGCCTGGATGCTCATCGTGCCCAGATAGACGCCGCGCGCGCCATAGTCGCGCGCCGCCTGCTCGGCCATCGCCAGCAGCGCCTCGCCATGGCCGGCGCCGCGATGGGCCTCGTCGATCCAGAACAGGTCGACATAGAGCCACTCCCATTTCAGCTCGCCGATCAGGCCGCCGACCATGGTGCCGTTCTCGTCGCGCAGGCTGAGCGCCAGGGGCTCGGCCCTGCGCGGCCCGACCCTGGCCTCGTTGTGGGCGGAGAGTCCGCGCACGACGGCCTCGCGCGTCGCGGCGAAATCCGCCTCGCGCTGGATCGTGGCCTGCTTGCTGTCGGCGGCGCTCACGGCGTGCTCCTCAGCGCGAGCGCCCGTCATACATCGTCGGGCTCAGCTCGGTCGGCTCGACGCCGGCGAGACAGCGGACGTTGATCGCGACGGTCGGCGTGCCGTCCGGCGCGTTGGCGCGGGCGAAGGATTCCATGCCGCAGGTCTCGCAGAAGAGATGCTGGATCTTCTGCGAGTTGAAGCGGTATTCGGTCAGCGCGTCCTCGCCCCTGGTCAGGGTGAAGCTGGTCGCCGGGCTGAAGGCCAGCACCGAGCCGCGGCGCTGGCAATAGGAGCAGTTGCAGGTGATCGTCCGCGAGAGGTCGGCCTCGACCTCGTAGGCGACCCGCCCGCAGTGACAGGAACCTTCATACCGAGCCATGGCCGGCCTCCTGCTGGTTGAGCCTGGTCCGATCGCGAGAGTGACGCACTCTCGCGAGGGCGTTTCAGCTCAGGACGACGTTGACCGCGCTTTCCGGCAATTCCTTGCCGAAGGAGCGCTGGAAGAACTCGGCCACCAGCGTGCGCTCCATCTCGTCGCACTTGTTGAGGAAGGTGACGCGGAAGGCGAAGCCGATATCGCCGCCGAAGATCGCCGCGTTCTCCGCCCAGGTGATCACCGTACGCGGGCTCATCACGGTCGAGAGATCGCCGTTCATGAAGGCGTTGCGGGTGAGATCGGCGACGCGGACCATCTTGTTGACGGTGTCCTTGCCCTCCGGCGAGGTCTGGTAGTGCTTCGACTTGGCGAGCACGATCGCGACTTCGTTGTCGTGAGGCAGGTAGTTCAGCGTGGTGACGATCGACCAGCGGTCCATCTGGCCCTGGTTGATCTGCTGGGTACCGTGATAGAGGCCCGAAGTGTCGCCGAGGCCGACCGTGTTGGCGGTGGCGAACAGCCGGAACGCGCCGTGCGGGCGGATGACGCGCTTCTGGTCGAGCAGCGTCAGCTTGCCCGACTGCTCCAGAATGCGCTGGATCACGAACATCACGTCCGGGCGGCCGGCATCGTACTCGTCGAAGACCAGCGCGATGTTGTTCTGCAGCGCCCAGGGCAGGATGCCGTCCTGGAACTCGGTGATCTGCTTGCCTTCCTTCAGCACGATCGCATCCTTGCCGACAAGGTCGAGGCGCGAGACGTGGCTGTCGAGGTTGACGCGAACGCAGGGCCAGTTGAGGCGGGCCGCGACCTGCTCGATGTGGGTCGACTTGCCGGTGCCGTGATAGCCCGAGATCATCACGCGTCGGTTATGGGCGAAGCCGGCGAGAATCGCGATCGTGGTGTCGCGGTCGAAACGGTAGTCCGCGTCGAAGTCGGGAACATGCGCCTCGGCCTGCGAATAGGCCGGCACCTCCAGATCGCTGTCGATCCCGAAGACCTGACGCACCGACAGCTTCATGTCGGGCATCCCGGGGGCGGAGGCAGTCGTCGTTGTCATCGTTCTTCTCCGGGCGCAGGACAGGGGCCGGCTGAAGATCCGGTGTCCTGGAGCCGACCGAAAGGGAGGCGTGTAGAACCTCATTAAAGCGAAAGCCTTGGGCCGGCAATTCGCAAGAGGCATGCCGTCCCTTCGCCGGCATGCATTCACGCACGGCTCAGGGACGATCCGCGAGCAGCTTCGCGATCGCCGCGACAGTGCCCGCCGCACCGTCGAGATCGGCTGTCGCAGCCGGCGGGACGCCTTGTACCAGCGTCGTTTCGATAGCGGCAGCGAGCGCCTGCGCCCCGTCAGCAAGTTTCACGACGTGCGCCAGCCCGGCCCGTTCCAGCGCGGCGGCGCGCAGGGCCTGCTCGGTCTCGTTGCCGGCGTCGAAGGGGACGAGCAGCGCCGGCCGCCCGGCCTGCAACAGGTCGAGCGCGGTGTTGTAGCCGGCCTGGCTGATCGAGAGCGCGCAGCCGGCGAGAAGGCCGGGGAAATCCGGCCGGGCCCGTTCGACGACGGCATTGTCCGGAGCCGATTGTCGCAGGGTGGCGAAGTCGGCCTCGGAGACGCCGCGGCCGATCAGGAGATGGAAAGGCCGCTGCGGCATCAGCCGGGCAGCGGCGAGCGCGGTCTCGAACAGGGGCAGCGCCGCCGCAGAGCCGCCGCCGGAGACGAGGATGGTGCCGTCTGCATTCTTCAAGCCCTCATCCTGAGGAGCCATCTCGTCAGAGATGGCGTCTCGAAGGATGCTCGCCGAGGCTCCGGTGCCTTCTGGAGCATCCTTCGAGACGCCGCTGCGCGGCTCCTCAGGATGAGGGCATTGGGCTGATGTCGCCAGATAGCCAGTATAGATGAGCTTGCCTGCGATCTCGGGCGTCACCGGCCAGGAGGCTTCGAGCGGCAGGACGCCTGGGTCGCCATGGACCAGCACCGCATCGAACAGGCTGGCGATCCGCTCGGCCGTCTCGGCCAATCGGTCCGGGCGCTGCGGCGCGACCAGCACGTCGCGGATCGACGACAGGACGAGCGCATCCGGATTGGCATCGCGTGCTGCCGCGATCAGCGCCAGGAACTCGCTGGCGAGCTGGCGCCGTCCGAACGGGAAATGCTCGGTGACGACGATATCGGGCGACAGCTCGCGCGCCAGTGCGACCAGTTGCTCGCACCTTGCGGCCAGTCGCTCCGGCGTAGCGGCCCTTCCGTCCTCGTCGAGCAGATTGCGAAAATCCGTGCCTTGCGTGCGCACCGGTGGCAACTGCACGAAGCGATAATCCGCCGCCGCCTTGCCGTCCGGCATGCCGCCGCTGGCAAGCGTCACCTCGTGGCCTGCTCCAGCCAGCGCCCGCGCCAACTGCCGCGCCCGCACCAGATGGCCGATCCCGAGCAGATGCGTGACCGCAACCAGGATGCGCGCACTCATGGCGCGCCACCATCCGTGTCGGCGACTGCCGCCAGCAGCGCCCGATGCACCCGTTCCAGCCCGGCCTGCGCCGAGAACTCGGTCCGCAACCTGTCGAAGGCGGCGGCGCCGAGCTTCGCGCGCCAGTGCGGATCGCGCGCCAGCCCCTCCAGCGCCTTGGCCAGGGCCGTGACGTCGCCCGGCCGTAAAAGCCATCCCTCGCGGCTGTGCCGCACGAATTCCGGGATGCCGGCGAAATTGGTGGCGACGATCGGCAGGGCCTGGCTCGCCGCCTCCATCACCACATTGGGCAGGCCGTCGCGGTCGCCGTTGTCCGCCTGCTTCGAGGGTAGCACGAAGAGATCGGCCTCCCGCAGCGCCGCGATCACCGCATCCTGCGCCTGCGGCCCGCGCCACTCGATCCGCGCCGCGAGGCCGAGCTTGTCCGCCTGCGCGTTCAAGGCGGCAAGCATCTCGCCGCCACCGATATGGATGAGCCGCCAGTTCAGCTCGGCCGGCAGGATCGCCAGCGCTGCCAGCAGGTCGTCGAAGCCCTTCTTCGCCACCGCCCGCCCGATGGTGATGAACCGCACCGGCTCAGTCGGATCTGAGCCGTCGCGCGGCGCGCGCGCCTCGGGCGGGGCCGGAAACCGCGCGAGGTCGAGCCCGTGATAGAGCAGCGCGACCTTGTCCGCCCGCTCGGCAAACCGGTTGAGCTCGGCATGGCCGTCGCGGGTGCAGGTCACGCCCCAGCGCGCGTCGGCGATCTTCTCGCGCTTCTCCCAGTCCGGCGTCGTCCAGATGTCCTTGGCATGGGCCGAGAACGACCAGGAGAGACCCCGGCTCAGCGCCGCATAGCGGATCACCGAAGCCGGCGTATGCAGGTAATGGACATGGAGATGGCGCGTGCTGGCCGGCAGCTCGCGGGCCATCACGCAGGCCTGGCCGAAGCGGCGCAGACGGTTGCGCGTGCGATCTCGGGACAGATCGCGCAGGAAGACGCCAAGCAGCCTGACGATGCTCGGCCGCGTGAAGGCTCGCCCAATGCCGCGCAGCACCCTCGGCCAGTCGTCGTGCAGATACTCCGGCAGGTAGTGCAGGGGCGCCGCGATCTCCCGATGCATCATATGCCGCGCACCATCGGTCGGATGACGCAGCGACCAGATCGCGAAGGGCAGGCCGAGCCGCTGCAGGCCGAGCAGCTCCTGGGCAATGAAGGTCTCCGACAGGCGCGGATAGCCCTTCATCGCGATCGCGACCGCCGGCCCTTCGGACTCGGCGCTGCTCATCTGCGGCCGATCAGCATGAAGCGGGTGTAGTTCTTCGTCGGCAGCGCGCCGGCGAACCACAGCTCCGACAGCCCGGCCTGAACCTTGAAGGCCTCGAGCGAAGGCACGCAGCTGCGATGGTCCGGCTCGCGGACATAGTCGTTGGATTGCAGCAGCAGCGGCAACCCGGCCGGCAGGGTGGCGATCCAGCCCGGCACATCATCGAGATGCTCGCAGCTGGTGTTGATCACCAGCCCCGGACGCCCGCCTTCGACCCGCTCGAAATCGAGCCCCATCATGTCGGCGGTCACGGCCCGGAAACGCCCCGCAGCGACATGGCGATGGTTGAGAGTTTCGGCGATCGGCGCGCAATCGGGATCGATGTCGAGGCTGACCAGCTCGGCGATGTCGAGGCGCGGCGCGGCCAGCAGCAGAGCGCCGAGGACACCGTACCAGGCGCCGAGAACGAAGACCGGTCCATCCGGCTTCGGCAGCACTTTGGTCAACTCGTCCACCAACCAGCGCTTCGAAGCGATCTGCTTATGGTTGAAGGCAATCGAGAGATCAGCCGGCACGCCTTTGCCGACGAGCCGCGCCAGGTCGGCGACGACCGCATCGCCGGTCAAAGCTGCAACACCGCGCAGGATGTCATAGAGAGTGTCGGCAGGCGGTGTGCTGATCATGCGGGCGACGAACGGAATACCATGATGCCGGAGGATTTGCGGGCGGCGGGACCATATGCACAGCCGCCAACAAACGCCAGCGCGGCCGCGCCGGGTGTGCTGCTGCCGCATCTGTCGAGTCCAGCCGCGCCATTGCGGCAGGTCCTGGCCGCTCATGCGGTGCGCCACTGCCCGCATGTGATCGAGATCGGCGGCGCCGGCTTGCCGATCACCGGTTTCCTGCATCATCGCCCGGCCTCGGTGACGGTGATCGACCCGAAGATTCCCGCTTTCGCTGCCGAGACGCTGAACGGTGCGCCCTGCCGCGTCCGGCACCTGGCCGCGAAGCTGCAACAGGTGCCACTGGCGCCGCCAGACCGACCTTTCGCGCTGGTCTTGCTCGGCCTGTCGCTGAAGCCGTTCGGCGCCAAGGCGGCCATGCCGCCGGAATTGCTGGCGCTGGCGCGAGCCGCCAGCGTGCTGGTGATCGACTACGCGCTCGACCTCCACCGGGCCAAGAACCTCATCGGAACTCTGCTGGCGACACGCGAGGACGCTCCGACAATCGATCTCGAGATCACAATCAATGACACGGCGATGGCGCGAGCAGGCTATGATCGCCGCCGCTGGCTCGCATTCGGCGCTCCCTGACTGATTATATGGGTTTCTGCTCCGCCGGCGCCTCCGGCGGCGACTCGATAACAGTCGCGGCGCCTGCCGGCGTGCTGCCGAAACCATAGACCTGCATCGGCTTGTCGCGGCCCTTGACCGCGATCTTGTGCGGGACGGTGTCGCGATAGCTGCGGCCGGTCGCGCTCACCGTCTCGGCGGAGACAACGATGTCCGAGAGGAGCCGCCGCGTCGCCGCCTCGAGCTGGCTCGCGATCATCACGGTTTCGCCGACGGTGATCTCGCGCCGCCCCATGCTCTCGTTCTCGACCGCGCCGACGATCGTCTGGCCGCCATGGATGCCGATGCCGATGCGCAGCGGCAATGGCAGGCCGTTGGCGTATTCGCGGTTGAGCGCATCGACTGCGCGCACCATGTCGCCGGCCGCCGCGATCGCCGCCGCGCCCGCCCGCCCCGGCGTCGTCTCCAGGCCGAACACCGCCATCAAACCGTCGCCATAGATCGCCTCGATCCGTCCGCCATGCGCCGCGATCGCCTGGGACATCTCGTCATAGAAGCGGTTGAGCAGGGTCATCAGCTCGTGCGGCAGTTGCCGCTCGGAGAGCGCGGTGAAGGCGCGCAGGTCTGCGACCATCACCGTCAGCCCCTTCTTGCCGATCCGGTCGTCGGGATCGACAGTGCCCGACGGGCCGGCGCCGCGCTGCTTGGCGGCGAGCAGGATCTGGACCTGGAGATCGCGCTTCGGCCTGATCTGGCAGGCGAGCCGGACATGGTCACCGGCCGAGATCCGGCGCAGCAGGCGCGCTTCCGCCTGAGCGGGCGGCGGCAGGTCATCTCCGCCGTCGAGCACCAGAACGCGGCAGGTGGCGCAGCGCGCCCGCCCGCCGCAGAGCGCGGCATGGGGAATGCCGAAGCGCCGGAAGATCTCGAGCAGGGTCGGGCCGGGAACGACGCGGCGCACGCCGTGGCCGACGAAGCGCACCGCGATGGCCCCTAGCGCCCGCGCGCGAAGCTCGCGCAGCAAGACGAAGCCGGCAAAGCCACCGATCAGGCCGAAGAAGGCCCGCTTGGCCCAGGTCACATGCAGATTGAAGGCATCGACCTGGTTGGCCGTATAGAGCTCGGGCGGGAGCGCCATCATCTGGGCTTCGCGGCCTGCCACCGAAAAGCCGATGATGGCCAGAAGCGGTATCAGGATCGAAACGAGCAGGAACGGATCGCGCCAGCTCGCATAGGCGTCGCGCGCCCGGAATGTGAAGTGCAGGCCGATCACGCCATGCGTCCAGACGAGCAGGAGCAGGAAGCTCTGCGACAAGGCGAGGCCCGGCCAAAGCCGGCGCAGCACCGCGTGATAGCTCTCGTCCTGGCCGAACAGGGAACCCTGGACCCTCGTGCCGACGATATGGTCGATCAGCAGGAGCGGGATCGCGACGCCGAGGATGATCTGGATCACTTCGCGCATCGGCATGCGGAAGGTGCGCCGCTGCGCCACGCGCAGCAAGGCGAAGACCGGATGGACGATGAGCGAGCCATAGAGCGCGACCGTGCCGACCCAGCTGTGCCAGAACCAATAGCGCCACTCCTGCGCCGCCTCCATCGCCGCAACGCCGAAGATGCCGAGCGCATGGTTGAGGAAATGCGTGGTCGCGAAGACCATCAGGATGCAGCCGGAGGCGAAGCGCACGTCGCGGCTCCAGGACGACATCTGGTCGAAGCCTGAGGCGGGCTTGCGCCCCGCCGGCGTGCTCGGAATCGCTGTCATCGGCGCACCCGGCGCTTCAATGTGTCTTCTCGCCATGCAGGACGGAGTCGGCCAGGCGGTAGAGCCGCCCGGCGAGATCGCGCGACAGCGCGACCGAGAACTCCGGAATATTGTCGAGCAGTTCGAAGAACAATGTCCGCGGCAAGCGCAGCGCGACCACGTCGGTCTTGGCGGTGGACCGCGCCGCATAGGTCTGGTTGCAGAGCAGGGGCACATCGCCGATCAGGCTGCCGCTCGCGAGCCGGAAGGTCTTTGACGGTCCTTCCGGCGCCTCATGCGACAGCTCGACCTCGCCTTCCAGCACGCAATAGACCTCCTCCGGCTTGTCGCCCTCTTCGGTGATGACGGTGCCGGCCGGGAAATGCAGCCGCTCGCCCATCAAGGCGAGCAGCTTCAGCCGCGGCCCCGGCAGCCCGCGGAACAGGGGGATCGACTTCAGGCAGCCTATATCGCTCTCGAGCGTCATGTCCTTGCCTCGATCGGAACCGCGCCATTGGGAACCGGCAGATCGTCCTGCAGATCGTCCACCTCGTCGCTGGCTCCGCTTTTGCTGCCCAGGCGGGCCACAGCTCCGTTGAATACGATCTTCTCAGGGATATCGGCAGCCAGCCCCTGATCGGTCAAGAGCAGGAACACCGTCTTGTCCTGGCAATAATTGCCGATACGCTGGATCAGGCCGCCGGGATCAGCACAGGTGACGGCGAAGGCATCGAGATCGAGCACCAGGATATCGGGTCGCTTGATCAGCGCCTGTGCCAGCGGCACCATCAGCCGCAGCCGCAGCGGCAGATGGCGGCCACGCAGCCCGACATCGGTGCCCAGTCCCAGGCGATAGGCCGCCGTGTCGAGTCCGGCGCGCGACAATGCCGCCCGGGCGATCTCCGCCACCTTGCGACCGGCATCGGGAACGCCGAAGCCGATACGCCCGAACAGCAGGTTGTCGCGCACGCTCGCGCCGTGGATCACATCGGCCGGATCGTAGAACTCGATCTCGTCGGCCTTCTCGCCGGGCAGATAGGTCTTGAAGCTGTGCCGGGCCCGCAGCACCCGTCGGCGCAGGGCGACGTCGAGCAGATTGAGCCGGTGCTTGGGCTCGATATAGCCGAGCGCGAGCGCGACGAGCTCGCGCTGCACGGTCGGATCGAGCAGGCTGCGCCGGTCATGCCGCCGCAGCGCCTCGGCGAGTTCGCCGAGCTTCTCCAGGTCGATCTCCCCGCCGAAAGCGTAGCGCTCGAACAGGACGTGGCCCTGCGGCAGGCCGGCGAAGATCTCGACCAAGGTCGAGGCGATGCGCCCGCCGATCTCGGCCAGCGGTTCCTCCAGCGCCTCGGCCTGCAGCACCGAGCGAGCGTACGCGTCCTCGAGCAGGAATTCGGCCGGCTGGCGGCCATTGCGCATGGCGCCGAAGACGAGGTTCTCCGCGATCGTCGCATTGGCGTTGTAGCGGTCGAGGTCGAAGGTCTCGATCAATCCGCCGAGCTTGGTCTTGGTCAGTTCGGCCGCGACGACCTTGCGCGCCTCGACGATGCGCTCGGCCGCGCCTTCTGGCAGCGGCGCGATCACCTTGGCGTCGAGGCCGAGCTCATAGATCTCGTCGGCGCAGCCGAGCGTGTCGAGCACGGCGAGCATCCGCTCTTCCAGCGCCTCCTCGCCGTCGAGGCCCACACCTTCATAGTCGTTCCAGTCGGCGCCGAAGGGCAATGGCGTGTTGCCGGCCCGCAGCGCCTCGATGAAGCGGCGATGCTCGTCCTGGTCGACGGCGCGGTCGGGCTTGACCACCGGCCGCCTGCGCTTCAGCGGCAGCAGGATGTTGTCGCGCAGCGAGCCGTTGATGATCTCGATCTCGGGGCCGGCATAGCCGATCAGATGGCTGGCACGCTCGACGCTGATGGCGGACAGGGGCTCGCCGTCGATCAGCACACGCCCGCCATAGCTCATCGTCTGCCGGCCGAGGATGCGGCCAAGCGTGTCGCGGCCGCTGCCCGCCGGCCCGATCAGCGCGACCTCCCCAGGTCGCTGCAAGCTCAGGCTCAGCGGCGCCAGCAAGGGCTGGCCGCGATTGTCGACCATCTCAAGCTTGTCGAGCCTGATCTCGCCGCGCGGCGGCAGCGGCGCGATCTCGCCCTTCTCCTCCAGCGTGACCACCTCGCTCGGATTGAACTGCTGGATCACCTGCTCGTATTTGATGGTGACGTCATTGCGCTGCTGCTCCCAGTCGATCAGTTCCTTGATCGGCGGCGGCAGGTCGCGATAGGCCGCGATCACCGCCACGAGCTGTCCGATGTCGAGCCGGCCCTGCAGGGCGAAGAAGCCGCCGACGGCGTAGAAGAAGAAGGGCGTGATCTGCGCCATCAAGTTGTTGAGGAACTTGACCGCGAATTTGCGCTTGTAGAGCGCATAGCGGATGTCGAACAGCGTCCCCAGCCGGCCCGCGATGTCCGACTGGATATAGGAGGTCGCGCCATTGCCCTGAATGGTCGGCCCGGCATCGACGATCTCGCCGATGCGGCCCGCGAGCTGGCGCGAGGCGATCTGGCGCTCGCGGCCCAGACGCAGCTGCTCCTTGCGCAGGATCGGGATGATCACCGCCTGCATCAGGACGATGACCAGGGCGATCGAGCCGAGCCAGACGCTCTGCATCATGATGAAGGCGAGCGCGGTCAGCGCCTGGCTGAGCAGGAAGGCCGGCTGGATGAAGGCGTCGCCAACGAAGCTGCCGATCGGCTCGACCTCGTCCTTGATCATGCTGGCGACCTCGGCCGGCTTGACCGAACGGATCTCTTCCGGCCGGAAGCGCATGAGCTGGCTGAACAGGTCGTAGCGCATGCGCCGGAGCATGCGTTCGCCGAGCACGCCCTTCTGCAGGTTGACGATATATTTGAAGCCGCCGTTGATCAGGACGAGCGCGAGGAAATAGAAGCTCAGCGTCAGCAGCAGGCCGAGCTGGCCGACCTTGAAGCCCTCGAAAATCTGGATGCTGCCGCCGCCGAGGATATCGGGCCAATGCAGCGTCCAGTCGAACACGGTCGCCGTCGTCTTGCCATCCTTGAAGGCGCCGCCCTGGATGGCGTCGTTGACGATGCGCTTGGGGACGTCGAAGGACAGCCAGTTGAACGGGATCGAGACGAGGATCACGAGCAGAACGATGATCTGCTCCCGGCGACTCTTCTGCCAGACGTAACGGAAGAGGCTTCTCTCCAAGGGGCTTTCCCATCCCGCATCCGGACGAGCGAACACTCTGCCGGCTTGTCCCCATATGGGGGCAGTTCACGACGCGGCGCAACATGCCGCTGGACTCGACAAGCCCGGCCGTTTCAAGTTCGCATCGAACGATGCGGCGCGCAGGCAGCGCCGCCCTGTTGCAAGATCGTCATCGGAACGGGACAAGGACGGCGGGACCGGAGAGAATGAAGGCGCTGCGTTGCAGCGGCAAACAAGCTTCGGCGGTAAATGGATCCGGATGGCGGTCTCGGCCGTTTGTCCGGACAACGAACATCAGGGGACGACGGCGTCAGCCGCAGATGAATATTCTCGAGATCAACGACCTGCGGATCGGCTTCACCATTCACGGCTTCGCTCGCGATGTCGTGAAGGGCGTCGATTTCCGGATTCCGGCCGGCAAGACCGTAGCGCTCGTCGGCGAGTCCGGCTCGGGCAAGTCGGTGATCTCGCAGGCGATCATGGGGCTGCTGCCGCGGGCCGGGGCCGTGACCGGCGGAAGCATCCTGTTCCGCGACCCGCAGACGGCCGATGCCGTCACCGACATCGCCACCCTTCCCGCCGAAGGCAAGGAGATCCGCGACCTGCGCGGCGGGCGCATCGGCATGATCTTCCAGGAACCGATGTCCTCGCTCTCGCCGGTCCACACCATCGGCAACCAGATCGAGGAAGCGCTGCAGCTGCACCGGCCGATGCCGAAACCGGAGGCGCGCGAACTGATCGAGGCGATGCTGAAGCGGGTCGGCTTCAAGGATCCCACCCGCGCCTATGACTTCTACGCCTTCGAGCTCTCCGGCGGCCTGCGCCAGCGCGCCATGCTCGCCATGGCGCTGATCTGCCAGCCGGCCCTGCTGATCGCCGACGAACCGACGACCGCGCTCGACGTCACCATCCAGGCCCAGGTGCTCGACCTGATGCGCGATCTCCAGGCCGAGATGGGCATGGCGATCCTGCTGATCACCCATGATCTCGGCGTCGTCGCCAACATGGCCGACGAGGTCGTGGTGATCTACCATGGCGAGATCATGGAGAGCGGGCCGGCCGAGGACATCTTCCGCCGCCCGCAGCACCCCTATCTCAAGGCGCTGCTCAAGGCCTCGCCGCATTTCGACATGCAGGAAGGCGAGCGGCTTGTCGCCCTGCGCGAGGCGCGCCCGCGCGCGCCGGCCGCGCCGAAACCGCCGCCGCAACGCCGCGATCAGCTGGCACCGCTGCTTGCCGTGCGCAACGTCCACAAGACCTATACGACCCATTCGAGCCGCTTCTTCGGCAAGGGCACGACCTCGACCGTGACCGCCGTCAACGATGTCAGCTTCGACATCGAGCGCGGCGAATGCCTCGGACTGGTCGGCGAGAGCGGCTGCGGCAAGACCACGCTCAGCAAGCTGATCATGCGGGCGCTGACACCGGATTCGGGCGAGATCCGCTTCGATGACGGCAAGGACTGCGTCGACCTCCTCTCGCTGCAGGGAGAGGCGCTACGCCGCTTCCGCCCCAAGCTGCAGATGATCTTCCAGGACCCGGTCTCGTCATTGTCGCCGCGCATGACCGTGATGAACCTCCTGCGCGAGCCCCTCGTCATCCACGAGCGCGGCGACGGCACCGAGCAGAAGGCTCGCGTCAAGGCCCTGATGGACGATGTCGGGCTCGATCAGCGCTTCCTATCGCGCTATCCGCACTCCTTCTCCGGCGGCCAGCGCCAGCGCATCGGCATCGCCCGCGCGCTCGCGCTCGATCCCGAGCTGATCATCTGCGACGAGCCGGTCTCGGCGCTCGACGTCTCCGTCCAGGCGCAGATCCTCAACCTGCTCAAGGACCTGCAGGCCGAACGCGGCCTGACCTTCCTGTTCATCTCGCACAATCTCGCCGTGGTGAACTACATGGCCGACCGCATCGCGGTGATGGCGAACGGCCGCATCGTCGAGCTCGCGCCGCGCCATACGCTCTTTACCGCGCCGGTCCACCCCTACACCAAGGCGCTGTTGAAATCGGTGCCCTTCGCCGATCTCGACCGCAAGCTCGACTTCAAGCTGGCGGCGCCCGGCGGCGCCTCCGACACCCGCCACTGGCCGGCCTCCTTCAAGCCCGACGCGCAAGGCGAGCCGCTCGCCCATCTCGATCTCGGGGCCGGACATCTCGTTCTCGCCAAGCCGGGCGCCGATGTCAGGGAGCTCGCCTGATGCGGATCGCGCGGCGGAGCTTTCTCGTAGGGTCGGGCGCCGCCCTCCTCGCACCGCGGCTCGGCCTCGCCGGCGTCGAGACGCTGATCGACAGTCCGGCGCTCGCCGCCAAGGTCACGGCCGGCGAACTGCCCGGTCTCGCCGAGCGCCTGCCGAAATCGCCGCGGCTGATCAACGTGGCGGCGATGGGCCGTGCGCCCGGCCGGCACGGCGGCACCATGCGCATGCTGATGGGCGACCAGCGCGACATCCGCATGATGACAATCTATGGCTACACCCGTCTCGTCGTCTACGATGACAAGCTGGAGCTCGCGCCCGATCTGCTGGAGAGTTTCGAGGCCGAGCGCGGCCGCGTCTTCACCTTGCGGCTGCGGGCCGGCCATCGCTGGTCGGACGGGCATCCCTTCACCGCCGAGGACTTCCGCTATTGGTGGGAGGATGTCGCCAACAACAAGCGGCTCTCGCCGGGCGGGCCGCCGCAGGCGATGGTGATCTCCGGCCAGACCTGCCGCTTCGAGATCCTCGACGAGCTGACGCTGCGCTACAGCTGGGCCGAGCCGAACCCGGTCTTCCTGCCGGCGCTCGCCGGCGCCCAGCCGCTCTATATCGCCATGCCGGCGCATTATCTGAAGCAGTTCCACCAGCGCTATGCCGCCAAGGAAGAGCTGGAGCAGAAGGTCAAGGCCGGCCGGGTCAAGGACTGGGGCTCGCTGCACGAGCGCTTCTCGCGCCAGTATCGGCCGGAGAACCCCGATCTGCCGACGCTCGACCCCTGGCGCAACACCACGGCGATCCCGGCGGAGCGCTTCACTTTCGTCCGCAACCCCTATTTCCACCGGATCGACGAGAACGGCCGGCAGTTGCCCTATGTCGACGAGGTCACGCTGACCATCGGCAGCTCGGCGCTGATTCCGGCCAAGACCGCCGCCGGCGATTCTGACCTGCAGGCCCGCTATCTGCGCTTCGAGGACTACACTTTCCTCAAAGGCGCTGCGAAGCGGATGAATTTCGAGGTCAAGCTGTGGAAACGGGCCGAGGGCGCCTCGTTCGCGCTGATGCCCAATCTCAACGCGATCGATCCCATCTGGCGCGACCTCAACCGCGATGTGCGCTATCGCCGCGCGCTATCGCTCGCGATCAATCGCCGCGACATCAACCGCGTCATTTATTTCGGGCTCGCCAAGGAGAGCGGCAACACCGCTTTGCCCGAGAGCCCGCTCTACGATGCGGCGCTGGCGCAGCTCAACATGACGCCGGATCTCGCCGAGGCCAACCGCCTGCTCGACGAGATCGGCCTTTCCAAGCGTGACAGCGAGAAGATCCGCCTGTTCCCTGACGGGCGGCGCCTGGAATTTACCATCGAGACCGCCGGCGCCTCGACCGAGGAGACCGACATCCTCGACCTGATCAAGCAGGACTTCATCGCGATCGGCATCAAGATCCACCCGCGTTCAAGCCAGCTCGATGTCTTCCGCCGCCGCATCCTCGCCGGCCAGACGATCATGTCCGGCTGGACCGGCATGGACAATGCGCTGGTCGCCGCCGAAATGGAGCCGGACGCGCTGGCGCCCACCTCGCCCGCCCAGTTCAACTGGCCGCGCTGGGGCCAGTATTTCGAGAGCGGCGGCCGCGAAGGCGAAGCGCCCACCATTCCGGAAGCGAAAGAGCTGGTCGAGCTCTACCGGGGCTGGCGGCATTCGGCGACCCATGAGGAGCGCCGGGACATCTGGCAGAGGATGTTGAAGATCAACGCCGAGCAATTGTTCACCATCGGCGTGGTCAACGCCACGCTGCAGCCAGTCGTCGTCGCCAGGACGCTGCGCAACCTGCCTGAGAAAGGCCTCTACAGCTTCGAGCCCGGCGCCTTCTTCGGCCGCTACATGCCGGACACGTTCTGGTTCGAGGGGAAGTAATCGTGCTGCTGAAGTACATCTTCAAGCGCATTCTGGTGATGATCCCGACGCTGTTCGTCACCAGCGTCCTGATCTTCACCGTGATCAACCTCCCCGAGGGCGACTATTTCGAGACGATGGTCGCCGAAATGCAGGCCCAGGGCGAGAAGGCGGACATGAGCCGCGTCGAGTTCCTGAAGAAGGAATACGGTTTCGACAAGCCGCCGGCCGAGCGCTATCTTTGGTGGGTCACCGGCCTGCTGCGCGGCGACATGGGCTATTCCTTCGAATATCAGCTGCCAGTGCGCGACGTCGTCGGCGATCGCCTGCTGCTGACGATGATCGTCTCCTTCTTCACCATCATCTTCACCTGGATCGTCGCGTTTCCGATCGGCATCTACTCGGCGACGCACCAGTACAGCTGGGGCGATTACGGCCTCACCTTCATCGGCATGCTCGGGCTCGCCATACCGCATTTCCTGCTGGCGCTGATCTTCCTCTACTTCGCCAATATCTGGTTCGGCACCTCGATCGGTGGCCTGGTCGACCCGCAATATCTCAACCAGCCGATGAGCTGGGCCAAGTTCAAATCGGTGCTGGAGCACCTCTGGATACCGGTGATCATCATCGGCGCCGGCGGCACCGCCGGCATGATCCGCAAGCTGCGCGCCAACCTGCTCGACGAACTGCAGAAGCAGTACTACGTCACCGCCCGGGCCAAGGGCCTGCCGCCGGGCAAGGCGCTGCGAAAATATCCGCTGCGCATGGCGCTCAACTTCTTCATCTCGGATATCGGCGACATCCTGCCTTCGATCGTCTCCGGCGCCGAGATCGTCGCGATCGTGCTCTCGCTCCAGACCACCGGCCCGCTGCTGATTCGGGCGCTGCAGAGCCAGGACATGTATCTCGCCGGCTCCTTCCTGATGTTCCTGTCCTTCCTGACCGTGATCGGCGTGCTGATCTCCGACATCGCGCTCGCCATCCTCGATCCGCGCATCCGCCTGCAGGGGACGGCGACCAAGTGACGACGCCTCCCGCCCCGCAGGCTTCCGAGCCGCTGCCGCATCGCTGGTCGACCGCGCCGTTCGAGCCCTATGCGATCGAGAAGATGTCGCCCGAGCAGGAGCGGGTCTACCTCGCGCCGCAATGGAAGCTGATGTGGTGGAAATTCCGCAAGCACAGGCTCGCGGTGATCTCCGGCATCGTCATCCTGCTGATGTACCTGTCGGTCGCGATCTGCGAGTTCCTGGCGCCCTATCACTACACGACGCGCAACACCGACTTCATCCGCGCCCCGCGGCAGGAGCTGCATCTCTTCCACGAGGGCAGCTTCATCGGGCCCTTCGTCTACCCGTATGCCCAGCGCCTCAACATGGAGAACCTGAAGCGCGAATACGACGTCGATGAGAGCAGGCCGCAGAAGCTGCGCTTCTTCTGCCGCGCCGACACTTACGAGTTCTGGGGCCTCATTCCCGGCAATCTCCATTTGATCTGCCCACCCGAAGGCGGCACGCTCTATCTGCTCGGCACCGACAGGCTCGGGCGCGACATGTTCTCGCGCATCCTCTATGGCGGGCGGATTTCGCTGACCATCGGCCTGCTCGGAGTCAGCGTCTCCTTCGTGCTCGGCATCATCATCGGCGGCATCGCCGGCTATTATGGCGGCAAGGTCGATCTCATCGTCCAGCGCATCATCGAGATCGTGCAGTCGCTGCCGCATATTCCGCTCTGGCTGGCGCTGGGGGCGATCATGCCGCCCTCCTGGAGCCCGCTGTTGGTCTATTTCGGCATCACCGTGATCCTTGGGCTGATGGACTGGACCGGGCTCGCCCGCGCCGTGCGCTCGAAACTGCTGGCGCTGCGCGAGGAGGATTATGTCGTCGCCGCCCAATTGATGGGCGCCAAGCCCGCCCGCATCATCGGCCTGCACCTCGTGCCCGGCTTCATGAGCCATCTCATCGCCGCCGCGACGATCACGATCCCCAAGACCATCCTGGGCGAAACCGCGCTGTCCTTCCTCGGCCTCGGCCTGCGGCCGCCGATCACCAGCTGGGGCGTGATGCTGAACGAGGCGCAGAACATCAATGTCGTCGCGCTCTATCCCTGGCTGCTCTACCCTTGCGTCCCCGTGATCGTCATCATCCTCGCCTTCAACTTCCTCGGCGACGGCCTGCGTGACGCAGCTGATCCGTATCGCTGAAGCCTGCTCGCGCCCCGCAAGACCTTTCGTGAAGATCGCATTCCACACGCCGCTCAACCGCTATGGCGACGGCGCCCCCTCGGGCGATCGGCTGATGGCGCGCCAGCTGGTGGCGCTGCTGGAAGACCTCGGCCATGCCGTCGAGATCGTCCCGGCCGAGCGCAGCTTCATGCGCGAGCCCAATCCGGCTTTGCTCACCGCGCACAAGCAGGCAGCGCAGGGCGTGATTGCCGCGCTGGAAGAGCGCTGGCAGATGCCGCGAGCCCGGCCCGACCTCATCTTCACTTATCACTGCCACTACCGCGCCCCGGACCTGATCGGCCCTGCCTTGGCCGAACGCTTCGACCTGCCCTACCTCGTAGCCGAGGCCAGCGATGCGCAAAAGCGCTTCGACGGCCCCTGGGCGGAGGCCGCCGCGCTCGCCCGCACCGCGATCCTGCTTGCCGACCTGCACCTGTGCATGACCGAGCGCGACCGCGAAGGCCTCGCCCGGCTCATCCCGGAGCCGGAGCGCCTGATCGACCTGCCGCCCTTCCTGCTCGGGGTCGAGGCGGTTCCGCAGCATTCCGCAGCTCCTCGCGACAGAAACGAGCCGGTGCGCCTGATCGCCATCGCGATGATGCGCCAGGGCAACAAGGCCGCCTGTTATCTCTTCCTTGCCCGCACGCTCACCCACATCGCCGACCTGCCCTGGACATTGACACTGATCGGCGACGGCCCCGAGCGATCCATCATCGAAGCCGCGTTCGCTGAATTTCCGCCTGGTCGCGTCCGTTTCCTCGGAAAGCAGGCGCGCTCCGACATTCTCACCGAACTCACGAACCACGACCTCTTCATCTGGCCTGGGCTGAACGAGGCCTATGGCGTCGTGTATCTCGAAGCGCAGGCGGCAGGACTTGCCGTTGCCGCACTCGACAGCGGCGGTGTTCCGGCTGTGGTGGACCGCAATCGCACCGCGCTGCTCGCCCCCCACGGCGATGAATCCGCGCTGGCCGCGACGATCGCACGGTTGATCGGCGATGCTGAACTTCGCGCCTGCATGGGTTCGGCAGCGCAAGTGTTCGCGCGCCAGGAACGCAACGGCGATGGCGCCCGCAAAATTCTCGCCAGCGCGCTGGATGCCACCATCGCCCGGCACGGCCGCAAGACCTTGGAGATCGCGCCGTGACTGAGGATGCCGCCTGGTCCGCGCTAGTGACCGAGCTCGACGGCTGGGCAATCGCCGGCAAACGCCTCGATCTCTGGCTCCGCGACGACGACGCGACCGCTCCCAGCGACCAGCTCGACCGGCTGGCAGCCCTTGCCGAGCGCTTCACGATCCCCGTACTGCTGGCCTCGATCCCGCTGATGGCACAGGACACTCTGGCGAGGCGGCTCGAGACCGCACCGCTGCTGCGCCCCTGTCAGCACGGGACCTGGCATTGCAACCATGCACCGCCCGGCGAGAAGAAGAGCGAGTTCGGCCTGCACCGGTTAACTGCCGACATCGCCGCCGAGATCGTGGCCGGCCGGGAGCGGCTTCGGGAGCTGTTCGGCCGTTCCTTCCTCCCTGTCTTCGTGCCGCCGTGGAATCGCATTCATCCGGATATCGCGGCAGAATTGCCGAGCCTCGGCTTTGTCGGCCTGTCCTGCTTCCGCAATTTCGCGCTCGGGCCAGCCGGCGGCCCTCGCCTCGTCAACACCGATCTCGACCTGATCGACTGGCCCAATGGCCGTGTCGGCCGGCAGCCCGGCGATCTCCTGACCGAGATGGTCCAAACGCTCGCCATTCGCCGCGCGAACCCGAGATCGAACCAGCCTTTCGGCCTGCTGCTGCACCATCACGATCACGATGCCACGGCCTGGGACTTTCTCACGAATCTGCTGGAACGGCTCTCCGGTCACGCCGCTGTCGCATTCTCCAGTCCCGATGCGCTCTTCGGCGCTGCAACAAACTTGGCAACGGACTTGGATTGACGCGCCGCCGGCGCTATGGTTTTGGCCAGTTCGGGTGCGTTCCTTGCGTCCCCCGGAGGCCATCTGACCTTCAAGCAGAGGACGCGACGCGCGCATGGGCCTCAGTCTGATCGATGATAGCGGGGTGCGCCGCCCGCCATGCAGCCCGCATGCGCCGCGCGTCCTGATCTATAGCCACGACACTTTCGGGCTCGGCCATATCCGCCGCTGCCGGGCGATCGCGAATTCGCTCGTCGCGAGCTATCCTCATATATCAGTGATCATCGTCTCGGGCTCGTCGATGATCTCCAGTTTCCAGTTCGGCGACGGCGTCGATTATGTCCGCATTCCCGGCATCGAGAAGCAGAGCGACGGACGCTACCTGCCGCATCATCTCAATCTCGACCTCGCCGATACGATCCGCCTGCGCACCGACCTGATCAAGCAGACGGTGCTCTCCTTCGACCCTGACATCGTCATCGTCGACAAGGAGCCGATCGGCCTGCGCGGCGAGCTCATCCCCTCGCTCGAAATCCTGCGCCGGCGCGGCGCCCGCATCGTGCTGGGCGTGCGCGACGTGCTCGACGAGCCGGCCAAGCTGCATGATGAGTGGCGCCAAAGCGGCGCGCTCGACGCGCTCGCCACCATCTACGACGACATCTGGGTCTACGGGCTGGACAGCATCTACCGGCCGCTCGAGGGACTGCCGAACCAGCATCTCTTCGCCAGCAAGATCCGCTATACCGGCTATCTCAAACGCGCCGTGCCCTCGCCGATGCCGCCGAACCGGCACCCGCGCATCACCAAGGGCCCGTTCATCTTGGTAACACCCGGCGGCGGCGGCGACGGCGCCGGCGTGATCGACTGGGTGATTTCGGCCTATGAAACCGATCCGACCATTGAATTGCCGGCGCTGATCGTCTTCGGCCCGTTCCTGTCGCGTGAGAAGCGCAAGGAGTTCACCGAGCGCATCGCCAGGCTGCCGAAGCTGGAAAGCATCGGCTTCGAGCCGCGTCTCGAACTCCTGATGAACCGCGCCCACTGCGTCGTCGCCATGGGCGGCTACAACACCTTCTGCGAGATCCTCTCCTTCGACAAGCCGGCGCTGATCGTGCCGCGCGTCCGGCCGCGCCTGGAGCAGGCGATCCGAGCCGAGCGCGCCGACAGCCTGCGCCTGATCGACGTGCTGTTCGACCCGACCCAGACCGGCGCGCATGCCCGCGATCCCGGGCAGATGGCCAAGGCGCTGCACGCGCTGCCCAAGCGCCTGCCACCCTCGCAGGCCTTCCTGCCGGACCTGCTCGACGGGCTGCCGGCGATCAATCGGGCGCTGGCCGACGATCTCTCGCCGCCGGTCCGCGGCCGGGCGCTGGCGCAGAACGCCGCAGCCGGCTGATCGCATGAGGAGATTCTAGCGAATCATTGCGCGCATGGCGCGATGGACAGGGCCAACGAAGTTCGTAATATATCACGACGACCGTTGGGAGACGCCGCCATGACTCAGGTCCTGTTCCGCAATTTCGCGATGCTGGAGCCCGACCACGGCGAGCTGCGCAAGGGCTATGAGCTGCTTGTCGAAGGCGAGCTGATCCGCGAGGTCTCCGACAAGCCGATCAAGGCCGACAAGGCTGATGTCATCGATTGCGGCGGGCGCACGCTGATGCCCGGGCTGATCGACAGCCATGTCCACGTCATGCTGTCGGAAGTCTCGATTCCCTTGCTCGAAAAAGTGCCGCTGACGCTGGCCACCGCCCGCGCCGCCCGCCTGATGAAGGGCATGATCGACCGGGGCTTCACCTCGGTGCGCGATACCGGCGGCGCCGATTGGGGCATCAAGGAAGCGGTCGAGAAGGGCGACGTCCCCGGCCCGCGCCTGTTCATCGCCGGCGCCGCGATCGGCCCGACCGGCGGCCATAGCGATCCGCGCCGGCGCACCGATTTCGGCGCGCGCTGCCATTGCTGCAACGCCATGGCCTATACGATGAACGTCTCCGACGGCGTCTCCTCCGTCATCAAGTCGACGCGCGAGCAGATGCGGCTCGGGGCCGACCACATCAAGATCATGATGTCGGGCGGCGTCGCCAGTCCGTACGACCCGCTCGACTCCATGCAGTTCACGGTCGAGGAGGTCACGGCTGCCGTCACCGAGGCCAAGGCCTTCGGCCGCTATGTCTGCGCCCATGCCTATACGCCCGAAGCCATCACCCGCGCCGCGCAATGCGGCGTGCGCGCCATCGAGCACGGCAACCTGATCGACGAGGCCTCGGCGAAGCTGATGGCTGAGAACAACATGTTCCTGACCGCCAACCTCGTCGCCTATTACGCGATGCGCGAGCGCGCCGCCGAGTTCGGCATGAATGCCGAGATGCTCGCCAAGAACGACCTCGTCATCGACGGCGGCCTGAAATCTCTTGAGATCTGCAAGCGCGCCGGCGTGCCGGTCGCCTATGGCTCGGACCTGCTCGGCCAGCTCCAGGTCGACCAGTCGCGCGAGTTCCTGCTGCGCCGCGAGGTGCTGTCGCCTGTCGAGATCATCCGCTCGGCCACCACGATCGGCGCGCAATTGCTGCGCATGGAAGGCAAGCTCGGCACGCTGCGTGCAGGGGCTTATGCGGACATCATCCTGGTCGACGGCGATCCGCTGAAGAGCCTGGAGCTGTTCCAGGATCAGGGCGCGAAGCTGCCTGTGATCATGAAGGGTGGCGCCTTCCACAAGAATACGCTGCATTGAGAGCGAGCACTGTGAGGGCGAGCACATGGCGATGAAGAGGGCTGGAATTTGAGCGCCGCACGCTTGAGCCTGGGACGCCTTGCTCTGAACGGCGCTGCCACGCTCTCGCTCGGCTTCATCCTGCTGCCCCTGTTCTTCGTGTTCTGGCTCGCCTTCTTCCGCCAGGAGATCCCCTCCTTCCCGCCGGAAGGTTATTCGCTGAAGTGGTTCCAGGCGGCGGCGAACAACAAGCCCTTCGTCGACGGCTTCATCCTCAGCCTGCAGGTCGGCGTGTCGGCGACCCTGATCGGGCTCGTGCTCGGCGTGCCCGCCAGCCTCGCATTGATGCGCCATCGCATCGCGCTCGGGCCCGCGATCAACACGCTTCTGCTGCTGCCGCTGGTGATGCCGGGCATCGTGCTCGGCACCTCGCTCTATGTCTTCCAGATCGAGACCGAGATCGCGACCGGCCTGCCGGTGATGGGTTCGGCCGGCGGCCTCGTCGCCGCCCACAGCCTCGTCGTCATCCCCTGGGTGGTGAAGCTCGTCACCGCCAGCCTCGCCGGCTTCGACCGCACCATCGAGGAAGCCGCGCAGAATTTGGGCGCCGGCCCCTGGACGACCTTTCGCCGCGTCACCTTGCCGAGCATCAGGCCCGGCCTCGTCGCCGGCTCGCTGTTCGGTTTCGTCACCTCCTTCGGCAACCTCGAGATGAGCCTGTTCCTGGTCGGGCCGGGCCGCACGACGCTGCCGATCGCGATCCTGCAATATCTCGAATGGAAGATCGATCCGACGGTCGCAGCCGCCTCGGTCATCCAGATCGTCCTGATCGGAGCGGCGATGATCGTCACCGACCGTTACGTCAAGCTGAGCCGGGTGGTCTGATGGCCAGATTGTCGATCGAGCATCTGCGCAAGGTCTATGGCGAGTTCACCGCCGTCGACAATTGCAGCATCGACATCGCGGAGGGCGAGTTCCTCGTCCTGCTCGGGCCCTCCGGCTGCGGCAAGACCACGACCTTGCGCATGGTCGCCGGTTTCATCCAGCCGACGGCGGGCAAGATCACCATCGGCGAGCGTGACGTCACCAACCTGCCGCCCTGGAAGCGCAATTGCGGCCTGGTCTTCCAGTCCTACGCGCTCTTCCCGCATATGACAGTCGCCGAAAACGTCGCCTTCGGTCTGGAAATGCGCAAGGTCGCGCCGGCCGATCGCGGTCCGCGCGTGACCGAGGCGTTGCGGCTCGTGCGCCTGACCGGCCTCGACGAGCGCTACCCGCGCCAGCTTTCCGGTGGCCAGCAGCAGCGCGTCGCGCTCGCCCGCGCGCTCGCCGTGGAGCCCGATGTCCTGCTGCTCGACGAGCCACTCTCCAATCTCGACGCCAAACTGCGCCAGGAGGTCCGCGTCGAGATCCGCGACCTGCAGCGCAAGCTCGGCCTGACCACGATCATGGTCACGCACGACCAGGAGGAGGCCCTCACCATGGCCGACCGGCTGGTGGTGATGGAGAAGGGCAAGGTCCGCCAGATCGGCACGCAGCGCGAGCTCTACGAGAAGCCGGCCGACCGCTTCGTCGCCGGCTTCATCGGCCGCAGCGCCTTCCTCGATGGCGAAGCGGCGAACGGGCGTTTCCGCAGCGGCGGCGGCCTCGACATCAGCTGCAGGACGGCTGCGGCAGGCCCGGCAACGCTGGCGCTGCGGCCCGAGCGCCTCGCCATCGGCGCGCAAGCGGAAGCTTGCGCGAACCACTTCCCGGCCCGGGTCGAGCACGTCTCCTATCTCGGAGCGTTGCTCGACATCGATGTCCGGCTGACCGAGCAGGACCGCATCTTGCTGCAGGTGCCCAATCGCCAGGGCGCGGCCGAGCCGAAGCCGGGCGACATGATCACGATAGGCTGGGCCGAAGACGCCGGGCTCGTCTATCCGCGCGAGCCTTGAACCCGCTCGACAGGCGTCCAACAGGGGAACGAACATGAAAAAGATCGACAGACGCGATGTCCTTAGAGGCCTGGCTGCTGGTGCCGGCGCTACGGTTGCAATGCCGGCGCTCGGCGGCCGCGCGCTGGCGCAGTCGGCCGGCAAGGTCGTGGTCGGCACCTGGGGCGGCGACTATGCCCGCTTGCTGACCAAGAACATCGAAGACCCCTTGCTCAAGCCCAAGGGCCTCGAGGTTGTGCAGGACCAGGCCGGCGACGCGCCGCGCCGCGCCAAGATGGTCGCCGAGCGCCGCCTGCCGCGCGGCACGGTCGACATCCAGGGCTTCTCGGCGGCCAATATGTTCGAGATGAACGAGGCCGGCGCGACCGAGCAGCTCGACTACTCGAAGATCCCGAACGCCAAGAACCTCCTGCCGACGATGAAGTACCCGTACGGCATCGGGCACATCTATTCAGGCAACGTCGTCATCTACAATCCCAAGCTGATCAGCCCGGCCCCGACCGGCTTCAAGGACTGGCTCGACCCGAAATGGGGCAACAAGATCGGCTTCATCGACATCCAGTACCAGGCGATCATGATCGCTGCCTCGATGGCCGCCACGAACGGCGCCAGCATGAACGACATCGAGAAGGCCAAGGAGATCCTGCTCGCGGTCAAGAAGGCCGGCGCGCGCGTCTATCCGACCAACGAGGCCTTCGCCCAGGCGATGAAGAACGAGGAGGTCGGCATCAGCGCGATCTGGAAGGCGCGCGTGGTGCAATGGCAGAACGCGGGCATCCCCTGCGAGGCGGTCTCGCCGGTCGAGGGCATCCCGGCCTATGTCTCCGGCTTCGTCATCGCCAAGAACGCGCCCAACAAGGATAACGCCTATGCCTATATGAACGCCATGCTGGCCAAGGAGCCGCAGGAGGCCTTCGCCGTCGACATGGGCTATAACGGCACCGTCTCCGGCCTTTCCGTCGCACCCGACCTGCAGAAGCGCATCGGCTTCACGCCCGAGGAAGAGAAGCGCATCAAGGATCTCGACTACGCCTTCCTCGCCAAGAACGATGCAGGCATGAAGGAGTGGTGGGACAAGGTGTTCAAGGGGTGAGCGCAGCGCCCGAACCTGTCGCGGGTGCCCGCACCAATCTTGCCGGGATGCTCGTCGTCCCGGCGACCATCTTTGTCGCGATCGGGCTGATCGGCCCGGTCGCGATCCTGTTCCGCTATTCGCTCAACCAGTTCATCCCCGGCCAGTTCATGGTCGACGGGCTGACGATCGAGAACTACGTCAAGTTCTTCACCGACGCCTTCTATCTCAACGTGCTCTGGCGCACGGTCCGCGTCGCCGTGATCTGCACGATCGTCTGCCTGATCATGGGATTCCCGCTCGCCTATGTGCTGGCGCGCACGCAGAGCCGCTTCAAGAACCTGCTGATCATGCTGGTGGTGCTGCCGCTCTTCGTCGGCAACGCCGTGCGCGCCGCCGGCTGGATGACCGCCTTCGGCAGCAAGGGGGCGCTCAACGCCTCGCTGATGGGCCTTGGCCTCATCGACCAGCCGCTCGAGATCATGTTCACCGAGACAGCCGTGATCATCGGCATCATCGCGGTCAACCTGCCCTTCATGGTGCTGACGCTGCAAAGCGTGATCGAGGGCATCAACCGCAATGTCGAGGAAGCCGCCTTCAGCCTCGGCGCCGGCCCGGCAGCGATGTTCGCCCGCGTGCTCTGGCCGCTGGCCATGCCCGGCATCCTCGCCGGCACGATCCTGACCTTCATCCTGGCGATGAACGCCTATGCCACGCCGGTCCTGCTCGGCGGCCCGAAATTCCAGACCATGGGCCCGCTGGTCTACGGCCAGTTCGCCCAGCAGAACAACTGGCCCTTTGGCGGCGCGATCTCCTTCATCCTGATGACGGCGACGCTGCTGCTCACGATCGCCGCCAACCTGATCGTGCAGCGACGCTATCGCTAGGCCGGACTTATCCCGAGCTGTGGCGCTTCGCCGCCACGGCCACGCTGGTCAAGCGCCACGGCGAGGATTAAACCACGGCGATGAACGTCTCCTCCGCCATCGTCCCTATCGCCGTCGGCGCCGTCGCCGTCGTGCTGTTGCTCGGCCTGATCAACATGCTGCGCGGCGGCAGCTCGAACACCTCGCAGAAGTTGATGCGGCTGCGCGTGGTGCTGCAGTTCGTCGCGATCCTGGTGATCCTCGGCGTGCTCTGGTGGCGTGCCGGTTGATCATGACGCAGTGCTCAAGGGCGGCGTCGTCACATTGCGGCCACTACTCCCTGCGTTTTTCCAATCCTTGAAGCTCCGCTGAAAGCCCGTTTCCCTGTCATGGTTCGCGTCGCGTCGCTGTTCGCTGTCCTCTCGGTCCTGTCCGCGCCCGCGCTGGCGCAGAGTGACCGTGGCGGCACCCGCGCGCTCGGCTATGCCCCCGCGACGGAAGCGCCGGCTCCCGCCTGGGAAGCCCGCTTCGGCCTCGGTGCCGCCAATCCCGGCGGGCGCGAGAGCGGCCTGCTCAATGTCGGCGGCGAACTCCTGACGCCGCGCATCGCCAGCCTGAACGACCGCCTCGCCAACGCTTTCGTCCCGCGCTTCCATCTCGGGTCCAGCCTCAACGTCAACGGCACGCAATACGCCTATGCCGGTGCGACCTGGACCTTCGACGTCTCGCAATCGGTTTTCCTCGAGGCGAGCCTTGGCGCCGCCGTCAACAATGGCAAGACCGGCTTCGTCGTTCCCGAAAACCGCCTGAATGTCGGCTGCAACGCCGGCGCGCGCAGCGCCGCCGCCCTCGGCTTCCGCCTCAGCGACCGCTGGAGCCTGATCGCGACGCTGGAGCATTTCAGCACCACCGGCTGCTCCGACAACCCCGTCGCCAACGCCGGCAATCCGCGCGGCCCCTCGAATTTCGGCGCCCGCCTCGGCTATACCTTCTGAACCGGCCATTCGGCGCCGGCTCATGGGAGGCGGCGTCATGAAGCTGCATGGCTATTTCCGCAGTTCGGCCGCGTGGCGCGTGCGGATCGCGCTCAATCTCAAGCGCCTCGACGTCGAGCACGTCTCGCACCATCTGCGCCATGGCGAGCAGCGCGACCCTGCCTATCTCGCCCTCAACCCGCAGGGGCTGGTGCCGACCCTGGAACTCGACGACGGCACGGCGCTGACCCAATCGCTCGCCATCATCGAATGGCTCGAGGAGACGCATCCCGAGCCCGCATTGTTGCCGAAGGATTCGGTCGCGCGGGCCAAGGTCCGCGCCTTCGCCCAGGCGATCGCCTGCGACATCCATCCGGTGCAGAATCTCAAGGTGCTCAACCGCCTGCGCGAGCTCGGCCATGATGGCGATAGCGCCCTGGCCTGGGCGGCAAGCGTCAATGTCGACGGTTTGTCGGCCTGCGAACAGCTCGTGGCGAACACTCCCGGCCCGTTCTGCTTCGGCGATGGCCCCGGCATCGCCGACATCTGCCTGGTGCCGCAGCTCGGCAATGCCCGGCGCTTCAACGTCGATGTCGCCCAATTCCCGCGCCTGCTGCGGGCGGAGGCGGCTGCGATGGAGCTTGCCGCCTTCCGCGATGCGACGCCCGACCGTCAGGCCGACGCAGAATAAAGCGTCACCAGCGCCGATAGGGCCACGGCCCCCAATACGGGCCATAGAAGCCGGAGGCCTCCAGGCGCGCCCGGCGCGAGGCCGAGCGATCGAGATCGACCTCCATCAGGCAATTGGCGAAGCCCTCCGCACCCGGCTTGAACCCATAGGAGCGGCAGCGCGCTTCATCCGCGCTGCGCTGCTCGGCCGCCGTCATGCAGCCGCCGAGCGCGGCTGCCAGCACCAAAGCGATGAGCCATGTCGCACGCATCGTCAGATCCTCCAGGCCGTGCGGGATTCGCGGAGATCATGCCATGAAAGCAGCGCTTTGACGCTAGCTTTCAGGGACGGCCTGCGACGAGCGCCTGTTTCGGAAGCTTTTCCTGCTTTTTTAGAGCGAGGAGGCGAGCCGCCCGACTTCCGCCAGCACGGCTTCGCGCTCGGGGAATGCTGCAGACGCTTCCGCATAATAGGCCGTGACGACCAGCGGTGCTCGGCCGGGCGGCCAGATCACCCCGATGTCGTTGGTGGCGTTGTTGTTGCCGGTTCCGGTCTTGTCGCCGATGCGCCAGCCCTTCGGCACACCGGCTCGCAGGCGCTTGTCGCCGGTCTTGTTGGCGACCAGCCAGGTCGTCAATTGCTGCCGCGAGGCCGGCGACAATGCCCCTCCGAGAACGGTCTGGCGTAGCACGCCGGCCATGGCGACCGGCGTCGTCGTATCGCGCGGATCGCCGGTTCTGGCCTCGTTGAGGTCCGGCTCGCGCCGGTCAAGCCGCGAGGCGTCGTCGCCCAGCGAACGCATATAGGCGGTCAACCCCTTCGGGCCACCGAAGGAATCGAGCAGCAGGTTGCCGGCGGTGTTGTCGCTCAGCGTCACCGCCGCATCGCAGATCTCGGCGAGCGTGAGGCCCTTTTTGACATGTTTCTCGGTCACCGGCGAATAGGTGACGAGATCGGCCTTGCTGTAGCTCACGCGCCGCTCGAGCTCCTCTTCGCCGCGATCGACCCGCGCCAGCACGCAGGCCGCGGCCACGAACTTGAACGTACTGCACATGGCGAAGCGCTCTTCGCCGCGATGGGCGACGATGCGGCCGTTGCCGCTGTCGAGAATGGCGACGCCGAGGCGCCCGCCATGCTTGCGGTCGAGCGCGAACAGGCCCTCGCGCAGCTTGTCTTCGCGCTCTTGCGCCAGACCGGGCAGGCAGCCCAGCATAGGAGCGGCCGTCAGGGAGCCGATCAGCAGCTCTCGGCGTCGGATCATCGGTTGTCTCCATGCGCGAGCCGTCGCGCCCGAGCGGAATGCTGGCGCGTCAGGCAGAGATGGGTTTTGGGGAGGACGCCGCGTTCGAGGCAGCGGGGCAGTGCCCACCGCCGTTCTCGCCGCAAGCTTGCCCAATCGCAAACGATGATATCTCTACGGAGCCATTAGATTTCCTAAGGCCTTGTCATGCTGCGCCCGCATCTCCCCTTGAACGCCCTGCGCGCCTTCGAGGCTTCGGCCCGCCATCTCAGCTTCACCAAGGCCGCGATCGAGCTCTGCGTCACCCAGGCCGCGATCAGCCATCAGGTGAAGGGACTGGAGGAGAGGCTCGGCGTCGAGCTCTTCCGCCGCCTGCCGCGCGGCCTTGCCCTGACAGATGAAGGCCGCAGCCTGTTGCCGACGCTGCGTGAGAGCTTCGACCGCATCGCCGGGCTGCTCGAGCGCTTCGAGACCGGCAGGCCGGTCGAGGTCCTGAATGTCGGCGCGGTCGGCACCTTCGCGCTCGGCTGGCTGCTGCCGCGCTTGGCCGGCTTCCGCCAGGCTCATCCGGAGATCGACCTGCGCCTCACGACCAACAACAACCGCGTCGACCTCGCAGCCGAAGGGCTGGACTACGCCTTGCGCTTCGGCGGCGGCGCCTGGCACGGCACGGCGGCTCTGCGCCTGTTCGAGGCGCCGATGACGCCGGTCTGCGCCCCGGTGCTGACCGAAACGCTGCACCAGCCGGTCGATCTCGCCGACCATGCCCTGCTGCGCTCCTATCGCGCCGATGAGTGGACGCTGTGGAGCGAGGCGGCCGGCATCGAGCCCTTGCAGGCCCGCGGACCGGTCTTCGACAGCTCGATCGCCCTTGCCGAGGTCGCTGCGGCCGGCGAAGGCGTCGCACTGGTGCCGGCTCTGCTGTTCTCGCGCTATTTCGACGATGGCAGGCTGCTCCGCCCTTTTCCGATCGAGGTCTCGCTCGGCAGCTACTGGCTGACCTGGCTGCAATCGCGCTCGCTCACACCGGCCATGCTGGCCTTCCGCGACTGGCTCACCGATGAAAGCCGCAAAGGGATCGCGTCCCGAGCGGACTGACCGGCCAAAGCAAAACGGCCGCCCTGTCGGGCGGCCGTCTGTCCTTGGATCCAAGGAGAAAATGGTGGGCGCGACAGGGATCGAACCTGTGACCCCTACGATGTCAACGTAGTGCTCTCCCGCTGAGCTACGCGCCCGTTTCGCCCGAAAGCGTCCGGAACGACACCGGCCCGAGGGCGATATCGCTGCGAGGTGGAGGGGCTATAGCGGACACCTGCGCACCTTGCAAGGCGCTTCGTCGGCTTCTTTGCAAGAAGCTCTTGCTCGGCCCCTGCCCGGCCCTCACGCCGCCAGCAGCTTCTCGACCTCGTTGACCAGCTCGCGCAGGTGGAAGGGCTTCGACAGCACCTTGGCATCCTTCGGCGTCTGCGAATCGGGGTTGAGCGCCACCGCCGCGAAACCGGTGATGAACATCACCTTGATGTCGGGATCGAGCTCGGTGGCGCGGCGCGCCAGCTCGATTCCGTCCATCTCGGGCATGACGATGTCGGTCAGGAGCAGTTCGAACGGCTCCTCGCGCAGCCGGTTATAGGCCGATAGCCCGTTGTCGAACGAGGCGACGTCATAGCCTGCATTCTGCAGCGCCTTCACCAGGAAGCGGCGCATGTCGTTGTCGTCTTCGGCCAGGAGGATCTTGGTCATGGCGCCTTGCTTCGTCCGCGATGTTGCACCGAGCCCACGCCGCCCTGCCTTATTGGCCGGAAGCCGATTCGCTCGTTCGTCGTCCTTCGTACCGGGTGGCCGTCCCTGCCATTCCGGGTGTTGCCGGTCCAGCCCGGCGTGAGGCGAACTCGTCGCTCGCACACATCCGGATGGATCAGCCAGTTCTATTTGGCGACATTACGGTAAACAACCAGTGAAGGCTGGCTCGCCAGATGACGAAAGGTCAGGCCCTTCAATCGGCGGCAGCTTTGTGCTTGAGTTCGTCGACATGACGCTGCCAGCCGGATTCTCCTTTCCCCGCCCGGACGACGTGATCGCCGAGATCGAGCGGCCGTTCACGCTCCATCAGCCCGCGCTGCAGGTCGTCCCCGTCATCGTCGACGTGCCCCATGCCGGGCGGTGCTATCCGCGCGCCTTCGTCGAGGGCTCGCGCCTGCCGCTGCGGGCGCTGCGCCGCTCGGAGGACGCCTATGTCGACCTGCTCTTCTCCCATGCGGTCGCGCTCGGCGCGCCCCTGCTCGTCGCCGAGTTCCCGCGCGCCTTTCTAGACGCCAACCGCGAGCCCTATGAGCTTGATCCGCGCATGTTCGAGGGCCGGCTGCCCGGCTTCGCCAACACCCGCTCGCTGCGCGTCGCCGGCGGACTCGGCACGATCCCGCGCATCGTCGGCGAATCCTATGAGATCTATTCCGGCCGCATTCCCGTCGAGAATGCGCTCAGCCGTATCGAGGCGCTCTACCGGCCTTATCATGCCGGCCTGCGCCATCTGGTGAATCGTACGCAAGCCAGCTTCGGCAGCTGCATCCTGGTCGACGCCCACTCCATGCCCTCGGCCGGGCTCGACCGCGACGGCACCGCCAAGGGCGACATCATCCTTGGCGACCGCTTCGGCACCAGCGCCGCCAGCTTCGTCGTCGATGCGGCGGAACAGGCATTCGCGCGCGCCGGGCTCACCGTGACCCGCAACCGCCCCTATGCCGGCGGCTTCATCACCGAGCATTACGGAGCGCCCGGCTCCGGCGTGCATGCCCTGCAGATCGAGGTCAGCCGCGGCCTCTACATGAACGAGGCGACACTCGAGCCGAGCAGCGGCTTTGCGGCGCTCCAGCAGGTGATCAGCGCCGCCATGGCCGAATGCTTCGCGCGCTGGAGCGGCTGGAGCGACGACTGGCGCCAGGCCGCGGAGTAGGCCTGCATCCTCGGCCAATCCCTTGAGGACAAAGAAAAAGGGCCGCGCACTTTCGTGGCGGCCCGAAGTCTAGGGAGGAAACGCCCAAGGAGGGCAACGAAGGTTTGAGGTCATCTCCCCTTCGCAGTGCACAATAGCGCATTGCGCTGCAAAAACGCAAGCCGAAACGCAGATATCGACATGCAGAAAATGCATGACGAGCCGTACAATCGTCATGAACTGTCCGATTTCGCGGGATCGGCTGAAACTGAACTGTCCTGACCTGATCGACCTCGACCGGGACGGCGCTTGTCATCCCGTGCGCCGCACAGCATGAAGGCGGCAGGCCGGTCGAGCCGAAGGAACCCTGATGAGCGCGGTCGATTTCACGGAATTCGTCTCCCGGCTGGCGACTCTGTCGGGCCAGGCGATCCTGCCCTTCTTCCGCGCCCGGCATACCACCGAGGACAAATCCGGCGGCGGCATCTTCGATCCCGTGACCGAGGGCGATCGCGCCGGCGAAGACGTGATGCGCAACCTGATCAAGCGCACCTTCCCGGCCCATGGCATCCTCGGCGAGGAATTCGGCGCCGAGAATGCCGACGCGGACTACGTCTGGGTGCTCGACCCGATCGACGGCACCCGCGCCTTCATCTCCGGCATCCCGGTCTGGGGCACGCTGATCGGCCTGACCCGCAAGGGCGTGCCGGTCTACGGCATGATGAACCAACCCTTCACCGGCGAGCGCTTCTCAGGCGACGGCCGCATGGCGCGCTATGAAGGGCCGAACGGACCGCGCGAACTTCATACTCGGCAGCTGACGAATCTCGCCGAGGCGACGTTGATGACCACGAGCCCGCACCTCTTCGTCGACGGGCAGAAAGCCGCTTACGACCGGGTCGAAAGCGCCGTCCGCATGGCGCGCTATGGCTGCGACTGCTACGCCTATTGCATGCTCGCCGCCGGCCATGTCGATCTCGTCATCGAAAGCGGGCTGAAGCCTTATGACATCGTCGCGCTGATCCCGATCATCGAGGGCGCCGGCGGCATCGTCACCTCATGGGACGGTGGCAGCGCCGCCCAGGGCGGCACCATCCTCGCCGCTGGCAACAAGGCCTTGCACCAGGCCGCTCTCGCCCTCCTGAACGGCTGACGTCGGGGCTGGCGTCTCGACCGGCAATTCCTCGCCGGGGACGAAGGCGTCGAAGGCTGCCCAGAACTGCGCCCGGATCGCGTCGGTCTCCATCAGGATCTCGTGGCGCGCCGTCGGCAGCACCAGAGCGGAACCCGTCTTGAGCCTCGCCGCAAAGCGCTCGATCGCGGGCGTCGAGACCACGGGATCGCGCCCGGCGGCGACGACCAGCGTCGGCACCCTGACCTCGAGCGGCGCGCGCGGCTGCGCCAGCCGGCCCATCAACTGGAAGGCGGCGTAGATCCAGCCGACGCTGGGGTCGCCGATCGCAAGATCGCGCGCCGCGGCCGACAAGGCAGCGTTGCGGGCATAGCGGACGGGGTCCGAACTCAGCCGGTTGCCCTCGAACGGTTTGGTGCCGATCGCGGTGTCGCCGCCACCGGGCACGAAGGCCTTGCCGAAGCCGAGCCAGTACAGCACCCGCGCCAGCCAGCGCGCGCCGCGCGGATTCTCGATCATGGCGATGCCGAGCATCGGCGCGATCGCGACCAACCGCTCCACCGGCAGCGCCTCGTGCCGGGCGGCGTCGAGGCAGAGTGCCGCGCCCATCGAGTGCGCAAGGACGAAATAGGGGGGTGGCAGGCGCTCCTGCATCTGCGCCACGACCAGCGCCAGATCGCGCTCGTAATGCACCAACCGGCCGACATGCCCCTTGCGCTGCCGGCCTGTGAAGCGTTGCGAACCGCCTTGCCCGCGCCAGTCGAAGGTCAGGACATGAAAGCCGCGCCGGCGCAGCTCGGCGATCGTCTCGCTGTAGCGCTCGATGAACTCGGCTCGGCCCTGCACGACCAGGACGGTGCCCCTCTCCCGCCGCACGCTCGGGCGCCAGCTCGCCAGGCGCAGGCGCGCTTTGTCGGCGGTCTCGCCAAACCAGACCTTGCCGTGGCCGGGCACCGGGTAGTCCGGCTGATGGAAGAATTCGGCCTGCGTCATCGGCGCTCCGGAGTCACCCTGCTGTTATAGCGTCATCGCGGTAAAATTCCGTTGCCCTCCGGTATCGGTCCGTCATTCCGGCCACAGCGAAGCGCAGCGCCGACACGACAGGCATTTTGCGCGCGAGCCCGCTTCCTTGAGGCGATTTCTCACTGCGGTAGAGCTCTTGAAAAGCCGAAACCGCCACCCAGATCATTGCTGCGCAGGCCGTCAAGCGGCTGCGCGAGACCAAACCCGGCCCGCGCTCATGAGGAGGCGGGCTGACCCGAATGTCGCTTCCTTTGGAGGACAATCATGCGTTCTTACGACCTTTCCCCGCTCTATCGCTCGACCGTCGGCTTCGACCGCCTGTTCTCGCTGCTCGACCAGGCCACCAGCGTCGAGAATGCGCCGAGCTATCCCCCCTACAACATCGAGCGCATCTCCGAGAACGCCTATCGCATCTCGATCGCGGTCGCCGGTTTCGGTGAGGCCGACCTCTCGATCGAGAGCAAGGAGAACGCGCTGACCGTTCGCGGCGAGAAGAAAGCCGCCGAGGATGCCGAGAAGCGCGAAGTCCTGCATCAGGGCATCGCGGCCCGCGCCTTCGAGCGTCGCTTCCAGCTCGCCGACTATGTCCAGGTCACCGGCGCCAGCCTCGAGAACGGGCTGCTCCATATCGACCTCGTCCGCGAGATCCCCGAGGCCAAGAAGCCGCGCCTGATCCCGATCGGCGGCAGCACCCCCAAGGTGATCGAGGCCAGGAAGGCCGCGTAACCGATATCGGCGCGCAATCACCACAGATCTGAGACGCGAGAGCCTCCCCGGGAAACCGGGGAGGCTTTTTTGCCATCAGCGTCGATGGTTGAAGCACCTCAGTTCGGATTGACCGGCGCTATCGGCGTCTCCGGCTTCGGCTGCGCCGTCTTCATCTCCTCGATCTGCACCGGCGGCAGGGTCGTGTCAGGCGTCGGAATGCCGCTCGGATGCGCCCGTGCCAGCGGCGGCAGGCGATCGGGCCCCTCTGCCCCACGGACATCCTGGGGATTGACCAGCTTCGGCTTGCCGATGTCCGCCGGCGCGACCGAGGGGACCGCAACCGGCTTCGTCGCGGGCGCTTCAGATTTGGGCGCGGCCGGTGACGGCGGCGCGACGGTCGCCGGCGCGTTCGCCTCGGCCGGCGGCTGCGCCGGCTTCAACGCGGCCGGTCGCTCGGGCGGGCGCGGCGTCAGCTTCTTCTGCGCCGGACGCTCCTCCTCGCGCGGATCGAGCCTGACGACCCGCGGCGGCGGCTGCAGCACGATCCGGTCGATCAGCTCGCCATTGAAGCGGTCGATGATCAGCCGCAACCGCGACCCGTTCGCCGCCAGGCCGTCGATGACGATGGCAGAGCCGGTGCGCACCGTCCGCTGCACCTCGCGCAGGCCGAATTCCTGCGCCGCGATCCGTCCGACGGCCCGTGGCGGGATCGGAGCCGCCCGGCGCGGCGCATAGTCGTAGCGCGGGCCGTAGTCATCGTCGTAGTCGTAGCCGTAACGGGCGTAGCCACCGCCATAGTCGTCGAGCTGTGCCAGGGCCGGGCCGCTCGCACCGGCCATCACGGCCAGGACGGCAAGGCCAGCCATCCGACGGCGCAAGCGGCGCGGCGCGGCGGGCGAAACCAAAACTGCCATGGTCTGTCCTCTGTCAGACGAAATTCGCAGTCTTCAGTTCTTGATAAGGATTGCGGCGCGCTTGCGGCGTGAATCGGCTGGGAAACAGGCTCTTTCCGGCGTCTAGACGGTCGCGAGGACAGCGGCGAGCCTGTCGACCTCCTCTATCCGAGTCGCAAACGAGCAGACAAAGCGCCCGACGACCTCGCCAGGCTGGAGCGCCTGTCCCGCGGGCAGCGCACCATCCGACCAGGCGATGTACTGCGCGCCCTGCGCCGCCAGCGCGACCTGCGCCTGCGACGGCAAGACCAGAAAGACCTCGTTCGCCTCGCAGGCCCAAGCCAGCCGCAGCTTGCCGGCGGACGCAACGGCATCGGCCAGGCGCCTGGCCATCGCATTCGCATGGCGGGAAAGGTCGAGCCAATGGCCGCTGGCGAGCAAACCCTCGAACTGCGCACCGATCAACCGGCCCTTGGACAGCGTGTGCCCGGCGCGCTTGCGTCGCCACGGCATCTCATCCGCATCGGCCGGATCGAAGACGATCACGGCTTCGGCGGCGAAGGCGCCGTTCTTGGTGCCGCCGAAGGACAGCACGTCGACGCCAGCCCGCCAGGTGATCTCGGCGGGCGCGCAACCCAGCGCCGCGACCGCATTGGCGAAGCGGGCGCCGTCCATATGAAGCTTCAGCCCGCGCGGCGCGACCGCCTGCTTCAGCGCCGCGATCTCCTTGGCACTGTAGACAAGCCCGCACTCGGTCGCCTGCGTGATCGACAGCATCTGCGGCTGGACCTGATGCACGGCGCCCGCGCGCAGGCGCGCGAGCTGGTCGATGACGACCTCCGGCGCGAGCTTGCAGCCATCGCCGGGCAAGCCGACGATCTTGGCCCCGCCGGTGAAGAATTCGGGCGCGCCGCATTCGTCGGCGGCGATATGCGCCTCGTGATGGCAGAGCACCGCCCCCCAGGGCTGGACCAGGCTCGCCAACGCCAGGGAATTCGCCGCCGTGCCGGTCGTGACCAGAAAGACCGCGACCTCCCGCTCGAACAAATCGGCGAACAGCCCTTCGACCCGCCTGGTCCAGGCATCGTTGCCGTAGCCGGCGGCGAAGCCGTCATTGGCCGCCGCCATTGCCTGCATCACCGGCGCGCTCGCCCCGGCCAGATTGTCGCTGATGAAGTTCATGGAGATATCCGGCGGGCCGCTGCAAGGTTTCGAGGGATAAGCAGCCGCCCGGCGCAGCGCAATCGATGCTGGAGCCCGTTCCGATCTGCCTGAGGCGCAGGCCCGATGGGAAAAGGCGGCCACCATACCGGAAGCAGATGGCCAATCCGGCTGCGGCTCAGGCAGGCCCAATTCCCTGCGATCGACAACTTCCGGCTTGGCGAGCCAGCCACCATGATGTGAAAATGTCCGGACAGCGATGGAGGTCGCAATAAAATGTCGCCGCGACGCGAAATCGGCGCTTGTGCCCAGATTGGAATTCTGGCAAGGTCAAGGCAATAGGACAGCGATGCTGTCCCATTTTCGAAGCGGGCCTCGCCGAGGCCCCGGCGCAGGCGGATGGAGCGGATGATGGCGGGAGGTACGGCAAACAAAGCCAAAGCCAACCGTACGACGCGCGCCGCCCGCAAAACGGCGGCGTGACCAGGCGCGGCAGGGCTTGACGCCCGAGGCGCCTGCGGAGGACGCGGGCGCAAGACAAGACCAGCGCAAGCAACCTTCGCAAACCGAGAATAAACCCGGACCGGCCCGATCCTTGCTCGGCAAGGTGGAAGCCGGAGCGGCGGTGGACTTTGGCGGGCTCCCCAGCCGATGCTGCGGGACCGAAGGCGGGCGGAGGCGACGATGAGCGAGAGCAGGAAGGCGAGCGCGATGGCCAACACCACTGCTAAAGTTGCCACCACGACGACGGCCGCTTTCGAGCGTTTCCCCGAGGTGCGCGACCCGGCCATGCCGGCCCGGCAGGGCCTTTATGACCCGTCCTATGAGAAGGACTCCTGCGGCGTCGGCTTCATAGCCGACATGAAGAACCGCAAGAGCCATGCGATCGTCGCGCAGGGCCTGCAGATCCTGCACAACATCGACCATCGCGGCGCGGTCGGCGCCGATCCCAAGCTCGGCGATGGCTGCGGCATCCTCACCCAGATCCCGCATCGCTTCTTCAAGGAAGAATGCGCGGGGATCGGCATCGAGCTGCCCGAGCCCGGTCACTACGCCATCGGCCAGTTCTTCATGCCGCAAGAGGCAGACAACCGCGCCGTCTGCGAGGAGATCGTCGCCCAGACCGTCGAGGAGGAAGGCCTGATCTTCCTCGGCTGGCGCGACGTGCCGGTGGACAACAGCGATCTCGGCGAGGCCGTCAAGGAGACCGAGCCCTGCCATCGCCAGATTTTCGTCGGCCGCCCGGCCGAGATCACCGACGAGGACGAGTTCGAGCGGCAGGTCTACGTCCTCAGAAAGTCGGTCTCGAACAAGGTCTACAAGCGCCATGACCGGGCGACCGCGACCTATTACCCGGTCTCCTTCTCCTGCCGGACCATCGTCTACAAGGGCATGGTTCTGGTCACCCAGCTCGGCGCCTACTTCAAGGACCTGACCGACGCACGCTTCGAGAGCGCGCTCGCCCTCGTCCACCAGCGCTTCGCCACCAACACCTTCCCGTCCTGGCGCCTCGCCCACCCCTACCGGATGGTCGCCCATAACGGCGAAATCAACACGCTGCGCGGCAACGTCAACTGGATGGCGGCCCGCCAGGCCTCGGTCGATTCCGAGCTCTTCGGCGCCGACATCTCCAAGCTCTGGCCGATCTCCTATGAGGGCCAATCCGACACCGCCTGCTTCGACAACGCCCTCGAATTCCTGGTCCAGGGCGGCTATTCGCTCGCCCACGCCATGATGATGCTGGTGCCCGAGGCCTGGGCCGGCAACCCGCTGATGGATGAGAGCCGGCGCGCCTTCTACGAATACCATGCGGCCCTGATGGAGCCGTGGGACGGCCCGGCCGCGATCGCCTTCACCGACGGCCGCCAGATCGGCGCGACGCTCGATCGCAACGGCCTGCGCCCCGCCCGCTATCTCGTCACCGACGACGGCCTCGTCGTGCTCGCCTCGGAGTTCGGCGTGCTGCCGATCCCGGAGGAGAAGATCGTCCAGAAGTGGCGGCTCCAGCCCGGCAAGATGCTGCTGATCGATCTCGAGGAAGGCCGCATCATCGGCGACGACGAGATCAAGAGTACCCTCTGCCTCGCCAACCCCTACAAGGACTGGCTGAAGCGCACCCAGATCGTGCTGGAAGAGCTGCCGCCGGTCGAGGCACGCGCCTCGCGCACCGACGTCGCCTTGCTCGATCGCCAGCAATCCTTCGGTTACACCCAGGAAGACACCAGGATCCTGATGGCGCCGATGGCGGTGACCGGCCAGGAAGCCGTTGGCTCGATGGGGACCGACACCCCGATCTCGGCGCTCTCCTCGAAGTCGAAGCTGCTCTACACCTATTTCAAGCAGAACTTCGCCCAGGTCACCAACCCGGCGATCGACCCGATCCGCGAGGAGCTCGTGATGAGCCTCCTCTCCTTCATCGGCCCGCGGCCGAACATCCTCGACCTCGAAGGCACCTCGCGCCGCAAGCGCCTGGAAGTGCGCCAGCCGATCCTGACCAATGACGATCTCGAGAAGATCCGCTGCATCGGTCACTACGAGGATCGCTTCGACACCAAGACGCTCGACATCACCTATCCGACCCGCGAGGGCGCGGCCGGCATGGAGGGCGCGATCGAGCGCCTGTGCGAGCGCGCGGAAGCGGCCGTCCATGGCGGCTACAACATCATCATCCTCTCCGACCGCCAGGTCGGGCCCGACCGCATCCCGATCCCGGCGCTGCTGGCGACGGCAGCGGTCCATCATCACCTGATCCGCAAGGGCCTGCGCACCTCGGTCGGCCTCGTCATCGAATCCGGCGAACCGCGCGAGATCCACCACTTCGCCCTGCTCGCGGGCTTCGGCGCCGAAGCGATCAACCCCTATCTCGCCTTCGAGACGCTCGAAGCGCTGTTCGAGGCCGGCGAGTTCCCGCCGGAGGTCGACCGCTACGAGGTGGTCAAGCGCTTCATCAAGTCGGTCGGCAAGGGGCTGCTCAAGGTCATGTCCAAGATGGGCATCTCGACCTACCAGTCCTATTGCGGCGCCCAGATCTTCGACGCCGTCGGCCTGCGCACCGAGTTCATCGACAAGTACTTCACCGGCACCATCTCCTCGATCGAGGGCGTCGGTCTCGCCGAGATCGCCGAGGAGAGCGTGCGCCGCCATCGCGACGCCTTCGGCGGCTCGCCGATCTATCGCGACGCGCTCGACATCGGCGGCGAATACGCCTTCCGCCTGCGCGGCGAGGCGCATGCCTGGACGCCGGAGAACATCGCGCTGCTCCAGCACGCCGTGCGCGGCAACGCCCGCGACAAGTTCAAGGCCTATTCCGACTTGGTCAACGACCAGAGCGAGAAGCTCTCGACCATTCGCGGCCTGTTCCACGTCAAGATGGCCGACGAGCTCGGCCGCAAGCCGATCCCGCTGGACGAGGTCGAGAGCGCAGCCTCGATCGTCAAGCGCTTCTCCACAGGCGCCATGTCCTTCGGCTCGATCAGCCATGAGGCGCATTCGACGCTGGCGCTCGCCATGAACGCGATCGGCGGCAAGTCGAACACCGGCGAGGGCGGCGAGGAGCCGGAGCGCTTCAAGCCGCTGCCGGACGGGCGCTCGATGCGCTCGGCGATCAAGCAGGTCGCTTCGGGTCGCTTCGGCGTCACCACCGAATACCTCGTCAACTCGCAGATGATGCAGATCAAGGTCTCGCAGGGCGCCAAGCCCGGCGAGGGCGGACAATTGCCCGGCCACAAGGTCGATGCCCGCATCGCCAAGGTCCGGCATTCGACCCCGGGCGTCGGCCTGATCTCGCCGCCGCCGCACCACGACATCTATTCGATCGAGGATCTCGCCCAGCTGATCTTCGACCTGAAGAACGTCAACCCGGCGGCGGACGTCTCGGTCAAGCTCGTCTCCGAGCTCGGCGTCGGCACCGTCGCCGCCGGCGTCGCCAAGGCGCGCGCCGACCACATCACCATCGCCGGCTACGAGGGCGGCACCGGCGCTTCGCCGCTGACCTCGATCAAGCATGCGGGATCGCCCTGGGAGATCGGCCTCGCCGAGACCCACCAGATCCTGGTGATGAACAAGCTGCGCGGCCGCATCGCCCTCCAGGTCGACGGCGGCCTGCGCACCGGCCGCGACATCGTCGTCGGCGCGCTGCTCGGGGCCGACGAGTTCGGCTTCGCCACGGCGCCGCTGATCGCAGCCGGCTGCATCATGATGCGCAAGTGCCATCTCAACACCTGCCCGGTCGGGGTCGCCACCCAGGACCCGGTGCTGCGCAAGCGCTTCAAGGGCCAGCCCGAGCACGTCATCAACTTCTTCTTCTTCCTCGCCGAGGACGTGCGCGAAATCATGGCGGAGATGGGCGTCAAGAGCTTCGACGAGCTCGTCGGCCGCTCCGACTGGCTCGACAAGAAGGAAGCCATCGACCACTGGAAGGCCAAGGGGCTCGACTTCGCCCGCATCTTCCACAAGCCGGAGCCGGGCAAAGGCGTCGCCATCCGCAATGTCGAGCGCCAGCACCACCCGATCGAGTCGGTGCTCGACCGCACGCTGATCGCCAAGGCCGGCGCCTCGCTCGACAGCGGCGCTCCGGTCGTGATCGAGAGCACCATCCGCAATGTCGATCGCTCGACCGGCGCGATGATCTCGGGCGAGATCGCCAAGCGCCATGGCGGGCTCGGCCTGCCGGACGACACGATCACGGTGAAGCTGACCGGCACGGCTGGCCAGAGCTTCGGCGCCTGGGTTGCGTCCGGCGTGACGCTCGATCTCACCGGCCAGGCCAACGACTATGTCGGCAAGGGCCTGTCGGGCGGCAAGCTGATTATCCGCCCTGATCCGAAGTCGCAGGCGCTCGCCGAGGAGGCGATCATCGTCGGCAACACCGTGCTCTACGGCGCGATCTCCGGCGAATGCTACTTCCGCGGCGTCGCCGGCGAGCGCTTCGCCGTGCGCAATTCCGGCGCGATCGCGGTGGTCGAGGGCACCGGCGACCATGGCTGCGAATACATGACCGGCGGCGTCGTCGTCGTGCTCGGCCAGACCGGGCGCAACTTCGCGGCCGGCATGTCGGGCGGCATCGCCTATGTCCTCGACGAGGACAGGAGCTTCGCCAAGCGCTGCAACCTCTCCATGGTCGATCTCGAGCCGGTGCCGGAGGAGGAGGAGCTGACCCAGCGCCTCTACCATCATGGCGGCGACCTCGAGTTCAAGGGCCGCATCGACGTCATGGCCAACATGTCCGGCTATGACGCCGAGCGCCTGCACCAGCTCATCGCCAACCACCTGAAATACACCGGGTCGGCGCGGGCACAGGCGATCCTGGAGAACTGGGCGGACTACCTGCCCAAATTCGTCAAGGTCATGCCGGTCGAGTACCGGCGCGCACTACTGGAAATCGAGCGGGCCCAGGCCGGCGTCTCGGTCGCGGCGGAGTGAGACGATGGGCAAGGTAACCGGCTTTCTCGAGATTGATCGTCGCGACCGGAAGTATCGTCCGGCCTCGGACCGTATCCGCAACTACAAGGAGTTCGTGATCCCGCTCGGCCGGGAGGCGACCCGCGACCAGGCGGCGCGCTGCATGAATTGCGGCATCCCGTATTGTCACAATGGCTGCCCGGTCAACAACCAGATCCCGGACTGGAACGATCTCGTCTACAACGACAAGTGGCAGGAAGCGCTCGGCAATCTGCACTCGACCAACAACTTCCCCGAGTTCACCGGCCGCGTCTGCCCCGCCCCGTGCGAGGCGTCGTGCACGCTGAACCTCGAGGACACCCCGGTCACGATCAAGTCGATCGAATGCGCGATCGTCGACAAGGGCTGGGAAGAAGGCTGGATCGTTCCTGAGCCGGCCGAGGTCAAGACCGGAAAGAAGATCGCGATCATCGGCTCCGGCCCGGCAGGCCTCGCCGCCGCCCAGCAGCTCGCCCGCGTCGGCCACGAGGTCCATGTCTATGAGCGCCAGGGTCGCGCCGGTGGCCTGCTGCGCTATGGCATTCCCGACTTCAAGATGGAGAAGTCGCATGTCGATCGGCGCGTCGCCCAGATGGAAGCCGAAGGCGTCGTCTTCCATTACGGCGTCAATGTCGGCGTCGACATCGAACCGCAGGAACTGCTCGCTCAGTACGACGCGATCGGCCTGACCGGCGGCGCCGAGAAGCCTCGCGACCTGCCGATCGAGGGCCGCGACCTCGACGGCGTCCAGTTCGCCATGGACTTCCTGCCGCAGCAGAACCGCCGCAATGGCGGCGAGCCTGACACGACGGGCAACGCCCGGCCGATCCTCGCCGGCGGCAAGCATGTCGTCGTCATCGGCGGCGGCGACACCGGCTCGGACTGCATCGGCACCTCGGTGCGCCAGGGCGCGCTCTCGGTCACCCAGCTCGAGATCATGCCGCAGCCGCCGGAAAAGGAGAACAAGGCGCTGACCTGGCCGAACTGGCCGCTGAAGCTGCGGACGTCCTCCAGCCATGAGGAAGGCGCCGAGCGCGACTTCGCGGTCGGCACCGTCAAGTTCACCGGCGAGAACGGCAAGGTAAAGACGCTGCACTGCACCAAGGTCGATGCCAGCTTCAAGCCGATCGCGGGCACTGAGTTCCAGCTCAAGGCCGATCTCGTCCTGCTCGCCATGGGCTTCGTCTCGCCTGTGCATGACGGCCTGCTCGAGAAGCTCGGCGTCAAGCTCGACGGCCGCGGCAATGTCGAAGCCAACATGCTGGCCTACAAGACCTCGGTCGAGAAGGTCTTCGCCGCCGGCGACATGCGCCGCGGCCAGTCGCTGGTGGTCTGGGCAATCCGCGAGGGCCGCCAGATGGCCCATGCGATCGACAAGCACCTGATGGGCGAGACCATCCTGCCGCGCTGAGCGGCTGGAGTAATCGGTAAGCACAGAGCGGAATGAAGGGCGCGTGGAACCCTTCTCCCGTGTGGGAGAAGGGCAGGGATGAGGGCCTGCCTTATCCGTAGAAGGCGCAACGGCGCCGCCTCGCCCGAATAATCAGCGGCGGTCCCTCACCCCTGCCCCTCTCCCATCCGGGAGAGGGGTTCTGCGTTCCGGTCCCTCGCCAATCACGTACTGACACTCACGTCCCCAGCAGATCCACCAGCGGCGGGATCAGCGGTTCGTCGGCCGGTGGCATGGCAAGATCGCGCAGCTTGCCGGGGCGCACCCATTTCAGCGCCTGCCCCTCGCGCGACATCGCCGTCCCCTCCCAGCGCCGGCAGATATAGAGCGGCATCAAGAGGTGGAACTCGGGATAGGCGTAGCTGGCGAAGGTCAGCGGCGCGAGGCAAGCTTCCTTGACCTCGATACCGAGTTCCTCGGCAAGCTCGCGGATCAGCGCAGGCTCCGGCCGCTCGCCGGCCTCCAGCTTGCCGCCTGGGAACTCCCAGAGGCCGGCAAGCGCCTTGCCCTCGGGACGTTGGGTGACGAGCACGCGATTGTCGGAATCGACCAGCGCGCAGGCGACGACGAGCAGCAGCTTCACGGCAAGATCTAATGTCCCGAGAGGATGACCTCGACCGGTTCGGTTTCCTTGCCGGTCAGCGTGACCTCGTCATAGACCGTGCCGCCCTCGCGGAAAACCTGATCCTCCTCGCCCCAGATCACCTGGGTCGAGACGAAATAGCTGCCGGGCGCGACCTTATCGAAGCTGAACCGGCCATTCGCCGCCGTTTTCGTCGTGCGGGTCAGCTCGGCGTAGCGCGGGTCGACCTGCTCGTTCGGATAGCGCCAGTGCGGCAGGAACTTGGTCTTGCCGAAAACGCGATTGAAGCGCTCGCGGGCATAGGCCGTCGCCGGGATCAGCCTGACGACCTCGCCGGCCGCATTCACCACCTGCCCCTTCGAACGCGTCCGGAAGGCGTGGCCGACGATGACGCCAGTACCGGGTTTCCGGATGACGGCGGCCTCCTCGGCCGAGAAGGACGAAGCCGTCGGCGACGGCTGCGCGACACAAGCTCCCAGCAGAGCCGCAAGGCCCAGCACGCAGGCTATCCTTATCATCCGGCACGTCCCCCCGCAGGCGCCGTCGAGACCAGAAAGACGCCCGCAAGGATGATGCAACCTCCGATGACCTGCCGCAACTCCAGCGTTTCGCCGAGCACGAGCACACCCATCGCGACAGCGACCGCCGGAACCAGATAGCCGGTCATCGCCGCCCGTGTCGGCCCGGCCGCACGGATCAGCCGCATGAAGAACGCCACCGGCATCGCTGTTGCGAACACGCCGAGCGCCAGCGCGGCCTGCCAATGCGGGGCCAGGGCCAGAAGTGCCCCCCAGCCGGAGACCGTCAGCGTCAGCAACAGCGCCCCGGTGCCGGAGACCATCTGCTGGCCGAGTGCGAGCCGGATCGGATCGCCCGCTCGCGGCGGCACGGCGCGCGTGTAGAGGTTGGCGCATGCATAGGACAGCGTCGCGCCGACCATGGCGAGCAGGCTGAGCGCCGTGCCGCCGCCCTCGATCACGCGCGGGCCGACCAGGATGGCGACCCCAGCCATGCCGACCAGGATGCCGACGAGCCGGCGCCGGCTCAACTGCTCCTCCAAGAACAGGACATGCGCGAACAGCGCCGTGACCAGCGGCCCCGCCGCCTGGATCATCGCCGCCGGCCCGCTGGCGAGCTGGATCAGCGCATAGGCGACGAGCACGTTCGGCAGCCAGCCATTGCAGGTGCCGAGCACCAGCCAGTGGCGGAGCTCATGGCGGCGGGGCAGCGGGCTCTGGCCGCGCGCCATGACGAACAGCGCCAGTGTCGCCGCGCCGAGCAGGCCGCGGCAGGCGGCGATCGCCCAGGGGGCGACGTCGCCTGCCATCAGCTTGATGAACAGGTAGCTGCTCCCCCACAGGAGGGAGCAGGCAGCAAGATTGCCGACTATGAAGCTCTTGCTCGGGCCTGCCGAGCCGGAAGGCTCAGGAGCGGTAGTCGCCGTTGATTTCGACATAGGCCTTGGTCAGGTCGCAGGTCCAGACCGTGGCCTTGCCGCGGCCGAGGCCGAGATCGGCGGTGACGACGATGTGCTCGCCCTTCATGTAGTCGGAGACGGCCTGCTCGTCATAGGAAGCGGCGCGCGCACCGGCTTCCGCCACCTTGATCGCGCCGAAGGAGATGTCGAGCCTGTCGCGATCTGCCGGCTCGCCGGCCTTGCCGACCGCCATGACGATGCGGCCCCAATTGGCGTCCTCGCCGGCGACCGCGGTCTTCACCAGTGGCGAATTGGCGATCGAGAGCGCGACCCTCTTGGCCGAGCGCGCCGACTTGGCCCCGACAACGCGGACCTCGACGAACTTGCGGGCGCCCTCGCCATCCTTGCAGACCAGATGCGACAGCTCGAGCAGCAGCGCGTTCAGCGCCCGCTTGAAGCCCGACAGCCGCGCATCGTTCGGATCGGTGATCTCCGGCACGCCGCGCGCCTTGGCTTTCCCGGTCGAGAACAGCATCAGCGTGTCGGAGGTCGAGGTGTCGCTGTCGACCGTGATCGCGTTGAACGAGCCCTTGACGCCCTTCGACAGTAAAGCCTGCAGCACGGGCGCCGCGATAGGCGCATCGGTGAAGACGAAGGAGAGCATCGTCGCCATGTCGGGCGCGATCATGCCGGCGCCCTTGGCGATGCCGGCAATCACCACCTCATGCCCGTCGATCTTGGCCTTGCGCGAGACGGCCTTGGGGAAAGTGTCGGTGGTCATGATCGCCTTGGCGGCGTCGAGCCATGGACCGTCGGCGGCGCGCTTGGCACAATCGGCCAGCACGCTCTCGAACTTGGTCGCGTCAAGCGGCTCGCCGATCACGCCGGTCGAGGCGATGAAGACCTCTTCCGCCTTGCAGCCTGCGGCCTTGGCCGCGATCTTCGCGGTCAGAGCCACCGAGTCGCGGCCCTTCAGGCCAGTGAAGGCATTCGCATTGCCGGAATTGACGACGATGGCGCGCGCCTTGCCCTGCGCCAGGTTCTCGCGGCACCAGTCGACCGGCGCCGACGGGCATTTCGAGCGGGTGAAGACGCCGGCAGCCTGCGAGCCGTCGTCGAGCAGGACGAGCACGACATCGGTGCGGCCCTTGTAGCGGATGCCGGCCTCGGCAGTGGCGAAGCGCACACCCGGCACGGCCGGGACCTTGGGCTGGCGCTTCGGCGCGAGCGGAGAAACGGGAACATCCTTGCCAGCCATCATGCGCCTCCTCGTATGGTTGGCCCGATGTGCCGCAGCGGCGGAGGGAAGACAAGAGTCCGGCCCCCTCCAAAAGCAAACGCCCGGGCATGGCCCGGGCGCATCATGACGCTACGATGAAAATCGTGACCGATCAGGGCTTCTTCGGCTCGGCCGGAGCCGGGGTCGCGGGCGTGGCCGGGGCGGCCGGCTTGTCGAGGCGCTCGACCTTGGCCTTGTCGCGCAGCCCGACGATGATGTCCTGCTGCGCCTTGCGGACCAGATACTGGTCGATCTGCGGCTTGACCTCGTCGAAGCTCGGCAGCGGCTTGGTGCGCTTGTCCTCGAGCTTGATGACGTGCCAGCCGAACTGGCTCTTCACCGGCTCGGAGACCTGGCCCTTCTCGAGCTTGAAGGCGGCCTCGGCGAATTCCGGCACCATCCGGTCCTTGGCGAACCAGCCGAGATCGCCGCCTTCCTTGCCCGAGCCGGGATCCTTGGAGAGCTCGGCCGCGACCTTGGCGAAGTCCTCGCCCTTCTTCACCCGCTCCAGCGCCGCCTTGGCCTGCGCCTCCTCGGGCACCAGGATGTGACGGGCGTGGACCTCTTCCTCGGGCTTCATCGCCTTGACGGTGTCGTCGAACAGCTTCTTGGCCGCCTCGGGCGTCGCCGCCTTCTTGGCCTCGACCGTCAGATATTCGTCCAGCAGCAGCTTGTCCCGGTTATAGGCCAGGCGCTTGGCGAAGTCCGGCCCGTCGCCGACCTTGGCGGCGGCGGCAGCCTTGGCGCCGAGCTTGAGGTCGACCAGATAGTTAATCACTTCCTCGCGCTTGCGCTCCTCCGGCATCTGCGCGGTGCGCTCGCCGAGATCCTCCTCGGCCAGCTTGATGTCACCTTCGGTGATGGTGATGCCGTCGACCTTGGCGACGGGCTTGTCCTGCTGAGCCAGGGCCGGCACGGCGGCCAGCGCGAAGCCAAGCGACAGCAAGGCGAGACGGGAGGACAACATCGGTGCGGCCTTTCGACTGGACGGCGCGAAGATCGATCTCGCCGGCTGAGTGCCAGCAGAACGCGGCATTGGCAAGACGGCGCCTCGCACATCAACGCGAGCCGGCAAGCATGGTTCACTGTGCTGCGGCCGGCGACGCCAGAGTCCAGGCCTCTTGGAACACGCCCCGCCGGACCCTACATGCGCGCGGATAAGCGCGTGCTGGACCACGCGCCTGCGCCCGTCTAAACACGCGCGTGAATTCTATGGGATTACCGCTTCGGCCGCGCAGTCTGCGCAGGCCGGATTCGTCATTGAAAGGCCAGACATGCTTGGCGCGCTCGCAAAGAAACTCTTCGGCTCGTCGAACGATCGGCGGGTGAAGGGCTACCAACCCCGCGTCAACGCGATCAACGCGCTCGAAGCCGAGGTCTCCCAGCTCTCCGACGAGGCTCTTCGCGCCCGCACCGAAACCTTCAAGCAGCAGCTCGCCAACGGCGCCAAGCTCGACGACCTGCTCGTGCCGGCCTTCGCCACCGTGCGCGAGGCGGCCAAGCGCGTGCTCGGCCAGCGCCATTTCGACGTCCAGCTGATCGGCGGCATGGTGCTGCACGAGGGCGCGATCGCCGAGATGAAGACCGGCGAAGGCAAGACCCTGGTCGCGACCCTGCCGGTCTATCTGAATGCGCTCGCCGGCAAGGGCGTCCACGTCGTCACCGTCAACGACTACCTCGCCCGCCGCGACGCCGAGTGGATGGGCAAGATCTACAACTTCCTCGGACTGAGCTTCGGCATCATCGTGCACGGCCTCGACGACGAGGAGCGCCAGCGCGCCTATGCCAGCGACATCACCTACGGCACTAACAACGAGTTCGGCTTCGACTATCTGCGCGACAACATGAAATACGAGGTCGCGCAGATGAGCCAGCGCGGCCACCATTTCGCGATCGTCGACGAGGTCGACTCGATCCTGATCGACGAAGCCCGCACGCCCCTGATCATCTCCGGCCCGCTCGACGACAAGTCGGACCTGTATGTCGCGATCGACAAGGTCCTGCCCGGCCTGGTCAAGGGTGACTACGAGGTCGATGAGAAGCAGCGCACCGTCGCGCTGACCGAGGCCGGCAACGAGCATATCGAGCAGCTGCTGCGCGAAGCCGGCCTGCTCAAGGACGGCGACCTCTACGACTCCGTCAACGTCACCCTGGTCCACCACGTCAACCAGGCGCTGCGCGCCCATGCGCTGTTCACGCGCGACAAGGACTACATCGTCCGCAACGACGAGGTGGTGATCATCGACGAGTTCACCGGCCGCATGATGCCCGGCCGGCGCTATTCGGAAGGCCTGCACCAGGCGCTCGAGGCCAAGGAGGGCGTCACCGTCCAGCCCGAGAACGCGACGCTCGCCTCGATCACCTTCCAGAACTATTTCCGCCTCTACAAGAAGCTCGCCGGCATGACCGGCACCGCCGGCACCGAGGCCGATGAGTTCGAGCAGATCTACAAGCTCGAAGTGGTCGAGATTCCGACCAATGTCCCGGTCGCCCGTATCGACGACGACGACGAGGTCTATCGCAGCTTCCCGGAGAAGGTGAAATCGATCATCAAGGAGCTGGAGCGCGCCAGCGAGCGCCTGCAGCCGGTGCTCGTCGGCACCGCCTCGATCGAGAAATCCGAGCAGATCGCCGAGATGCTGGTCGCCGCCGGCTTCAAGCAGATCGACTTCAGCCAGCCTAACGCGCTCGACAGCCTTTACTCAGCCGCCCGTACCGGCAAGAGCACAAAGCAGTTCGCCGTGCTGAACGCCCGCTTCCACGAGCAGGAGGCCTTCATCGTCGCCGAGGCCGGCGTCCCCGGCGCGATCACCATCGCCACCAACATGGCCGGCCGCGGCACCGACATCAAACTCGGCGGCAACGTTGAGATGCGCGTCTCGATCGAGACGGCCGGCATGGAAGAGGGACCGGAGAAGCAGGCCAAGATCGCGGAGATCGAAGCCGAGGTCGCCCGCTTCAAGGAGATCGTGCTCAACGCCTCCGAGACGATCGAGCTCGAGCCGGCCAAGGGCTCGCGCCCGGCCAAGACCATGACCCGCCCCGGTGGCCTCTACATCATCGGCACCGAGCGCCATGAGAGCCGGCGCATCGACAATCAGCTGCGCGGCCGCGGCGGCCGCCAGGGCGACCCCGGCCGCTCCAAGTTCTTCCTGTCGCTGCAGGACGACCTGATGCGCATCTTCGGCTCCGACCGGATGGACGGCATGCTGCAGAAGCTCGGCCTGCAGGAGGACGAGGCCATCGTCCATCCCTGGATCAACAAGGCGGTCGAGAAGGCGCAGGGCAAGGTCGAGGCGCGCAATTTCGACATCCGCAAGAACATCCTGAAATACGACGACGTCATGAACGACCAGCGCAAGGTCGTATTCGAGCAGCGCCGCGACTTCATGCGCGCCGCAAGCGTGCGCGAAACCATCGACGACATGCGCCATGGCGTCGTCGAGGACACCGTCTCGCGCCGAATCCCCGAGGACGCCTATCCCGAACAATGGGATGCCGCCGGCCTGCGCGAGGACGTCGCGACCTATCTCAACCTCGAACTGCCGATCGAGGACTGGGCCAAGGAAGAGGGCATCGCCGACGCGGAGCTGCGCGAGCGCATCCGCAAGATCGCCGACGACGACTATACGGCGCGCATCGAGCGCAACACCGACGAGGTGATGACCTATATCGAGAAGCAGGTGCTGCTGCAGACGCTCGACCATCTCTGGCGCGAGCACCTGGTCACGCTCGACCATCTGCGCCAGGTCATCGGCTGGCGCGGCTATGCCCAGCGCGACCCGCTGAACGAGTACAAGCAGGAAGCCTTCGAGCTCTTCGACAGCTTGATCGGCCGCCTGCGCGAGCAGGTCACTGGCAATCTGATGCGCGTCGAGGTCCGCTTCGACCAGCCGCCGGAAGACGGTCAGGGCTTCGACCAGGGCGGCAGCGATGCCCTGCCCCCGCCGCCCGCCGGTTTCTTCGCCGGCCAGCCGCAGTTCGCAGCAACCGATGGCGACCTCGCCGTGGCCGAGCGCAACCCGGCCGATCCCGCGAGCTGGGGCAAGGTCGGCCGCAACGAGCTCTGCCCCTGCGGTTCCGGCAAGAAGTTCAAACACTGCCACGGCCAGTTCGTCTGACCGCAGCGCCGGAGCGATGCGCCGGCGCGAATGTCAGGCGAAGTCGGCCTCGACCGCGCCGAGCGCATCGATTTCGATCCGGACGCTGGCACCGGCACTGACCCACTGCGTTCGGACGAGGCTGCCAAGCAGGACAGTCTCGCAGGCCCGCAGTGGCATCCCGCGCTCGCTGGCGTGCGCCGCCAGCCATGCCAATGCCGCATAGGGATGGCCGAGCACGTCGGCGCCGACACCGGCACCGGCTTCGATCCCGTCGATAAGGACCCGCCCGCGCAACGTCGCGAGGTCAGGTAGCGCGGCCGGGTCATGCTCGCGGCCGAGCACGGCACCGGCGGCGAAGAAATCGTCCGCGACCAGCATCGGCGTGCCCGTTCCCTGCCAGTCGAGATAGCGATCGTCGACGATCTCGATCGCCGCCATCACCGCTCCGACCGCACTGCGGACGCTCTCGGCCGTGAAGGGCCCTTCCGGCAGATCGCCCGCCAGCCGAACCGCGATCTCGCACTCGACTCCGGCCTTGACGAAGTCGCCATGCCGAAGCCTGGCATCGCCGTGATGCGTGGTGCCGGCGAAGAGCCCGGCGGCGCAAGGATGGGCGATGCCGAGATAGGTCTGCATCACCGGCGTGGTGCAGCCGATCTTCCAGCCGACCCTTGCACCGAAACGGCTTTCGGCAAGGCGCGCATGGACTGCGTCGCGCACCGCATAGGCCTCCACGAGGTCTCGTGGCGCGGTTCCGGCAGCTGGCGGCGCCAGAGGCGTCAGGCTCAGCCGCGCAGTACCGATCGCATCGGCTGCGGCAGCGATGGCTGTATCGGACAAGGCCAGGCTCCGGGCGTCGGGTAACGGCAGCCTGCCACGTGACGGCCCTCTCAGCCAGCACCATGCCGGGGCAGCCGCGGCAGCAGGATCGTCAAGAGCCCGAGCAGAGGCAGATAGGAACAGACCTCGTAGACGAAGGTGATGCCATAGGCGTCGGCGAAGCCGCCGAGGAAGGCGGCGCCGAGCCCGCCCGCGCCGAAGGCGAATCCGAAGAACATGCCGGCGATCAGGCCGACGCGGCCAGGCACCAGCTCCTGTGCGAACACCACGATCGCCGAGAAGGCCGAGGCGAAGACCAGCCCGATCATCACGCTCAGCACGCCGGTCCAGAACAGGTTGGCGTAGGGCAAGAGCAGCGCGAACGGGATGACGCCGAGGATCGAGAACCAGATTACGAAGCGCGCGCCGAAACGGTCCCCGATCGGGCCGCCAACGAAGGTGCCGACCGCCGCCGCGCCGAGGAACAGGAACAGCATCAACTGCGCGTCGCGGAAGCCGAGCTGGAACTGCTCGATGACGTAGAAGGTGAAGTAGCTGGAGATGCTCGCCATGTAGACGTTCTTGGTCGCGGTCAGCAGCACCAGCACGAACAGCGCGAAGGCGACGCGCCCGCCCGGCAGCGGCAGGGTCCGGCTCGCCGGCGGACGCCCGGCCTGCGCCCGGCGATGGGCCGCGTACCAGGACCCGACCCGCGTCAGGACGACGACGCCGGCCATGGCGATGACCGAGAGCCAGGCGACGCTGCCCTGGCCGAATGGCAGGACGACGAAAGCTGCCAGCAGCGGCCCCAGCGCCGAGCCGAGATTGCCGCCGACCTGGAACAGCGACTGCGCCAGGCCGTGCCGCCCGCCGGAGGCGAGCCGCGCGATCCGCGACGCCTCCGGATGGAAGATCGCCGAGCCCAGGCCGATCAGGCAGGCCGCGACGATCAGCACCGCGAAATTGTGGGCATTCCCGAGCAGAATCAGGCCGCCGAAGGTCGAGGCCATACCGGCGGGCGCCGAATAGGGCATCGGCCAGCGATCGGTCACCATGCCGACGACCGGCTGCAGCAGCGAGGCCGTGACCTGGAAGGCCATGGTCAAGAGGCCGATCTGGATGAAATCCAGCGCGTAATTGGCCTTGAACAGCGGGTAGAGCGAGGCCAGCAGCGACTGCATGACGTCGTTCAGGAGATGGCAGAAGCTCACCGCCAGCAGGACGGAGATCGTCGTCTTCTCGAAACGGGGCTGGCTCCCCTCCACCGTTGCGACCATGGCGCTCTTCCCCGCATACGGACCTTCAGCGGCGCTCCTTCTACAAGGCTTGCCCGTGACCTGCTTTCGTGATTCGGTCTAATTGCTTCGTGTTCGGGCCATTCGATGAGAAAGCTGCCGCAGCCACAGGTCGAGGCCCTCCATTCCGACCATCGCCATATCCACGGCACGGTTGCCGACGCCGACGGCGATGTTCTGGTCCGCGTCTCCGACAATCCCGCCGGCTATACGATCCCGCTGCACAGCCATCGCCAGATCCAGCTTCTCTGCGCCTTCTCCGGCGTGGTCCAGATCAACACAGAGCGTGGCAGCTGGATGATCCCGCCGGGCCATGGCCTGCTCATCCCCGCCCGGCTGCAGCACGCGGTGGAGATGCTGAGCGATGTCAGCATCAAGTCGGTCTATCTCCTGACCGGAGATGATGACCTGGCAGAGCGCATGCTGCAGGTGCTCGGCGTCACCGATCTCGCCCATGCGCTGATCGTCGAGGCGATCCGCCTGCGCGACATGCCGCCGGGCCATCGCAAGCTCCCCCTCGTCCTCGAGCTGCTGACGGCCGAGATCGCCGCGCTGCCGGTCCGGCCGCTCGGCCTGCCCATCCCCGCCGACAGGCGTCTCGCCGCCCTCTGCCGCGCCTATATGGCCGCGCCCTCGGTCAATGAGCGTCTTGACGATTGGGCCGGAAAGCTCGCGATGAGCAGGCGGACCTTCACCCGGCTCTTCCAGCGTGAGACCGGCCTCAGCTTCGTCGCCTGGCGCCAGCAGGCCAGCCTGTTCGCCTGCCTGCCTCGGCTGGCGGAAGGCATGCCGGTCACACAAGCCGCCATGCTGGCGGGCTATGACAATGTCGCGGCGTTCACGACCATGTTCAGGCGGCGGCTGGGCACTGCGCCGCGCAACTACATGAAGGCCTCGCTGGCGCGATAGCGTCGCCGCAACCGGCATGAAAAAGGGCCGCTCTCGCGAGCGGCCCTGAAGCAGTCCATGCGGCTAGGACCGGATCCGATCAGATCAAAGCAATCTGATCGGCACGTGCCCCGAGGCCCTCACTTCGGCGCGAAGATGCCGACGCTGCTGGCCGTGATGTCGAAGGAGAGCGTCGCCACCACCGCCGGGGCGCACCACTTCGAGCGCCCCGAACCCGAGTTGACCCCGCGCGGATCGGCCGTCAGCGCAAAGCATTCGGTCTTCGACAGGTTGGTGTCGTGATAGCGCACATCCGCCGTCAGGTTCTTCCAGGTGTAGGAGACACCGGCGTTCCAGTAGGCGTAGTCGGGCAGGTTGGTCGGCGGCACAGTCGACCAGATCGCCAGATTGGTCGTTCCGAGCCAGTAATGGCCGAACTCGCCGGAGACCGAGAGGCCTTCCAGGAAGGGCAGGTTGTACTTCGCCGTCACCGAGGCATAGGTGCCGGAAGCGCCGGTGCCGAGCCAGTCCCAGGCGTAGAAGACGTTTGCACCGAGAATCAGCTTGTCCTCGAAGTTATAGCTGACCTTGCCGTAGACCTCGGTGTAGTCGGTGTTCCGCGGCGTCCAATACACGCCGGCCGTATCGATGAACTGCTTCTCGCTGGGATAATAGTACTGCCAGACGCCGACATCGACGGTGACCGGACCGAATTTCGGCCGGATGCCTGCGTAGAAGTCGATCTCGGCCGGCGGACGCGTCGCCAGGTCGACATTCGAGGCATAGACGCCGGCATAGACCAGGTTGTCGTAGAATTGCAGCTCGGCGCCGCCCTGGATCGCCGGCTTGCGATCCGTCTGCGAGATGCCGCGGAAATTGTAATCCGTCATGCCCTTCACGCTGACGGCGATGTCGAACCAGGTGATGCTCGGGGCCACCGGCGGGGGCGGAGCGCCCTTCTTGCTCGGCAGGTCGGAGGCGAGCGCCGCGCCCGAAACCGTCAGCGCCATCGAAAGCGCAAAGCCCGTCAGCAAGCCGGAAGTCTTCAAGGCAGCCATCGCGAACTCCATCGAGATCCCTGCACGACTCCAGTCATGCATTCGCCATGATTAGGCCTTCGCAGCCGCAATATCGGCAAGGCGAGCTTTTTGGCAGACTGCCGCATCAATAGGCAAATCTGTCGGTTTCGGCGCATTCCGCGCTCAGAAAAGCGCCCGCGGCCATTGCTGACCGCGGGCGTGACTTTTTTACATCAGACGATTTGCAGACTGCTCAGCGAGTCGCCGGCTGGTTCGCATAGGCGGCATCGGGCTGCTGGAGCTGCGAGGTCCGCAGGGTCGAGGCACGCCGCGGCGGCAGCGGCACGGTCACCGTCTGCGGGGCCTCTGGCACGGTCGAAGCGACCGGCGACTGCTCCTTCGGCTCGGAGGAGCTGCCGAGCAGTGGCACGAAGCTCAGCGCGCGCTGATAGAACGAGGGCTGCGCCGGTGCGGCCGAAGCCGTCTGGATTGGAGCAGCGGTGGCCTCGCCTGGGTTCGCCTTGGCGACCTGCGCCGCTGCATCGCTTGCCGGCTTGGCGGCGGGTTGCACGGACGCAGGCCTGGTCGGTGCGGCAGCGGCGACGACAGGCTTGGCGTCCTCCACCTGCGCGCTGCTGACCGCGGCGAGCACGGCGTCGTTATCAGCCGATTCGGCCCGCACGGTCGCCTTGGTGCGGCCCTTGTCGTCGAGCACGACGACGCGCGGGCCGATCAGCGAATCGACGCGGCTGATGCCGACGTCGCGCGAGCCCCAGGCCACCGACCTGTTCAGGGAATCAGCGCCGGACTGGGCAAGCTGACGCTTGAACGAGGAATGCTGGTCGCCATCGTCATAGATCAGCTTGACTGCGGGGGTGCCCTTGGACACCAGCGCCGCGACCTGGATCTCGTCCTGCTGGCGCTTCTGCGCGATCGCCTGCGTCAACGAGGGATCGACCTGGACGCCTTCGCGGTTAAAGGCGTAGCGCCCACCAACGACCGAAACCGAAGGCTCGTCCTTGGCAACCTCGAAATAATCCGAGCCTTCCTTCAGGTTCTTCCAGAAGGCGATATTCGGATCGAGCCGGTGCTTGGCGAGGTTCTCCGGCGTCATCCGGAAGGGATAAGCCTGCATCTGAACGGCGCGCTGCCCGCCATTCTGGGCCTCGCGGACCAGCGCGTAGATCTCGCCGATCTGGTCGTCGGTCATCGAATAGCAGCCGGCCGAGGAGCAGGCACCATGCACCATGAGATGCGCGCCGGTGCGGCCATGCGCCCTGTCATAGGCGTTGGGATAGCCCATGTTGAACGAGACGTAGAACGACGAGTTAGGGTTCATCTGCGCCGGGCTGATGGCGTAGAAACCCTCGGGCGCCATGCGGTCGCCCTCCCGCACCTTCGGGCCGAGCTGGCCGGACCAGCGGCACATCGGATAAGTCTTGAGCAGCGCGTACTTGCCGTCGGCACGCTTCTTCCACACCTCGAGCTCCGACTCCTTCTTGTAGGAGCGAATCACGATGGGCTGGCTCTTGCTCATGCCCTTCTCGGACATCAGCGTGTAGGTCGCCGACGGAATCGGGATGTTGTGGCGCGCGGAGCCGCGATAGCGGTCCTCTTCGCAGGCTGCCAAACTGAGGCCAAGGAGCGCCGCCAGCGCGAAATGTCTCACAGCCACGTCGTCAATCCCATTTCGCGCAGACGCGTCAAAGCCGACAATGCCTCAGACAACGCGGCCAAATTATGCCCGTCGATTGGTTGCAGGATCGTTAGCCTTGACCGTCCCTTACCACAGGAGGCTCGCAGATGGCCATATGGCGAAGCCGCGGTAAAGCGCCCGCCGGGCCGAACGCCCGCTTGCGCACAATCGGCAGGGCTACAGCGCCCGGCCGATCGCCAGGTATTTCTGCGCCCGCCGATCGACGATCTCGTCGGCACCGAGCCCGGCGAATTCGGACAGCGCCGCCTCGATCGCTGCGCCGGCCCGCTCGATCGCGCCCTGGGGATCGCGGTGGGCGCCGCCGGTCGGCTCGGTGACGATCCTGTCGATCACACCGAAGCGCAGCAGATCCTGGGCGGTGATCTTCATGCCGGTCGCGGCATCCTGGGCACGCGCCGTGTCGCGCCAGAGGATCGAGGCCGCGCCTTCCGGCGAGATCACCGAATAGATCGCATGCTCGAGCATCAGCACCCTGCTCGCGGCAGCGATCGCGATCGCCCCGCCCGAGCCGCCCTCGCCGATCACCAGCGCGACGCTCGGCGTGCGCAGGGCAAGGCAGGTCTCGGTCGAGCGCGCGATCGCCTCGGCCTGGCCGCGCTCCTCGGCCTCGATCCCGGGATAGGCGCCGGCGGTGTCGATGAAGCTCAGCACCGGCAGGCCGAAGCGATCGGCCAGTTCCATCAGGCGCACAGCCTTGCGGTAGCCTTCGGGCTTGGGCATGCCGAAATTGTGCTTGATGCGGGTCTCGGTCGAGTTGCCCTTCTCCTGGCCGATCACGCAGACCGGCTCGCCGCGGAAGCGGCCGAAGCCGCCGACGATCGCCTCGTCCTCGCCGAAGGCACGGTCGCCCGCCATCGGCGTGAACTCGTCGATCAGGGCAGAGCAATAGTCGAGGAAATGCGGTCGCTGCGGATGGCGCGCCACCAGCGTCTTCTGCCAGGGCGTCAGGGCGCCATACAGGTCCTTCAGCGCCTGCGAGGCCTTGGCTTCGAGCTTGCCGACCTCCTCGGCGAGCGAATAGCCGTCGCCCTTGCCGTCGAGCGCACGCAGTTCATCAGCCTTCGCCTCCAATTCGGCAACCGGCTTTTCGAAATCGAGATAGCTTCGCATCGACATCCAGATCAGGTCCCGCTTTCCCACGGAAGAGGCGGCAGCATCGGCCGCCAGGGGTCGCGGCGACGGAACGGTCAAAAAGGCGGCGGACCTTGGCCGCGCCCCGGCGAAATTGTCAACCCGCCGGCATATTCGCCTCATCCTGCCGCGGCAGCCGGCCTGAGGAGTGGCCCTGCGGCAGCAGGACCGGCCGGAAGGCGAAGCTGCGCCGCGTCGCCCGCAAGGGCGCGCGCCGGTAGAACTGCTTGGTCGCGTCGATGACGTAGACGCCGGCGAAGGGCAGCGACAGGCCGCCGCCGACCTTCTCCCAGGCCATGGCCGAGCGCATGAACAGGCGCCGGCGCAGCGGCGGCACATAGAGCGCCTCGGCCCAGTGCTCGGGCGAGAACATGGCCCGGCGCATCAGGGCCTCGATCTGCGACCGGCTGAACGGCCGGCCATGGCCGAAGGGCGTCGTATCCATCCGCGCCCACAGGCCGCGCCGGTTCGGCACGACGACGATCAGCCGCCCGCCCGGGCTCAGCACCCGCGAGATCTCTTCCAGCAGATCCTCGGGGCTTTCGGTTTCCTCCAGCGCGTGGACCAGCAGCACCCGGTCGACCGAGGCGGTCGGCAGCGGCAGCAGGGTCGGCTCGACCAGAGCGGAAGCGGAAAGGCCGGGCGAAGGCCAGTTCACCACGCCCTGCGCCGCCGGCATGAAGGCGATCACCCGCTCGGCCTCGCCGCCGAGCAGCGGCAGATAGGGCGTCGCGAAGCCCAGCCCCAGCAGGCGCTGGCGCCGGCAATCCGGCCAGAGCCTCAGCATCACCCGGCCGACGGTCCGCCGCGCCACATGCCCGAGCGGGCTGGCGTAGAAGCTGCGCAGGTCGACGACATCCAAGGCCATGCCGACGGAGATGGCTCAGCGGGGCCGGGAGTGCAAGGGTAGACGGCAGTCGGCAATCGGCAGTAGGCAGTCCCCAGCCTGACTTGATAGGTTGCCGCCTCGATCCGCGCCGGCTCGGATTCTCCGATTGCCGACTGCTTGTTGCCGACTGCCGGAGCTTCCCATGCCGCTCGACATCCATGTCTTCCGCACGCTCAGCGACAATGCCGGCGCGCTGCTGCGCGACCCCGCCACCGGCACCTGCGCCACCGTCGATGTTCCCGATGCGAACGAGGTGCTCGCCGCCGCCAAGGCCAGGGGCTGGGCGATCAGCCAGGTGTTGGTCACGCATGAGCATGCCGACCACGTCCAGGGCATCGCCGCGCTGAAGCAGGCGACCGGCGCCAAGGTGTTCGCACCGGAAGCCGCGCGCGCCGGCGCGCCCGTCGATGTCGTCCTCGGCGAAGGCGACCGCGTCTCGGTCGGCGGCTACGACTTCGAGACCTGGGCGACGCCCGGCCATGCCGACGGGCATGTCAGCTTCATCGGCGAAAGCGCCAAGCTCGCCCTCGTCGGCGATGTCGTCTTCGTCATGGGCTGCGGCCGCGTCATGCCCGGCAAGATGGAAGCGATGTGGACCTCGCTCTCGCGCATCATGACGCTGCCGGACGCGACCACGCTGATCACCGGCCATGACTACACGCTCTCGAATGCCCGCTTTGCCGCGGCTATGGACCCGAGCAACGCCGCCGTTGCCGCTCGCCTCGCCGAGGCCGAGGCGGCGAAGGCGGAGGGACGCTTCTGGGCGGTGACCACGATCGGCGAGGAGCGGGCGACCAACCCCTTCTTCCGCGCCGAGGAGCCGGCGCTCGCTGCGACGCTCGGCATCGTCGGCAAGCCGGCGGGCGAGGTCTTCGCCGCGCTGCGCGAGGCCAAGAACAAATTTTGAGAACAGGTTCTGACGCCAGATGAGCACGTTGAGCGGCCTCAGCGCCGCCGAGGTCATCCGCCTGCTGGAGCTGAAGCCGCATCCCGAGGGCGGGCACTATCGCGAGACCTTCCGCGATCCCGCCGGGCCGGAGGGCCGCGGCTTCTCGACTGCGATCTACTATCTGCTCGATGTCGGCGAGACCTCGGAATGGCACCGCGTGGATGCCGCCGAGATCTGGCACCACTATGCCGGCGCCCCGATGGTCATCACGCTCTCGCCTAACGGCCACGACGCCTCGGCCCACCATCTCGGCAAGGACCTTGCGGCCGGCCAGCGCCCGCAGATCGTCGTGCCGGCCGGGCACTGGCAGAGCGCGACCTCGCTCGGCGCCTGGACGCTGGTCGGCTGCACGGTCGCGCCGGGCTTTGCCTTTTCCGGCTTCGAGATGGCCCCGCCGGACTGGCGCCCGACGCCGCGCCCGGCCGGAGGCTGACCATGGACAAAACTGTCATCGATACGGCGCTGGTCAGCGCCTGCGAGACCCGGATCGTCAATGCCTGGCCGGCGCCGACGACGCTCGTCGTCGACCAATGGGTGGTGCGTTTCGCCAATGGCTATTCCGGCCGCGCCAACTCGGCCTCCTCGCTGCGCGAGGACGGCGACATGGACGAGACGACGCTGGCCTTCGTCGAGGGTCTCTATCGCCAGGCCGGCCTGCCGCCGCGCATCCGCTTCACCCCGCTGGTCGCCGAGAGCGCCCGCCGACGCTTCGCGGAGCGCGGCTATCGCATCGAGACCGCCTCCTTCGGCATGGTCGCCGAGCTCGATCCCAATCTGCATCCGCCTGCCCCTGGCATGCTGACGACCGCACAGGCGGAGGATGCCTGGATCGATGGCGTCTGCGCTCACCAGACCGGCGCGAAGCGCAACCGCGAGCATCTCGCCGCGATCGTCTCCGGCGTACGCGTGCCCGCCGCCTTCGCGACGCTGCTGCATGAGGGGCGCCCGGCCGCCTATGCGATGAGTGTCGCCGAGCGCGGCATGGCCGAGATCGGCGCGGTGATCGTCGACGAAGCCCTGCGCGGCAAGGGCCTCGGCAAGCAGATGATGCTCGGGCTGATGGGCTGGGCGGCAGAGCAGGGCTGCAGCCAAGCCTATCTCCAGGTCGACCAGAGCAACGGCCTCGCCTTCGAGATGTACAAGCGGCTGGGCTTCCGCACGGTCTACGCCTACGAGACGCGGATGCTCGACACCTGACCTAGCCGCCGGTGGCCTTCGGCTCGGTGCTTCGTTCCGCTGGCCCGAAGCTCGCGACCAGCGCGCCGACGACGATCAGCACGCAGGAGATGGCCAGCAGCCAGCTCGCGGCCGCATAGCCGGCGATGACCAGGACAACGGTCGAGAGCACCGGCGCCGCATAGGAGGCGACGCCGAGGAAAGCGACGTCGCCCTTCTTCATGCCGATGTCCCAGCAGATGAAGGCGAGCCCGATCGAGCCGAGACCGAGGCCGAGCACGCCGCCCCATTCGACGGCGTTTGGCGTCCACAAGGTCGCCTCGAAGGCAAGATGGCAGGCGAAGGCCGGAATCGCGCAGCCGAGCATGGTGATGGCCAGGCTCTCCGACGGCACCCCGGCGAAGCGCCGCGACAGCACCGAATAGCTCGCCCAGACGAAGGCACCGAGCGCCGCCAGCACATGGCCGAGCCGGATGCCGGCGCCGCCCGAGCCGAGGCTGCCGGAGATCAGCAGTGCGGTGGCGACGAGGCCGATCAGCGCCCCGACCAGATGGCGCACCTTGAGCCCCCCGCCCGGCAGAAGCGCCGCGAACAGCACGATCAGCAGCGGCCACAGATAATGGATCAGGTTGGCTTCGGCCGCCGGCGCCGTCTTCACCGCGGCATAGTAGAGCGCGGTGTCGCCGAACGGCCCGTAGAGCCCGAGCAGGAAGGAGGCCGGGGTCGGCCGCGCCAGATGCAGGCGCCCCCGCAGCGCCGCGATCGCCAGCACGAGCACGCCGCCGATGACGAAGGTCATGCCGACGAGCTGGAAGGGCGGCACCCGCCCGGACATGGCAGTGAACAGCGCCAAAGTCGACCAGAGCAGGATGGCGATGGCGCCGGTTGCGGTGGCGGTACGGGAGGTCATGGGAACGGGCTTCGGCGTGACGACTGGAGACCCGTTAAGGGTTGCGCCGCGTCCCCGCCAGCCCGTTCGGTCTTCACGACAAAGCCGGGACCCGATTCTTATGCAAAAAACTGCCGGCCAGCCGCCGCAGCGGCCGACCGGCAGTTTGCTGGGGGCGTGGGGAGGCTGAAAGTTCAGCCTCTCGCCCCGCCTCAGCCCTTGATGAAGGCGAGCAGGTCGGCGTTGATCACGTCGGGATGGGTGGTGCACATGCCGTGCGGCAGGCCGGCATAGGTCTTCAGCGTGCCGTTCTTCAGCAGCTTGACCGACAGCGGAGCGGAGTCGGCATAGGGGACGATCTGGTCGTCGTCGCCATGCATCACCAGCACCGGCACTTCGATCGCCTTCAGGTCCTCGGTGAAGTCGGTCTCCGAGAAGGCCTTGATGCAGTCGTAATGCGCCTTGGCGCCGCCCATCATGCCCTGCCGCCACCAGTTGTCGATGACGCCCTGCGAAACCTTGGCGCCCTCACGGTTGAAGCCGTAGAACGGGCCGGTCGGGATATCGACATAGAACTGGGCGCGGTTGGCGACGAGCGCAGCACGGAAGCCGTCGAAGACCTCGATCGGCAGGCCGCCAGGATTCTTCTCGGACTTGACCATGACCGGCGGCACCGCGCCGATCAGCACCGCCTTGGCGACACGGCCGGGCTCGGCGCGGGCGACATAATGAGCGACCTCGCCACCGCCGGTGGAATGGCCGATATGGACGGCGTTCTTGAGGTTCAGATGCGCGGCGAGCTCGGCGACATCGGCGGCGTAGGTGTCCATCTCGTTGCCGGTCGCGGTCTGGCTGGAACGGCCATGGCCGCGGCGGTCATGCGCGATCACCCGGAAGCCCTGATGCAGGAAGAACAGCATCTGGTTGTCCCAGTCGTCGGCGCTGAGCGGCCAGCCATGGTGGAAGACGATCGGCTGCGCCTCCTTCGGGCCCCAGTCCTTGTAGAAGATCTCGGTGCCGTCCTTGGTGGTGATCGTGCTCATCTGCCTTCTCCTTCGGCTTTCCGGGCGGCCGGATCGTCGCCCTTCGATGTGGACGGTTATAGGCGGGGCGTTGCATGCTGCCGCTTGGCGGAAGCGACAATCAACGAGGCAAAACTGACAACATGACGACAGGCAAGCAGATTGTCGCAGAGATCGGGCTCCTGCTCTATCCGGATGTGCAGCTCGCGGCCGTCTACGGCCTGACCGACCTGTTCCGGATCGCCGGCGAGATGAGCCAAGAGCGCGGCGGACCGGATGCGCCCGTCATCCGCGTCAGCCATTGGCGCCAGGCGGCGGACGGCGCCGGTGTGGAATGCGTCTTCGACAGCCATCCCGACCCATTGCACGACCCCAGCCATCTGATCGCGCCGCCAAGCCTGATCATGCCGGCGAGGATGCAGCCGATGAACGGTCTCACCAGCTGGCTGGCCGAGCGCCATGGCGAGGGTGCGACACTGTGCTCGGTCTGCGCCGGCGCCTTCCTGCTCGGCGAGGCCGGCCTGCTGGAAGGCCGCGAGGCGACGACGCACTGGGCCTTCGCCAAGGAGCTGGCCGCGCGCTTTCCGGCCGCCAGGGTCGATACCGACCGCATGGTGATCGACGATGGCGACCTCATCACCGCTGGCGGCATCCTGGCCTGGACGGATCTCGGCCTGACGCTGGTGGAGCGCCTGCTCGGACCGAGCGTGATGCTGGAGACCGCACGCTTCCTGCTGGTCGACCCGCCCGGACGCACGCAGCAGCCCTATGGACATTTCGTGCCGCGGCTCGACCACGGCGACGCGGCGATCCTCAAAGTGCAGCACTGGCTGCAGGCGAGCGGCGCCAGGGACCACGACGTGCCGGCGCTGGCGAAGCGGGCCGGGCTGGAGGAACGCACCTTCCTGCGCCGCTTCCGCAAGGCGACCGGCCTGCGCCCCACCGAATACGCCCAGCAGGTCCGCATCGCCAAGGCGCGCGAGGCACTGGAACTGAGCCGCCGTCCGGTGGCGCAGATCGCCTGGGATGTCGGCTATGAGGACGCCTCGGCCTTCCGCAAGCTGTTCCAGCGCATCACCGGGCTCGCCCCGGCCGATTACCGCCGCCGCTTCGGCGTCGCCGTCGCCTGAACGGGCTGCTACGGGCGAAGCGCTGTGCGGACGCGGTCTCCCTGCGTCCGCAACCGCTCCACCGGCTCGTTGGCATGGACGAAGCGGATATATTTGCGCGCCATGCGTCTCGCCCCAGCCATCCCCGCGCCGCCGCGATCGCCAGCACGAAGACGTCTCCGATGACGAAGGGGTCATGCCGAGGAGCTGGACAGGCGGCACCCGCCCCGACATGGCGCTATCGCGAAATCCGCCTCAGCTGGGAAGCGCCAGCCGCAGATAGTTCTCGCCGAGAATGCCCCGGATCTCCTCTGCCCCGAAGCCTTCCGCTTCCAGCGCAGCCACGAGATCGCCGAACTGCTCGGGCTGGAAGAAATCCCAGGGCGGCTCCGGATAGCCGCGCGGCCAGCGACCCTTCGCGGCATGGTAGAATCCGTAGTCGCTGCCTGCGAGGAACATGAAGTCGAGCCCGAGGCCGATCCGGTCAGGTCCAGCGAGCGCGGCGATATGCGCAAGGTGCCGCGCCATCGCCTGGGGAATCTGCGGCCCGGCCACGCCAAGGAACATGCCGACACCGTTGACGCCGATATAGCCGCCTCGGACGGCGCAGGCCCTGATCTGCTCGTCGCTGACGTTGCGCTCGTGGTCGAACAGCGCGCGCGCATTGGAATGGGAGAAGATCGGCGGCGCGGCGAGGTCGAGCTCCAGCGCATCGAGGCTCGTCTGCACCCCGCAATGGCTGAGGTCGACGCGCATGCCGCAGGCGTCCATGCGCGCGATCAGTCGCCGCCCCAGCGCTGAAAGCCCGCCATTGCGCGGCTCGTGACAGCCATCGGCGAAGGGATTGGCCTCGTTATAGGCCAGGATGGCGCGGTCGATGCCGGCGGCGCGAAAAGCCTCGACCAGATCGAGATCGGGCGCGAACGGCGTCGCCGACTGGAAATGGAAGGAGACCGAGAGCCGCCCCTGCGCTTTCGCCTGCCTGATCGAGGCCGCGTCCACGGCGATCGTCAGCCAGTCGCCCGCCGCCGCGATCTCGCGGCGCAGGAAGCCGAGGCGGGCCGCCGCCTCCACCGGCCCGTCCGCCCCGGCGGCCGCAGTGAGCGAGATGTGGTCGCAGCCCTGCGCCCGAAAGCGCGCCAGCTGCTCGCCGAGCCTTGCCCCAGGCGGCAGGAAAGCTTTCGCCCAGGGCAGCAGCCCGTCGCAGACGATCGCGTCCGCAAGCTCCGGCCGCGTCTTGCGCCACTCCGCCATCACGTCGCCCATTCACAGACCGAGAGCCACGCGAACACGGGCGCCGAGCGCGCGCAGGCGCCGGGTCGGCTCGTTGGCGTAGACGAAGCGGATATACTGGCCGCCATGCGTCTCGCCCCAGCCGGCCATGGCGGTGGCGCAAACACCCTGCTCCAGCAGCCGTTCCGACATGGCCGCACCGTCCAGCCCGAAATCCGAGACGCGCAGCAGCAGCGACCAGCCGCCGCCGGGGACGCCGACCGGCAGGCCGCGTAGCTCCTCGAGCACGCAATCGCGCCGGGCTTGCAGTTCGTCGACATAAGGCGCCAGCGTCGTCGCCGAATTCTCCAGCGCGGTCGCGACCGCGTCCTGCCCGATGCCGACCGGCACCACGACATTGGCGAGCGAGACGGCGACGAGATCCGGCATGAAGGCATCCGGGGCGACGATCCAGCCGACGCGCCAGCCGATCATCCGCAGTTCCTTGGCCGAAGAGCCGACCGTGACCGTCCGCTCCGCCATGCCGGGCAGTCCGGCCGGATGTAGCACCGGCCGGCCATCGAAGACCAGCCGCTCCATCGCGGTATCGACGATCAGCAGCAGGTCATGCGCGACGCAGAGTTCGGCGACGACGGCCCAGTCGGCGGCGTCCAGGCAGCCGCCGGAGGGCATCGAGGGCGACATCAGCAGCATCGCCGTGGTCTTCGGCCCGATGCTGGCGCGCAGCGCCGCGCGATCGAGCCGCCACTCGCCGCCCGGCTCGAAGACGAAGGGCACGAAGCGCGGCACCCCGCCCGCAAGGCGCACCCGGTTGATCAACCCGGCATAGGTCGGATCGGTGACGATCACTTCGTCGCCGACCTCGATCGTCGCCAACAGGACGTTGAGGATGCCGGAGAGGCCGCCGGCCGAGATCACGCAGTTGCGCTCGCCGCTATAGCTCACCCCGGAGATCGCCGAGACGTGGCGGGCTGCGATATCGCGCAGGCGCGCCTGGCCGATGAAGGGCAGATAGCTGTTGTCGGCATCCTCGGTCGCGGCGCGGACCGTGCGAGCGATCGCCTCGGGGTCCGGCAGGATGTCGGTGTCGAGATTCTCCAGCCGCAGGAAATCCTTGCCGGAGGCGTCGGCGATCGATCCCATGCGGTCGACGCCGATTCCGGCGATATGATGCAGGCGGGCTGGACGAGAGCGTGTCATCATGAAACCTCATTTCATATACTATCTATGAAAACATGTGTGCCATGAGCTTTCAAGACGAAAGCGAGGCAGGCGCCTCGCTGACCAGCCGTATCGCCAGAAACCTGTCGCAGCGCATCCTCACCGGAGCACTGGCACCGGGAACCGCCGTGCGGCAGGATCATGTCGCGGCCGAGTTCGGCGCCAGCCACGTGCCGGTGCGCGAGGCCTTCCGCACGCTGGAGGCGCAGGGCTTGCTCGTCAGTGAGCCGCGCCGCGGCGTGCGCGTCGCCCCGCTGGAGCCGGGGCTGGTGCTGGAGGTGACGGCGATGCGTGCCGCACTCGAGGCTCTCGCGCTACGCCGCGGCTTCCCGAAGCTCGCCGCAGCCGATCTGGAGGCGGCCGCGGCGGCCATCGCCGAAGCGGAGGCAAGCGATGCGGCCCTGATCTGGGAGGCAGCCAATCGGCGCTTCCATCACGCCATCACCGCGCCTTGCGGCTTGCCGCGCCTGCTGGCGACGATCGAGGACCTGCAGCGGACGAGCGCACGCTTCCTGTTCGCGACCTGGCAGGGCCTAGACTGGCAGCCGCGCTCGGAAGCCGAACACCGGCACATCCTCGCCGAACTGGCGGCGAGGCGGATCGAGCCCGCCGCCCAGGCGCTGGAAGCCCATATCCTCGCAGCCGGCGAAGCGCTCTCGGCGCAATTGCTGGCATCGCCCTGACGCGCCTTCGACGCGCACATGTGCGATAGCCGCCATGCAACCTGCGCGGCGTGCGGCGATTGACCGCGCTCGCGCGCGGGCGCATGCGTGCGCAATGACCACACTCCCTTTGCCGACCGCCGCCCGCCCTCTGATGCCGGTCCTGGCGGCGCTCAGCGTCGCCCATCTGCTCAACGACCTCATCCAGTCGATGATCCCGGCGGTCTACCCGCTGATCAAGGAGACGTATCAGCTCGATTTCGTGCAGATCGGCCTGATCACGCTGGCCTTCCAGGTCACCTCGTCGCTGCTGCAGCCGCTCCTCGGCTATGTCACCGACAAGAAGCCCTGGCCCTATGCGATGGTCGCCGGCATGGGCGCGACCTTGGCCGGCCTGCTTTCGCTGGCCTTCGCCCACAGCTACGGCATGGTGCTGGTCGCCGCCGCCCTGGTCGGCACCGGTTCGGCCGTGTTCCATCCCGAGGCGACCCGGATGGCCCGCCATGCCGCGGCGGGCCGGCAGGGGCTGGCGCAGGGCGTCTTCCAGGTCGGCGGCCATGCCGGCTATGCGATCGGCCCCTTGCTCGCCGCCGCCGTGGTCGTGCCGAACGGCCAGCAGAGCCTGTCCTGGTTCTCCGGCATCGTGCTGGTCGCCATGCTGCTGATGGCCTGGATCGGCTCGCGCTATTCCGCCTTCCGCAAGGAGCAGGTCGCGTCCAAGGCGCATGCCGACGATGTCGCCTCGCACGGCATGTCGCGCGGCAAGGTCCTGCTCGCCATGGCCGTGCTGATCGTCATCCTGTTCTCGAAGAACGCCTATACGGCCTCCTTCACCTCCTATTACACCTTCTATCTGATCGAGCGTTTCCAGGTCTCGCTGCAGCTCTCGCAGATCCTGCTCTTCCTCTATCTCGTCGTCGGCGCCTTAGGCGTGATCATCGGCGGCATGATCGGCGACCGGATCGGCCGCCACCGCGTGATCTGGCTGTCGATCCTCGGCTGCCTGCCCTTCGCGCTCGCTTTGCCCTATGCCGACCTCGTCTGGACCGCGATCCTCAGCGTGATCATCAGCTTCATCATGGCGAGCGCCTTCTCGGCGATCCTGATCTACGCGATCGACCTGGTGCCGCACCGCGTCGGCCTGGTCGGCGGGTTGTTCTACGGCCTCGCCTTCGGCCTCGGCGGCCTCGCTGCCGCCGCGCTCGGCGCGCTCGCGGACAGGATCGGCATCATCCAGGTCTTCTGGCTCTGCGCCTGGCTGCCGGCATTCGGCCTGCTCACCTTCCTGCTCCCGAAGGAAGCGCGGCGCTGACAGGAGGCCCCGCAGAATGAAAAAGGGCGGAGCCGACCGGCTCCGCCCTTCTCGCCTCGGGGCTGCTGATCGACCCTAAGCCAGGTACTGGCCGCCATTGGCGGAGAGCGTCGAGCCGGTGATGAAGCCGGCATCATCGCTGGCCAGGAACACCACCGCCCGCGCGATCTCGCCGGGTTCGCCGAGGCGCCCGACCGGGATATGCGGCAGGATCGACTTCTCGATCACGGCCGGATCGATCGCCTTGACCATCTCGGTCGCGATATAGCCGGGGCAGATCGCATTCACCGTGATGCCGGCCCGCGCGCCCTCCTGCGCCAGCGCCTTGACGAAGCCGATGTCGCCGGCCTTGGCGGCGGAATAGTTGACCTGGCCCATCTGGCCCTTCTGGCCGTTGATCGACGAAATGCAGATGACGCGGCCGAACTTGCGGGCGCGCATGCCCTCCCAGACCGGGCGGGTCATGTTGAAGAGCGAGTTGAGGTTGGTGTTGATGACCGCGTCCCACTGCTCCTTGGTCATCTTGTGGAACATGCCGTCGCGGGTGATGCCGGCATTGTTGACGAGCACGTCGACCGGCCCGAGTTCGGCCTCGACCTTGGCGATCCCTGCGACGCAGGCGTCATAGTCCGAGACGTCCCATTTATAGGTCTTGATGCCGGTCTCGGCGGTGAACTTGGCCGCCGCCTCGTCATTGCCGGCATAGCTTGCCGCCACGGTGTAGCCGGCCGCCTGCAAGCCCTTCGAAATCGCCTCCCCGATGCCACGGGACCCGCCCGTCACCAGTGCAACCTTAGCCATCGTCGTCTTCTCCCCTCTTGGACGCGGCTATGCGGCCGCGTTATTCTTTGCTGAGATCGAGACCGGGCTCGTAAGTCCGGTCGACATCCTTGATGATCGCCTGCCCGCAGATCACTCGCCCCGACTTCTCGTCATAGGTCAGGGTCGGGTGCCCGTAGAGGACCCAGCCGCGGCTCAGCGCGTCCGAGACCCGATGACAGAACGAGGCGTCATCGGGACCGGTGAGATAGCGATAGAGCGTGGTCTGCTTCGGCATGACGGAGAGCTGCTCAGCGCTCCACCGCCAGGGCGATGCCCATGCCCCCGCCGATGCACAGCGTGGCGAGGCCCTTCTTGGCGTCGCGCTTCGCCATTTCGTGCAGCAGCGTCACCAGCACGCGCGCGCCGGAAGCGCCGATCGGGTGGCCGATCGCGATCGCGCCGCCGTTGACGTTGACGATGTCGGGGTTCCAGCCGAGGTCCTTGTTCACCGCCAGCGCCTGCGCCGCGAAGGCCTCGTTGGCCTCGACGAGGTCGAGATCGCCGACCTTCCAGCCAGCCTTCTCCAGCGCCTTGCGCGTGGCCGGGATCGGGCCCGAACCCATGATCGCCGGATCGACCCCGGCGGTCGCCCAGGAGGCGATACGGGCCAGCGGGGTCAAGCCGCGCTTGCTCGCTTCCTTTGCCGTCATCAGCACCAGCGCGGCGGCGCCGTCATTGAGGCCCGAGGCGTTGCCGGCGGTCACCGTGCCGTCCTTCGAGAAGGCCGGCTTCAGCTTGGCCATCGCCTCCAGCGTCGCGCCGTCGCGGATGTATTCATCCGTGTCGACGACGATGTCGCCCTTGCGCGTCGAGATCGTGATCGGCGCGATCTCGTCCTTGAAGCGACCGGCCTTGCGGGCGGCTTCTGCCTTGTTCTGCGAGCCGACGGCGAAGCGATCCTGCTCCTCGCGGCTGATCTGCCATTTGGCCGCGACGTTCTCCGCCGTGGTGCCCATGTGATAGCCATGGAAGATGTCCCAGAGGCCGTCCTTGATCATCGTGTCGATGAACTTGACGTCGCCCATCTTGGTGCCGGCGCGCATATGCGAGGCGTGCGCCGAAAGCGACATCGATTCCTGGCCGCCGGCTACGATGATGCTGGCATCGCCATTGGCGATCTGCTGCATGCCGATCGCCACCGCCCGCAGGCCCGAACCGCAGACCTGATTGAGGCCCCAGGCCGTCGAGCCCTGCGGCACGCCGGCGTCGACGGCTGCCTTGCGGGCCGGGTTCTGGCCCTGCGCCGCCGTCAGCACCTGGCCGAGGATGACCTCGTCGACCTCGCCGGCATCGACCTTGGCACGCTTCAGCACGTCCTTGATCACCGCCGAGCCGAGATCGTGAGCCGGCGTATTGGCAAAGGCGCCGTTGAAGGAGCCGATCGCCGTGCGCGCTGCGCCAACGATCACGATGTCATTCTCAGCCATGGGGCTCTTCCTCCGGTTCGCTCGCCGGCCAGGCGGCGCAGCGGCATGTCTTCCACACCTTCGAAGGGCGAAACGACGCCGTCAAGCGGGCTGAGTAGCCAAGCTCATCTTCGAGGCAGACTCGGCATGATCTCGCGGCGCGCTCAAAAAACTTGCAGCAGGCAGCCGAAGAGTTATCGTTCCTTCCGGGACCGTTCTCCGGCCTTGCCCGATCCCTCGGGCTTGTCCGCAACTAGCCGTGTGGGGTCGATGGCCAGCGACAAAGAACCGACTGTCATCAAGAAATACGCCAATCGCCGGCTATACCATACGGGTACGAGCTCCTATGTGACGCTGGAGGATCTGGCCGGTCTGGTGCGCAAGGGCGAGGATTTCGTCGTCTACGACGCCAAGAGCGGCGAGGATATCACCCGCTCGGTGCTGGCCCAGATCATCTTCGACGAAGAGAGCAAGGACGGGCAGAACCTCTTGCCCATCACCTTCCTGCGCCAGCTGATCCGCTTCTATGGCGACAGCATGCAGGCCCTGGTGCCGCGCTATCTCGAATTCTCGATGGATAATCTGACGCAGGACCAGAACAAGATCCGCGAGCAGATGAGCAAGGCCTTCGGCACGGGCGCGATAGATGCGCTCCAGGCCCAGACGCGCGCCAATATGCAGATGTTCACGGAGGCCTTCCGCCTGTTCAACCCTTTCGCGGCGGCTGCCGCAGCGAAAGGCCGGGGCGAAGCGCCGGCCCAGGGCGAGACCGGCGAACTCGGCGATCTCAAGCGCGAGCTCAACGAGATGCGCGAACGGCTCGACAAGCTCGCCAAGGACAAGTGAGCGGCAATTCCAGCCGGAGCTTATCGCCCGCGCTATCAGCCCGCCGCGCGCAGTGGCGGGCCATCATGCGTTTCGTCCGGCAGGCTCAGCTCGGCCTTGCCGACCAGGTGTCCCTGCAGATAGGTGACGCCCCAATCGCACAGCATCGAAGCCTGCAGCTCGTCGTCGACCCATTCGGCCACGGTCTCGACGCCGAGATGATGCGCCAGCTCGAGCAGGGTGCGCACGAAGAAGCGATCATCGGTCGAACGCCGCAGGTTCTGCGTGAAGGCGCCGTCGAGCTTGAGGATGTCGATCGGGAAGGCGCGCAGATGCCGCAGCGAGGTGTGGCCTGCGCCGAAATCGTCGATCGCCACCCGGGCACCGCGCTGCTTGATCCTGGTCAGGAGCCTGGCCATCCGCTCGGGATCTTCGATCGTCGCCGTCTCGGTGACCTCGACGATCAGGCGCTTTGCCGCGCCAGGGTTCGCCCCGGCGCTCGCCTCGAACCCCTCGATCCAGTCGGCGTCCGCCAGGGTGCGCGGCGAGACGTTGATCGACAGCACCGCGTCTTGCCGGTTCGTCAGATGCGTCATGGCGAGCTCGAGCACGCGATGGTCGAACAGGTTCACCAGGCCCCGCCTTTCGAGCAGGGGTACCAACTCGGCCGCGGCCAGGAAGCCGCCCTGCGGACGCTCGACCCGCAGCAGCGCCTCGTGGAAGGCCGGAATGCGGCCCTTTGCCGTCACCACCGGCTGGAGGGCCAGCCGCACCCTGCGCTCGTTCAGCGCGGCAACGGCTTCGAGGTCGAGCCGCGGCACGCCGCCGCCGCCCTCGGCCACAACCGGCCGGCGCGCGATCACCGCATTGTCGAGCCCCGCCGCTTCGGCGCCTGAGAGCGCACTTTCGGCCGCCTTGACCAGCGTCGCGCCTTCGCGGGCCAGGTCCGGGGCGATCGCGGCGCCGACGCGCAGCCTGACCAGCGCAATCCCGCGCGAGCTTTCGACCGCCGAGCGGGCAACAGCCTTGATGAAGCGCTCCGCCGCCGCCTCGATCTGGTTTGCCGGGCAGCTGCTGAGCAGGATGGCGAAGCGATTGCCGGAATAGTGCATGAGCTGGTCGCGTCGGCGCATCACCGAATGCAGGCGCTGACGCACCTCTTCGATGATCTCCTCGGTGCCCTCATGGCCGAACTCGCCATTGAGGCGCGCGAGCTCGCCGATCGCCGCGACCAGCACGACGACCGAGCGGTCCGCCGGCAGATGCTCTGCCAGGGCCTCGTCGACGCGCTCGACCAGCGCATTGCGATCGCAGAGATCGGCGTCGGTCGCGGTCAGCTCCTCCGGCCGCACGGCCCGCTCCAGCCTGAGCACGCCGCGTGCGCGGCTTGGGCGGCCGTCGATCCCGACGAACCAGCGCCCGGCATCCTCGATCCACATCTTGCGCCCGGCAAGATCGGCAGCGTAGCGCGTGCGATAGACCGCACCGTCGCCGAGATCATGCCCGCCCGAGGAGAAGATCGCATCGTAGCGGCTGCGCCCACTCCCGGGCTCGACCAGCCCGGCGAAGGATAGGCCGCGCTGCAGCACGGCGAGTGGAACAGGACCGAGCACCTCGGCCGCATTCGGGCCCCAGCTCAACGTGTCGCTGCCGATATCCCAGCTGTAAGCCACTTCGCCTATCGATGAGAGCAGGCTGCGCGGCTCGACGATCCTCTCGTCGCGGGAACCGAACAGGGACGGCGCAGACATGGTGCGGCTGCCTCGGACGACGGGTTGGAGAGCCGCCCCGTCCTGATTGCGGAATGGCGGGAAACTGTCCCGAAACGATGCAGGAGGCTGCGTTAACGGCCGGTTAAGGCCGGCGCCCGGATTGCAAGGATTCGCTCCCGAACCCCCAGATGTTCCGGAGCGGCACGATGATCGAGACAGGACAGCCCGAAACGGCCTCCTTCACGGAGCAGGAAGCCCCCACGCCGAGTGTTCCCGCGGCCTTTCTCGTCCAGCTCGCCGCGAGCCAGGCTGGGATCGGCCCATTCGCCCGCCGCGACCGCGAGACGCCTTTCATCGGCGCCCGCCGCTATTATGAGGGAATGGCGCAGCGCCGCCCGCCGCACAGGCTCCTGCACTCGGCCTGACGCATAAACGCAAAAAGGCCGGCCTTTCGGCCGGCGCTCTTGGGTCTCGAAGACTGGGGCCGCAGGGCCCCGCCATATCAGGCCTCGGTCTTGGCCTTCAGCACCTGACGGCCGCGATACATGCCGGACTTCAGGTCGATATGATGCGGACGGCGCAGCTCGCCCGAGTTCTTGTCTTCGATATAGGTAGGCTGCTTCAGCGCGTCGGCCGAGCGGCGCATGCCGCGCTTCGACGGCGAAGTCTTTCTCTTCGGAACGGCCATCGGTACTCTCCATCATGCCTTCGCGCGAGGCGGGGCATTTCACCCGCACCACTGTCGCGACGACGTCACATTCGTGATGAGGGCTGGCCTTTACACGCTCGCGCGGGCTCTGGCTAGACCATGCTGCGGAAAAAGTGGCGCTTGTGCGCTGGCACCGGCCGGAAGCGCACAGTTTCCAAGCGGCCCAAGCTGGTTCATCCGCCTTTGCACGCGGCCGGCGGCCGCCAGCAACGCCCGGCTCGGCCGCGACGGGTCGCGCAGGATCGGGTTCGGCAGGGCTCCGGCGAGCCTGGCGGCCTCCGCCGGCGTCAGGCGCGAGGCGGGCTTGCCGAAATGGCGCTGGGATGCCGCTTCCGCCCCGAAGACGCCCTCGCCCCATTCGGCGATGTTGAGATAGACCTCGATCACTCGCCGCTTCGGCCAGGCGAAGTCGAGCGCCAGCGCCATCGGCAGCTCCAGCCCCTTGCGCAGATAGGAGCGGCCCGGCCAGAGGAAAAGGTTCTTGGCGGTCTGCATCGTCAGCGTCGAGGCGCCGCGGCTGGGCCCATCCTCGTCCTGCAGCACGGCGTTGAGCTCGCCCCAGTCGACGCCGGCATGCGAGCAGAAGCGCTGGTCCTCGGAGGCGATCACGGCACGGATCAGATGGGGCGAGATCTGCGACAGCGGCACCCAGTCACGCTCCACCGTGCGGAAGGTCAGCCAGCGGCCGAGCATCAGCGTCGAAGGCGGCGGTACGAAACGGTAGAGCAGCAGCAGGGCGGCGAAAACGATCGCCAGCACCAGCGCGAACCGGACCACGACACGGACGATCCGTCCCACGAGGCTCCCGCGTCGTGGAGCTGGATTGTCTGCCATCTGCGTCATGCCCCCACGCTTGACGATTACGGCCGCCTCCGGCAAGCCCCGCGCGCCAAGTCAGCGCCAGATCAGGCTGCCAAACGCGAGAGATGATGATGAGTTCCGTGGAACGGACGGCCCCCGCCCCGGCTCTGGCCAGCGCCTTGTCGAAGACGGCAGCGGCCATCGAGACGTTGCTCGACGCGCTGCTGCGGAACGAGCTCGAGGCCGGCGAGATCCATCGCCCTGCCCGGCTCCTCGCCGCGATGCGCCATGGCGCGCTCGGCGGCGGCAAGCGCCTGCGGCCTTTCCTCGTCGTCGAGACGGCTGGGCTTTTCGGCGTCCCCGCCGAGCAGGCGCTGCGGGCCGGCGCCGCCGTCGAGCTCGCCCATTGCTATTCGCTCGTCCATGACGACCTGCCGGCCATGGACGACGACGACACCCGTCGCGGCCGCCCGACCGTGCACAAGGCCTATGACGAGGCGACCGCGATCCTCGCCGGCGACGGCCTGCTGACGCTCGCCTTCGACGTCATCGCCGACGCGCGGACCCACCCGGACGGAGAGACGCGTGCCGCGATCGTCCTGCTCTTTTCCCGCGCACTCGGCCTTGGCGGCATGGTCGGCGGCCAGATGCTCGATCTCGCCGCGGAGGGACGCTTCGGCGGCGACGGCACCGCGGAGAAGCTCGGCCAGGCCGAGATCCGGCGGATGCAGGCGATGAAGACCGGCGCGCTGCTCGCCGGCAGTGTCCTGATCGGCGCGCGCCTCGGCCAGGCCGACCCAGAGCGGATGGCTGCGCTGGAGCGCTACGGCAAGGCGCTGGGGGCGGCCTTCCAGGTCGCCGACGACATCCTCGATATCGAAGCGAGCCCGGAGCAGATGGGCAAGGCGACCGCCAAGGACGACGCGAAGGGCAAGGCGACGCTGGTCACCGCGCTCGGCATCGACGCCGCCAAGCACGAGCGCGACCGGCTGAGCGACGAGGCGATCGCGGCGCTCGCCGGCTTCGGGCCGGAGGCGGCGATGCTGCGCGCGGCGGCGCAGTTCAGCGCGCAGCGCCAGAGCTGATACGTCAGACCGTGACCTGCGTGCCGACCTCGACGACGCGGCCCGTCGGGATCTGGAAGAAGTTGGTGGCGTCGGTCGCGCTCTTGGTCAGGCCGATATAGAGATTGTCCTGCCAGATCGGCATGCCCGATTGCGGCGAGGCCTTGATCGAGCGGCGCGACAGGAAGAACGAGGTCGACATGATGTCGAACTTGAAGCCCTGCTTGCGCAGGATCGCCAGCCCCTTCGGCACGTTCGGGCTTTCCATGTAGCCGTAGACCATCTCGACGCGCCAGAAATCGTCGGTGATCCGCGAAAGCCTGACGCGCTCGCTCTCGGCGACGCGCGGGGTATCGGCCGAGCGCACGGTCAGGATGACGTTGCGCTCGTGCAGCACCTTGTTGTGCTTGAGGTTGTGCAGCAGCGAGGCCGGCGCCGTCTCGGGATCGCTGGTCAGGAACACCGCCATGCCCTTGACCCGGTAGGGCGGGCTCTTGGTCAGCATGCCGACCAGTTCGAGCAGCGGCACGTCGGTCTTGCGGGTCTTGTCGAACAGGATCTTGGTGCCGCGCACCCAGGTCCACATCAGCAGGACGAGCGCCATGGCGAACAGCACCGGCACATAGCCGCCGCTGAGCAGTTTCAGCAGGTTCGCCGAGAAGAAGGCGACGTCGATGATGAGGAAGGGCAGGATCACGGCGACAGCGGCCGCCAGACCCCAGCGCCAGCCCCGCCAGATCACGATGAAGGCGAGCAGCGAATCGACCAGCATCGCCCCGAACACCGAGATGCCGTAGGCATGCGAGAGGTTGGACGAGGTCTTGAAGGTCCAGACCAGCAGCAGCACGGTGAAGAGCAGCAGGATATTGATGCGCGGGATGTAGATCTGCCCCGAGGTATGCTCGGAGGTGTGGCGGATCTCGAGGCGCGGCAGCAGGCCGAGCTGGATCGCCTGACGGGTCAGCGAATAGGCACCGGTGATCACCGCCTGGCTGGCGATGATGGTGGCGAGGGTCGCCATGATCACCAGCGGCAGGATCAGCGCCGGCGGGGCGAGCTTGTAGAACGGATTGTCGATCGCCGTCGGGTCGGACAGGATCAGCGCACCCTGGCCGAGGTAGTTCAGCCACAAGGCCGGGAACACCAGAAAGATCCAGGCGCTGCGGATCGGGCCGCGGCCAAAATGGCCCATATCGGCATAGAGCGCCTCGGCCCCGGTCACCGCAAGGCAGACGCTGCCGAGCACGGCGAGCGACAGCCCGGGATGGTCGAAGAAGAAGCGCACGCCGTAATACGGATTGATCGAGGCGAAGACGCCGAGATCGTCGGCGATATGGTAGATGCCGAGCCCCGCCAGCGTCAGGAACCAGATCGTCATGATCGGGCCGAAGAAATTGGCGACCTTGCCGGTGCCGCGGCTCTGCACCAGAAACAGCGCGATCAGGATCACGGATGCGATGGTGATGACGTAGTCGTTCAGAACCGGCGTCACCAGTTTCAGGCCCTCGACCGCCGAGAGCACCGAGATCGCCGGCGTGATCACGGCATCGCCATAGAACAGCGCCGCGCCGGCCATGCCGAGGAAGAGCACGATGCCGCCGCGCGTGCGCCCCAGCGCGCGCTGCGCCAGCGCGACCAGGGTCAGCGTACCGCCTTCGCCGTTGTTGTCGGCGCGCAGCAGCAGCACGACGTATTTCAGCGTCACCACCACGACGAGCGACCACAGGATCAGCGAGAGCACGCCGATCACCGCCGCGCGCGGCAGCGGGCCCGTCAGGACGACTTCGGCGCCGCCGCCATGCCCGCCGGATGCCGCTCCGGTCGCGGCCAGGATCGTCTCGCGCAAAGCATAGAGCGGGCTGGTGCCGATATCGCCGTAGACGACGCCGAGCGCGCCCAGGGCCAATGCGGCATAGCTTTGCGTGGAGTGGCCGTTGCCGGCCGGCTCGTCGAGCCCGAAGCGATCCCCATCCGGCTTGGCGGCCGGCGGGTGCTGCTGGTCATGACCCATCAGGGCGCTCCGCGGGTGCTGCGATGCAGCGAAAGGCCGGGGCCTCTAGCACGGCCTGTCTGTCCAGGCAAAGACGCTAGAGCAGTTCCATGCTGGCGGCAGCCACTTTCGCGTCATGCGTGCCGAGAATCGCTTCAAACGATTGAATGGTCGCCTGCGCCTATTCGGCCGCGGCAGCGCGGGCGCCGTAGCGCCGCTCGACGTAATCCTCGACCATCGTCTTGAAGTCGGCGGCGATCGACGGTCCGCGCAGGGTCGCGACTTTCTTGCCGTCGACGAAGACCGGCGCGGTCGGCGTCTCGCCCGTGCCCGGTAGCGAGATGCCGATATCGGCGTGCTTGGACTCGCCCGGGCCGTTGACGATGCAGCCCATCACCGCGACGTTGAGCGCCTCGATGCCGGGATAGCGCGTCTTCCACTCCGGCATGGAGGTGGAGATCCAGCTCTGGATGTCCATCGCCAGTTCCTGGAACACCGTCGAGGTCGTCCGCCCGCAGCCCGGACAGGCCGCGACCAGCGGCACGAAGGCCCGAAAGCCCATGGTCTGCAGCAATTCCTGCGAGGCCTTGACCTCCAGCGTGCGATCCCCACCCGGCTCCGGCGTCAGCGAGAAGCGGATCGTGTCGCCGATCCCGTCCTGCAGCAGCACGCCGAGCGCCGCCGAGGAGGCGACGAGCCCCTTCGAGCCCATCCCGGCCTCTGTCAGGCCGAGATGGATGGCGTAGTCGCCGCGCTCCGCCAGCATGCGATAGACCGCGATCAGGTCCTGCACGCCCGAGACCTTGGCCGACAGGATGATCTTGTCCTTGCCGAGGCCGATCTCCTCGGCGCGCTCGGCCGAAAGCAGGGCCGACTGCACCATCGCCTCGCGCATCACCGCCCGCGCATCGAGCGGCTTCGCTGCGGCGGCGTTGATGTCCATCAGCGAAGTCAGCAATTCCTGGTCGAGCGAGCCCCAGTTGGCACCGATCCGCACGCTCTTGCCATGCCTGATCGCGAGCTCGACAATCTGGCCGAACTGTCTGTCCTTCTTGTCCTTGAAGCCGACATTGCCGGGATTGATCCGGTATTTCGCCAGCGCCTGCGCACAGGCCGGATGGTCGCTCAGCAGCTTGTGGCCGATATAGTGGAAGTCGCCGACCAGCGGCACGTCGATGCCGAGGATGTCGAGCCGCTCGCGGATATGCGGGACGGCCGCCGCCGCCTCGTCGCGATCGACCGTGATCCGTACCAGCTCCGAGCCGGCGCGCGCCAATGCCGCGACCTGTCCGACCGTCGCAGGAATGTCGGCCGTATCGGTATTGGTCATCGACTGTACGACGATCGGCGCACCGCCGCCGACCTGCACATGGCCGACCATGACCGGGACGGTGCGCTTGCGAGGCGCCGGCGCGGCGTCAGGCCCTTCGGGCAGGCAGGTCAGCGGCTGATCGCTCATGGAATGGTCCGGATCCTTTGCCGGCAGCGGCTCGTCGCGGCTGCACTGCGCCGTTGCAGGATAATCGTCAAGCTGCGGCAGCGTCGCGACAATGCTCGCAGCGGCCGACGATCTCGACCACCTGATAGGAGGTCTGGAAGCGCCGGCCCTCCGCCATCCCCCTGATCGCCTGGCGCATCGCCGGCGAGGCGTCCTCGTCGACGCCGCCGCAGATCTCGCAGATCAGGAAGGCGACCGCCTCATCGGCGCCGTGCCCATGCGGGCAGGCGATGAAGGCGTTGCGCGAACTCAGACGGTGCACGAAACCCTGCTCGACCAGGAAGTCGAGCGCCCGGTAGATCGAGATCGGCGCCAACCGGCGTCCGCCAGGTGGCGAGATCCGATCCGCCAGATCATAGGCGCCCACCGGCTTGTGGTCGGAATAGAGTGCCTCCAGCGCCTTGCGCCGGATCGGCGTCAGGCGCAGGCCGCGCTCGCGGCAGACCTTCTCGGCTCGCGCCAGACCGGTGGCGGCATGGGCCGAATGGTCGTGCGCATGCTGGCACAGACCATGCTCGTGATCGTGATGATGAGCGTCGCTTGCAGGCTGCATTTTCGTCATGTTGCGTTGCAATAGCACATCGGGCACCGTCCTGGTGACCGACGCTCCCTCGCTGGCGCAATGCCAGCCTCCGCCGGTAAGTTAAGCGTTCTCAGGCCAAATGTCAGGAGCCGCCCCATGTTCCTCAAAGATCGCACCGCCCTCGTCACCGGCTCCACCTCCGGCATCGGCCTCGCCTACGCCCGCGCACTCGCTGCCGAAGGCGCCAATGTCGTGATCAACGGCTTCGGCGATGCCGACGCGATCGAGAAGGAACGCAGTGCGATCGAGACCGACTACAAGGTCAAGGCGCGCTACTCGGCCGCCAATATGATGAAGCCCGACGAGATCGCCGCCATGGTTGCCGAGGCCGAAAAGGAGTTCGGTGCGATCGACATCCTCGTCAACAATGCCGGCATTCAGCATGTCGCCCCGGTCGACGAGTTCCCGATCGAGAAATGGGACCAGATCATCGCGATCAACCTGTCTTCGGCCTTCCACGCCACACGCGCCGCCCTGCCGAAGATGAAGGAAAAGGGCTGGGGCCGGATCATCAACACGGCCAGCGCCCACGCCTTCGTCGCCTCGCCGTTCAAATCGGCCTATGTCGCCGCCAAGCACGGTATCGCCGGCTTTACCAAAACGGTGGCGCTCGAGGTCGCGACCAAGGGCATCACCGTCAACGCGATCGCGCCCGGCTATGTCTGGACGCCGCTGGTCGAGAAGCAGATCCCCGACACGATGAAGGCCCGTGGCCTGACCAAGGAGCAGGTCATCAACGACGTGCTGCTGCTGGCCCAGCCCACCAAGGAGTTCGTCACCGTCGAGCAGGTCGCCGCGCTCGCCGTCTTCCTCTGCACCGATTCGGCCAAGTCGATCACCGGCACCACCTTGCCGATGGATGGCGGCTGGACCGCCGCGTGACCGGCCGCAAGCGCAGCCGCGTCCCGCAGGTCAAGGGCCTGGCGGGCCCGAAGGCCGAGAAGTCGGTCAACCTCGCGCTCCAGGGCGGGGGCGCGCACGGCGCCTTCACCTGGGGCGTGCTCGACGAGATCCTCGCCGATGGCCGCATCGCCATCGAGGCGATCACCGGGGCCAGCGCCGGTGCGATGAACGCGGTGGTGCTGACCGAGGGCTGGCTCGACGGCGGCAGCGATGGCGCGCGCACCGCGCTGGAGAATTTCTGGCGCCGGATCAGCGTCGACGGCAAATATGGCGGCTCGGAGCGTTCGCTGCTCGACACCATGCTCGGCGCCTGGACGGATGGGCGCCCGCCGGGGCTGATCTGGTTCGAGCTGCTCTCGAAGGTCGCGAGCCCCTACGACGTCAACCCGCTCAACATCAATCCCCTTCGCGGGGTGATCGCCGACCTGATCGACTTCAGCAAGGTCAATGGCTGCGCCGACGTGAATCTCTTCATCTCGGCGACCAATGTCCGCACCGGCAAGATCAAGATCTTCACGCGCGAAGAGCTGACCGCCGACCATCTGATGGCCTCGGCCTGCCTGCCGATGCTGTTCCAGGCGGTCGAGATATCAGGGGAGGCCTATTGGGACGGCGGCTATATGGGCAATCCGCCGCTCTTCCCGCTGTTCTACGAGGCGGCCGGCGACGACATCCTGCTGGTGCAGATCAACCCGCTCGAGCGCCGCGAACTGCCCACCAACGCACGGGCGATCCAGGACCGGCTCAACGAGATCACCTTCAACGCCTCGCTCTTACGCGAACTGCGCGCCATCGACTTCGTCAACCGCCTCGTCGACGACGGCAAGCTCTCGACCGGCGACTACAAGCGCGTGCTGATGCATCGCATCGATGGCGGCCTGCCGCTGGCGCAGCTGACCTCCTCCTCGCGCCTCAATTCGGAATGGAATTTCCTGCTCAGCCTGCGCGATCTCGGCCGCACCGCCGCCAAGCGCTGGCTGAAACGCAACTACGCGGCGATCGGAGTGCAGGGAACGCTGGATTTGAAGGAAGCGATTTCGTAAGGCGTGAGGCCGAGAATGCAGCGGAGCCGGAGCTTGCCAGCCATGCCATGTGCCGGCAATCTCCGCCCCGCCAAGAGGTTCAGCAGATGTATGCCGGAGTGATCTCTCGTCGGGCAGCAGGACATGGGAAGTCCAGGAACATGATCATCGACGATAGCAGGGCCGATGCCCGCGAGATGCACGAGATCGCCCTGCGCGGGCGCCCGGCCGGCCTCATCGGCCGCCGCGCTTTTCTGGCCGGCTCGGCCGCCGGTCTCGGCGCGCTCGCGCTCGGCGGCTGCACCACCGACGGCGTGAGCCTCGCCGAGGCGCAGAAGCTCTACGGGCCGGTGCCCGAGGAGAAGTTCCCGATCCCGGCGATCGACATCAGCCATGTCGATCCGAAATATTTCCGCCGCACGGTGGCCTACGACACCAAGCACGCCGCCGGCACGATCATCGTCGATCCCGGCAATTACTACGTCTATCGCGTCGAGGGCGATGGGACGGCGACCCGCTATGGCGCCAATGTCGGCCGCGACGGCTTCCGCTGGAACGGCGACGCCTATGTCGGGCGCAAGTCCGAATGGGCGACCTGGACGCCGCCCAAGGAGATGATCAAGCGCCAGCCGGAAGCCGCCAAATACGCCCGCGGCATGCCCGGCGGTCTCGACAACCCGCTCGGCGCGCGCACGCTGCATCTCTACCAGAATGGCGCCTACACGCTCTATACGATCTATGCGTCCCTCGACGCGGAATCGATCGGCAACGGCATCACCAGCGGCTGCATCGGCCTGCTCACGCAAGACATGATCCACCTCTACAACCAGACGCCGGTCAAGACGAAGGTGGTCGTGCTGCCGGCTTGAGACAGCACCATCGCGCTTTCGATAAGGGCGCTGCCGGTGTCGGCGGCGCCCTTTTTCGTGCGGAGAGCCCAATCATCGATAGCGCGGTAGACGAAATAGTCACGCTCACGGCCATGGCTGGGCTGCATATCGCTTTTGCGGCATCCACGCCTGGGCGTATTGTAGACCGCGCAGCCCTTCGACTTGCAGGGCCGGATCTTCCAATCATGGAGGACGCCATGGGACGCAAATTCATCGACTGCCGCGAATTCCCGAGCGAAATGAACTGCTCGATCGCGATCGGCGCCGACACCGAGGGCGAACTGCTGGAAGCAGCCGTTCAGCACGCCGTCAAGGTTCACGGGCATCAGGATACGCCCGAATTGCGGGACATGCTCAGGAGCGTCATCAAAGACGGCATGCCCCCGGAGAAGGCGCCGAGCCGGGCCGCCTGAGCGGGACCTACCGACCTCTATCGCTTCTCGCCCGCCAGACGCCAGACCGAGCTCTTCTTGATCTCGGCGTCCTCCAGCGCGCGCGTCACCAGCACCTGATAGGTCGCTACCTCCTTGAGCCTGTCCCTGGGCAGATAGCTGCGCCCGGGATCGCCGATCAGCACAGTCGCGCCGCGCTGCGAGAGGCCCGAGAGCCAATCGATCACCTGCGCCGCCAATTCGCGCTCATAGCAGATGTCGCCGGCGAGGATGACGTCCCAGCCCTGGTCGAGGCCGATGAGATCGTCGAGGCGGGCCTCGATCGAGACGCGGTTCGCTTGCGCATTAAGCCCGATCGCGGCGGCGGCGAAGGCGTCGATATCGGCAGCGATCACCTGCGTCGCCCCCGCCTTGGCCGCGGCGATGGCGACGAGGCCGGAGCCGCTGGCGAAATCGAGCACGCGCTTGGCCCGCACGGTCTCGGGATGGTCGAGGATATAGCGCGCCAGCGCCTGCCCGCCGGCCCAGGCAAAGGCCCAGAACGGCGGCGGCAGGCCGATCGTCGCCAGCTCGTCCTCGGTCTTCTGCCAGAGCTCGGTCGCCTCCTCGGCAACGTGGACCGAAATCTCCGGCGCATGCGGCACCGGCAGCAGCCGCGTATGGGCGCGGATGAAAGCGAGCCGGTCGAGCGTGGCGTCGACCGCGCTCACGCGACGAGGTCCGCCTGCCGCTGGCCGAGCAGGGCACGATAGAGCGCCTTCACCCCGTCCATCACATCGCGCTCGGTGTAGCCGGCGAGCAGGCGCTCGCGCGCGCTCGCGCCCATGCGCTCGACCTGGGAGGGCGAGGCGGCGAGCGTCACCAACGCCTGCGCCAGCGCGGCGATGTCGTTGGCCGGCACGACGAAGCCGTCCTGGCCGGTGCGAACGAAGGAACGACAGCCCGGGACGTCGGTGGTCAGGAGCGCCCGTCCGCAGGCGGCCCCTTCCAGCAAGGTGCGCGGCAGGCCCTCGCCACCGCGCGAGGGCAGGCAGCAGACATGGTGCCCTCGCCAGACGCCCTCGATGTCGCGCGTCGGCCCGGCCCAGCTAATGCCCGGCCGCGCCGACCATTCGCGCAGCGTCGCCTCCGGAACCGCCTTGGGATTGGAGGGGTCGGGTGCGCCGTGAAGCGTCAGCTCGACCCGCGCGCCCTGCTTGCGCGCCAGCGTGACCGCCTCGACCGCAAGGTCGACGCCCTTCGACCAGAGCATGCGGGCGACCAGCGCGACCCTGAGCGGCGGCTGCGGCGGCATCGGTTCCGGCATCAGGACCAGCGGGTCGACCCCGGCACCACCGACGATCGCGACCTTCGCCCCATCGGCGGGATCGAGCCCGAGCGTGACGGGATCGTCCGGGTTCTCGAACAGGAAACGGACCTGCGGCCCGTCGACCGCCTCGCGCAGCCAGACCTTCGCCGCCAGCCGCGCCGCATCGGCGAGGCCGCCTTCGCGCGCCCCGAGGAAGCCGAGGCCGGTCAGGGCGTAGACCCGGCGCTCTACCCCGGCGAGCTTCCCGGCAAGGCCGGCGAGCGCGATCGGCTTCAGCGCGATGCAATGCAGGATATCGGGCTTCTCGCGCTCGATCAGTCGCTTCAGCGCCATGATCTGCCTGGCCAGCGCCACTGGTGAGAGCGAGCGCCGCTCGGCCTCGAGTGCGATCAGCCTTGCGCCCGTCGCCTCGATCGCCTTGCGGTGATTGCGCTCCCGCGCGATCACGGCGACGTCGAGCTCCATCTCCGCCGCAGCGCGAGCCATCGGCAGGAAATGCGAGGCGAAGAACCAGTCCTCGGTAGCGACGAACAACAGCTTCTGGCGGGCCATGGCGCGCATCAGGCCGATGCGGCGCCGAAATGCAAGCGCATAAGCGAGCCGGTAGGCAGCCCCGCCATGCCCTGCGGTTGCTGGACGCCTGAACCCCGGCTTGCGACAAGGAGGCGAGGCTTCCCTCTCCAGCGAGACAAGACATGGACAACCGCAACGACCTCTGGCGTCACGTCGACGCCAGCAAAGAGCGCTTCATCGAACTCAGCGACCGGGTCTGGGCGATTCCCGAGGTCTGCTACACCGAGAAGCGCTCGGTCGCCGAGCATGTCGCCGAGCTCCGGCACCAGGGCTTCAGGATCACGGAGAATGTCGCCGACATCCCGACCGCGGTGATCGGCGAGGCCGGCGAAGGCGGCCCGGTCATCGCCTTCCTCGGCGAATATGACGCCCTACCCGGCCTCAGCCAGGAATCCGGCGTCGCCAGGCACAGCGAGATCGAAGCCGGCGGCCACGGCCATGGCTGCGGCCACAACCTGCTCGGCTCGGCCGCCCTACTCGCCGCGACCGCGATGAAGAACTGGCTCGCAGAGAACAAGCTGCCCGGCCGCGTCCGCTATTATGGCTGCCCGGCCGAGGAGGGCGGCGCCGCCAAGGCCTTCATGGTCCGCGCCGGCGCCTTCAAGGATGCCGACATCGCCATTTCCTGGCACCCGAGCAGCTTCTGGGAGGTCACCCCGCCGCTCTCGCTGGCCAATACCCGCGCCGATTTCATCTTCACCGGCCGCGCCTCGCATGCCGCCGCCTCGCCGGAGCTCGGCCGCAGCGCCCTCGACGCGGTCGAGTTGATGAGCGTCGGCGTCAACTATATGCGCGAGCACATGCCGAGCGATGCGCGCGTCCATTACGCCCTGCTCGACACCGGCGGCATCGCGCCCAACGTCGTCCAGGCCCATGCCCGCGTGCGCTATTCGATCCGCGCCCGCGACCTGCCGGGAATGCTGGAGCTGGTCGGCCGGGTCAAGAAGATCGCCGAGGGCGCGGCGCTGATGACCGAGACGAAGATGGAGATGAAGATCGTCTCCGCCGTCTCCAACGTCGTCGGCAACGGCCCGCTGGAGCAGGCGCTGCAGGGCATCATGGAGGATCTCGGCCCGCCGCATTTCGACGATGCCGACAAGGAGTTCGCCCGCCAGATCCGCGCGACCCTGTCGCAGAAGGACATCGACGCCGTCTGGCGCGCGATCGGCGTGCCGAAGACCGAGGCCGAGCTCGCCGACTTCACCGTGCCGCTCGATTCGCCGCGCAACCCGGCGATCGGCTCGACCGATGTCGGCGACGTCAGCTGGGTCGTCCCGACCGTGCAGGCACATGCGCCGACCGTCGCGATCGGCACGCCCTTCCACACCTGGCAGGTCGTGGCGCAGGGCAAGATGCCGGCAGCGCACAAGGCGATGGTCCAGGTCGCCAAGGCGATGGCCGCGACCGGCGCCGCCGTGCTGACTGACCCCCAGCTGATGGCGGCCGCCAAGGCCGATTTCCAGAAGCGGGTCGCGGCCGATGGCGGCTATACCTCGCCGGTCCCCCCCGAGGTGCAGCCGCCGCTGACCATGTCGACCGGCGGCTGAGGAGCCTTCGGACATGAAAAAGGCCCGCCGGGCGAACCGGCGGGCCAGGATGTCGGGCCGGGGAGGAAGGCCCTGGGAGAAACTCAGTAATCAGTAATAGGTGCGGCAGACGCGGCGGGTGCCGATGACTTCGCCATAATAGTTGACGCGGTCGACGAGGTGGCAGCGGCGGGCCGGGCCGTAGGCGTAAGCCGGCGCATAGCCATCGTCATAGTAGCCATAGGCCGGGCCGCTGGCAGCGCCTGCCGCGATGGCGCCGAGAGCGAGCGCACCGACGATGCCGGCGCCGATCGCAGCGCCACGATAGCGCGGGCGCGCCTCGGCATCAGAGGTGGCGAAAACGGAAGCGCCGATCGCGAGGGCGGCAAGGGCAGCGGCGAAGCTCTTCTTGGTACGGGTCATGTTCGTTCTCCGATCTGGTAGCCGGGTGGCGAACTGTTCGCCATGCACGAGACTTGTCGGTCACAGGACCGGAATCGCGCGGGTCGCATAAAAAATTCGTGGAACGCCGTCGGGTTCCACATTGCACGTGCGCGGCACGGCTTGCCGGCGGGCGCCGGATATCGTCGGATCGGCCATCGCCGACCGGAGAAAATTCGCCATGACGATCGCACGCGTCGCTCTCGCCCTTGGCTTTGCGACCGTGCTGGCGGCGCCACTGCACGCCGAGCAATGGGAAAGCAGCTATACGACCCATAACTACGAGAGATGCCGCAAGGACAAGAGCAATGGCGATCCCATCTCGGTGCATCGCTGCCCCGGCAAGGCGGGCCTCGTGGTGATCTGGACCGCCGGCGACGATTCATCGGCGGTCGAGTTCGGCGCCAAGGCTCAGCAGGAGACGATCTCCGACAAGGCCGCCTTCTTCGAGGCCGGCAAGACGATCGAATGGCGCGGGCCGAAGGGCGGCCGGCCGCAGGCGGCGATCCTGCGTTATGCCACCGGCCAGAATGTCGGCAAGCTCGATGGCAGCCGGCTCATCGTCTACCGGCTCGCGTCCGAGGGCACATCCTGCATCCTCGGCAGCGTCGATGCCCGCAAGCCAGGTGCGAATGCCGCCGCCCGCCGCCTCGCCGACGAGAAGGCGGCGAGCTTCCGCTGCGGCCAGGATGCCCGCTCCGAGGACTGACGCCCGAGCCTCAGCCGTAGAGATATTTCGGCAGCCAGAGCGCGATACCGGGGAAGACGTAGACCGCAACCATCGCCACCAGCACCAGCCAGAGGAACGGCATCACCCCGGAGAAGATCTGGTTGATGGTGACGTGCGGCGGCGCGATGCCCTTGAGATAGAACGGCGCCATCGCCACCGGCGGCGACAGGAACGAAGTCTGGATGTTCAAGGCGATCAGGATGCCGAAGAACAGCGGGTCGATCTTGAAGAACTCCAGCAGCGGCAGGAAGATCGGCACGAAGATCACGATGATCTCGGTCCATTCCAGCGGCCAGCCGAGCACGAAGATGATCAGCTGCGCCACGATCAGGAACATGGTCGGCGACAGGTTGAGCGCCGTGACCAGGTTCTTGATCGGCTCGTGCCCGCCGAGGATGGCGAAGATCGACGAGAAGATGAAGGATCCCACGAAGAGCCAGCAGACCATGGCCGAGGTCCGCGCCGTCAGGATTACCGATTCCTTGACCTTGCCGAAGGAGAGGGACCGGTAGGCGGCAGCCAGGATCAGGCTGCCGAGCGAGCCGACCGCGGCCGCTTCCGTCGGCGTCGCCAGGCCGAAGAAGATGCAGCCCAGCACCGACATGATCAGGATGGTGAGCGGGAAGAAGCTGGTGACGAGCGCCCAGAGCACCCGCGTCCATGGCACGTCCGTCTGCTCCTTCGGCAGCTTCGGCGCCAGCGCCGGGTTGAGCCAGCAGCGGATCAGCACATAGAGCATGTAGAGGCTGGCGAGCAGCAGGCCGGGAAAGAGCGCCCCGGCATAGAGCTTCGGCACCGAGACGCCGGCGGTCGCGCCGTAGAGGATCAGCATCACCGAGGGCGGGATCAGGATGCCGAGGCAGCCGCCGGCGCAGACCACACCGGCCGAGAGCTTGACGTCGTAGCCGGCCCGCAGCATCGCCGGGAAGGCGAGAAGCCCCATCAGCGTCACCACCGCGCCGACGATGCCGGTCGCGGTCGCAAAGATGGCGCAGGTCGCCAATGTGGCGATGGCGAGAGAGCCTGGAACGTTCCCGAGCGCGAGCTGGATCGAGTGGAAGAGCCGGTCGAGGATGTTCGCCCGCTCGATGATGTAGCCCATGAAGATGAAGAGCGGGATCGAGACCAGCACGTCGTTGGCCATCACCGAATAGGTGCGCTGGACCACGAGGTTGAAGACGGTGTCGCCCATCGCCCAGTAGCCGAAGCCGACACCCAGCGCCATCAGCGTGAAGGCGATCGGGAAGCCGAGCATGATGAAGAAGATGAACAGGACGAGCATCACCACGCCCAATTCCGGATTGCCCATGCCCAGCATCAGACCGTCTTCCCCGCATCCGGCGCGCCCTGCGCGGCAGCCTGTTCGAGAATGAGCTTCTCGGTTTCCTCGACATCGTGCAGCCGTGGCGGCCACTCGCCGGTGCGCAGGCAGATGACGCAACGCGCTACTTCGGCCAGCCCCTGCAGCGTCATCAGCGCGCCGGCGATCGGGATCAGCGATTTAAAATGGTAGAGCGGCGGCCCGTTCGGCGAGTTCGAGGAATGCTCGCCGATCATCCAGGAGAAGGCCGCGAACTTGTAGCCGGCCCAGGCGAGCGCGATGATGCCGGGAAAGAAAAACAGGATGTAGAGCGCAAGATCGAGCTTCGCCTGCGTGCGCGGGCTCCAGGCGCGATAGAGGAAATCGCCGCGCACATGTGCGTTTCGCGCGAGCGCATAGGGCCCGGCCAGCATGAACAGCGTGCCGTAGAGGATATAGCTGACGTCGAAGGCCCATTCGGTCGGCGCCCGCAGCGCATAGCGCGAGAAGACCTCGTAGCTGATCGCCAGCGTCAGGATCAGGATCGTCCAGCCGGCGAGCTTGCCGATGGCGGTGTTGAACTTGTCGATCGCCAGGATCAGTCCCATGCGCGCCTGCTCATGCTTCTCGGGCAAAGAACGCCCGCCATCGAGGACAATGGCGGGCGCGGCGTTGTCGCGGACGGCGGCCTTCAGGGCTTGAAGAAGTGGTTGAAGGCGAGCTCGCGCGAGGGCTCGTTGATGCGCTGATAGGACACGGTGCGCTTGACCCAGTCCTTCTGGCTGTCGACCACCTTCTTGAAGAAGGGGCTCTCGCCGCCGAGCTTCTCGAGCACCTTGTCCCAGGCCGCGAGCTGCGCTTTCAGGATCGGCTCCGGCGTCGAGACCACGTTGACGCCTTTGCCGCGCAGCATTTCGAGGTCCTTGGAATAGCGGTCGAGCGCCTTCCAGATCATGTCGGAGGAGGCCGATTCGGCCGAGTACTTGATGATCGCTTTCTGCTCCGGCGAGAGCGCGTCGAACTTGCTCTTGTTGAAGAGCAGTTCGAAGCTCTCCGCCGCCTGGTGATAGCTCTGCAGCATGTAGACCTTGGCGACGTCCTGGAAGCCGAGGATCGAATCCGAGGACGGGTTGTTGAACTCGGCGCCGTCGATAACGCCGCGCTCCAGCGCCGGCACGATCTCGCCACCGGCGAGGATGGTGACCGCGGCGCCCATCTCGCGCATCAGGTCGGCGGCGAGGCCGACGGTACGGTATTTCAGGCCCTTGAAGTCGTCGGCGGTCTTCAGCTCCTTCTTGAACCAGCCGAGCGGCTGGCACGGCATCGGTCCGGAGAAGAAGCCGACCAGGTTGAGCTTGAGCTGGTTCTGGACGAGATCGTTGTAGAGGTCATAGCCGCCGCCATGGTTCATCCAGCCGAGGAAGTTGGTGGCGTCCCAGCCCAGCGCCGGCGGCGTGCCGAACAGCGAGAACGCCTTGTTCTTCCCGTACCAGTAGGCGGAGACGCCATGACCGCCGTCGAGGATGCCGGCGGCGACCGCATCCTGCATCTGGAAGGCGGGTACGACGGCACCCGCAGCGAGCACGTCGACCTTCAGCCGGCCGCCTGACATGTCGTTGATGCGTTTGGCAAAATCGCCGGCGAACTCATGGAAGATGTCCTTGGTCGGCCAGGTCGACTGGAATTTCCAGGTCACGGTCTGCGCCCGGCTGACTTGCGGCATCGCGATGGCGCCGGCACCCGCAAGGCCCGCCACCTTCAGGAAATTGCGCCGATTGGCGCGCGACTGCGTTGGTTCGGATGTCATGGCTCTCTCCCCAGAGGAACGGCGCCGTTGCAGCCGGCGAGCGTTGTTTGCGGCTCTGCTGGCCGCCAGCCTTCAACGTTTCGGCGAGATGGGGAGATAGCAAGCCGGAAGGTCGTAGCACTTTAGTTGCAATCGGAACGAAGGCTGTTCCCGCCTGGAATGAGTCCTATTCCCTGTCGGAAAGAACAGGCGCGTCGGACGCCGATGCGCCAAAAGAAAACGGCGCCGCATCGCATGCGGCGCCGTCGACGATCGACAGGTTCGATCGAGAATTCGTGTTCAGCGGCGCTTACCGGCGACCCGCATCTCCATGTACTGCACGGCCTCGAGCAGGACGCGGCGCGGCCGCTCGGCGTCGCGCTTGGCCTGCTCGGCCTTGCGCTGCACCTCGCGCTCGATCTCGGCCAGACGCTCGGCCTCCTCGCGCGCAGCCTGCTCGATGGCGGCGATGCGCTCGGCCTCCAGGCGCTCGGCTTCCTTCTTGGCATCGCGCTCGGCCCGCGCGGCGGCGATCGCCTCGCGTTCGGCCCGACGCTGCACCATCACCGGATCGTCTGGTCCGGGACGCTTCTTGAAGCGCTCCAGCAGGGCCTTCTTCGCATTAGCGGAATTGGCCTGGCGATCAGTGAAATGGCGGTCGTTCGGATTCTTCAAGGTCAGCCTTCAGGAGTTGCTCGGGCGAAAGTGCCGCCCGCGCGCTGCAGATAGGGCAGTTCGCGGGATATTTGTAGTGAAATCAGCGCGGGGCCGCTGCGCTGGCAGCGCGGGGCTTGAGCACTTTCGGCTTCGGCGCGGCGATCAAGCCTTCGCGCTGAGCCTGCTTGCGGGCGAGCTTGCGGGCGCGGCGGACGGCCTCGGCCTTCTCGCGAGCGCGCTGCTCGGAGGGCTTCTCATAGGAAGCGCGACGCTTCATCTCGCGGAACACGCCTTCGCGCTGCAATTTCTTCTTCAGAACGCGAATGGCCTGATCGACATTGTTGTCGCGCACGAGAACCTGCATCCGTGTCTCCAGCTTTGCAGGATGGAAGGAAAAAGGGTCAGGCAAAGCCCGACCCTTAGGATTTGTGCGTCGCGGTAGCAGAAATCCCAGACCAGCGCCACCCCTAATCGTATCAGGCTCGGCGCATAGCGAACCCGTGGCAGGTCGAACGCGTGGCATGGAACGATCCGCCATGCACCCTCGAGCCCTCATTCGATCGCGCCGCGCATCATGGATTCGCAAGCGGCCAACGAGCTCTTCCCCATATCCGCGTCGTCATCGGCATGGTGATCGGCCTCGGCATCACCCGGCTGCTCACGGCATCGCCTCAAGCGGCCGGCACGGTGGAGTCACGACTGCGCAGATTATCTCATTCAGGTTCCGCTCGGCCTCGGGCTCTGCCTGCTCGCCTCGCTCTACGCCCACAGGCGCCTGCAGTTCGCGATGGCCCTGCTGCACATCGCCTATCGGCTCTGCTGGACGGCACGCGTGGTGACCGCGCCGCTGTAGAGCACGCCGCGCCCGGCACAACGGCATTGCGCCCGCGCAGCTTTACAACGCCGGCAATTTGGCCAAGGAACGGCGGCGGGCATTATCCTGCCCATCCGAAGCCCGGTCCGCCCGTGAACCTGCCTGCCCTCGACCAGTTCCGCCGAATCGTCGTCAAGGTCGGCTCTTCCCTGCTCGTCGACCGGGCGCAGGGGCGCCTGCGCCATGCCTGGCTCGCGGCGCTCGCCGAGGACCTCGCCGAATTGCATGGCCGCGGCGCCGATGTCCTGGTCGTCTCCTCCGGCGCGATCGCGCTCGGCCGCACCGTGCTGAAGCTGCCGGCCGGCCCGCTCCGGCTCGAGGAAAGCCAGGCTTCGGCAGCGGTCGGCCAGATCGCGCTCGCCCGCAACTGGTCGGAAGCGCTCGGCCATCACGGGCTCAATGCCGGCCAGATCCTGCTCACCCTCGCCGATACCGAAGAACGCCGGCGCTATCTCAACGCCCGTGCGACCCTGGGCCGCCTGCTCGATCTGCGCGCCGTTCCGGTGATCAACGAGAACGATACCGTCGCGACCTCCGAAATCCGCTATGGCGACAATGACCGGCTCGCCGCCCGCGTCGCCACCATGGCCGGCGCCGACCTGCTGGTGCTGTTCTCCGACATCGACGGCCTCTACACCGCCCCGCCCCTTTCCAGCCCGGATGCCAGGCATATCCCGGTCATCGCCGCGATCACGCCTGCGATCGAGGCGATGGCCGGCGGTGCGGCGTCCGAGCTTTCGCGCGGCGGCATGCGCACCAAGATCGAGGCCGGCAAGATCGCCACCGCCGGCGGCGCCCATATGCTGATCGCCGACGGAAGGGCCAAGAACCCGCTGCGCGCGGTCGCGCAGGGCGCGCGCTGCTCCTGGTTCCTCAGCGCCTCGACGCCCGCGACCGCCCGCAAGACTTGGATCGCCGGCTCGCTCGAGCCGCGCGGCACCTTGCATGTCGACGACGGCGCCGCTCGCGCCCTGCGGGGCGGCGCCAGCCTGCTGCCGGTCGGCGTCACCCGGATCGAAGGCGCCTTCAGCCGCGGCGACGCGGTGATGATCCGAACCGGTGACGGCAGCGAGCTTGGCCGCGGCCTCGTCGCCTATGATGTGGACGAGGCGGTGCGCGTGCTCGGCAAGGCCTCCCGCGATATCGAGGCCGTGCTCGGCTACCCCGGTCGCGCCGAGATGATTCACCGGGACGACATGGCGCTGCGCCTCGGCTACGATCCCGATGCCTAAGCAGAGTTCAGGGCGGCGATGACCCAAGAGAACGCACGGCAGAACGCCAAGCGCGTCCCCGCGCCCGACAATGAGAACGGCGATGTCGCCGCGCTGATGCACGGGCTCGGCCGGGGTGCCCGCGCTGCCGCGCGCTGCGTCGGCACCGCATCGGCCGAGCAGCGCAACCGCGCCCTCGCCGCGATGGCTGAAGCCCTGCGTGAGCGCGCTCCGGCGATCCTCGTCGCCAACCGGCAGGATCTCGCCGATGCGCGCGCTGCCGGCCTCGCCGCCTCCTTCATCGACCGCCTTGCTTTGGACGATTCCCGCCTCGAAGCGATCGCCCAGGCCGTCGCCGATATCGCCGCCCTGCCCGACCCGGTCGGCAAGGTGCTGGCGAAGTGGACGCAGCCGAACGGCCTCGTCTTCGAGCGCGTCGCCACACCGCTCGGCGTCGTCGCGGTGATCTTCGAGAGCCGCCCCAATGTCACGGCGGACGCCGGCGCGCTCTGCCTGAAGAGCGGCAATGTCGCGATCCTGCGCGCCGGGTCCGACAGCTTCCGCAGCGCCAGCGAGATCGCTGCCGCCATGCAGGAAGGCCTCGCGGCCGCCGGCCTGCCGCGCGAAGCGATCCAGCTCGTGCCCAGCCGCGACCGCGCCGCCGTCGGCGACATCCTGAAAGGGCTGGACGGCACTGTCGACGTCGTCGTGCCGCGTGGCGGCAAGAGCCTGGTGGCGCGCGTGCAGCAGGAGGCGCGCGTGCCGGTCTTTGCCCATCTCGACGGCAACAACCATGTCTATGTCCATGCCGCCGCCGATCTCGCCATGGCCCGCGCGATCCTCATCAACGCCAAATTGCGCCGCACCGGCGTCTGCGGCGCCGCCGAGACGCTGCTCGTCGACGAGGCCTGCACGGCGACACATCTGAAGCCGCTGGTCACCACCTTGCTCGACGAGGGCTGCGCTGTGCGCGGCGACGCGGCGACGCTCGCCGTCGACCCGCGCGTCACGCCGGCCGGCGAGGCGGACTGGCGCACCGAATATCTCGACCGCATCATCGCGGTGAAGACAGTGCCCGGGCTCGACGCCGCGATCGCCCATATCGAGACCTATGGCTCGCACCACACCGATGCGATCGTGACCGCCGACGAGGCGGCGGCGACCCGTTTTCTCGCCGAGGTCGATTCGGCCATTGTCCTGCACAACGCCTCGACCCAGTTCGCCGATGGCGGCGAGTTCGGCTTCGGCGCCGAGATCGGCATCGCCACCGGCCGCATGCATGCGCGCGGCCCGGTCGGCGTCGAGCAACTCTGCTCCTTCAAATACCGGGTCCATGGCCAGGGTCAGGTCCGCCCGTGAGCGCCGAAGAGCTGCGCCTGCCGCCGCACGCCCCCGGTCTGCGCATCGGATTGTTCGGCGGCACCTTCAACCCCGCCCATGACGGCCACCGCATGGCGAGCCTGACGGCGCTGCGCCGGCTGCAGCTCGACCGTGTCTGGTGGCTGGTCACCCCCGGCAACCCGCTGAAGGACAATCACGCCCTGCCGCCGCTGACGCAGCGCATCGCCCAGGCCCGGGCGCTCGCCGACCATGGCCACATCAACGTCACCGGCATCGAGGCCACGCTGCGCACCCGTTACACCGCCGACACGCTGCGCCAACTCAAGCGCCGCTGCCCCGGCGTGCGCTTCGTCTGGATCATGGGCTCCGACAATCTCGCGAATTTCCACCGCTGGAACGAATGGCGCGCCATCGCCCGGATGATGCCGATCGCGGTGATCGACCGCCCCGGCTCGACCCATCGCTCGATCGCCTCGCCCGCCGCCAACTGGATGGCGCGCTGGCGTTTGTCGGAGAATCAGGGTGCCGCCTTGCCGGTTCGCACCCCGCCCGCCTGGATCTTCCTGCACGGTCGGCGCTCTGATCTGTCCTCGACCTATCTGCGCGAACTCGCCGAAACCAATTGAACTCGCCCCCTCCGACGCTTAAATTGAGGGTGTCGCGCCATGAGCGCGTCGTCACGTGAGGATACGGCTCTGAACCGTCAATCCATCGGCGAAGCCGGCACCGAGCCGCTTCCCCCGGCCGCCATGACCGAGAACCCCGCCGCGAGCAGCATCGCGCTCGCCCTGCAGGTCCTGGACGACATGAAGGCCGAGGACGCCACCGTGATCGACCTCGTCGGCAAGACCTCGTTGGCCGACGCCATGATCATCGCCTCCGGCCGGGTCAACCGCCATGTCGCCTCGATCTCCGACAGTCTCGTCGAAGCCTTCAAGAAGGCCGGCCATGAGACGCCGAAGGTCGAGGGTGTCCCCGCCTGCGACTGGGTGCTGATCGACACCGGCGACCTGATCATCCACATTTTCCGTCCGGAAGTGCGCCAGTTCTACAATCTCGAGAAGATGTGGGGCGCCGACCGGCCGCGCGAGCGCCTCGACGGCTGAGTCCCGGTTCCCGTGCGACTGTCGGTCATCGCGGTCGGCCGCCTCAAGGACGGGCCGGAACGTGACCTTTGCGCCCGCTATCAGGAACGCGCGCAAGGCCTGGCCCGCGGGCTCGGCCTGAGCGGCCCCGAGGTCGTCGAACTCCCCGAAGGCCGTGGCCGGCGCACTGAAGAACGCCGCCGCGAGGAGGCGAAGCTGATCGGCGAGCGCCTGCCGCCGTCGGGCCTCGTCATCGCGCTCGACGAGCGCGGCCGGAGCCTCGACAGCGACACCTTCGCCAACCGCCTTGCCGCCGCGCGCGATGCCGGCACCCCCGCAGCAACCCTGCTGATCGGCGGCGCCGACGGGCTCGACGCCGAGCTGCGCGAGCGCGCGGCGCTGGTGCTTTCCTTCGGCGCGCTGACCATGCCGCACCAGATCGTCCGCGCGCTCGTACTCGAACAGCTCTATCGAGCGATGACGATCATGGCCGGACATCCCTATCATCGCGCATGACCCGCCATTCCCGGCTGATTCGCATCGCACGCATGCTTCGGCTCTGGCCGGCGCTGCTGTGCGCCTGCCTGGCAGCCGGCCATGCCCTCGCCCAAAACGCCCCCACCCCTGATCCGGAGGAGGCCGCCCGCGACACCGAGCAGAAGCGCGAGGAGAAGCGCGCCCGCGAGGCCGAGCTCAAGGCGATCGAGGAGCGCCTCGCCGGCAATGCCGATGCCCGCGTCAAGCTGGAAGCCGAGATCGCCGGCATCCGCGCCGACCGGACCAAGCTCAACCAGGCCCTGCTCGACACCACTGCCCGCACGCAGGCCGCCGAAGGCCGCATCGCCGGCATCGAACAGCGCCTTTCGCTGCTGCAGACCAGCGAGACCGCGATCCGGCGTTCGCTTGAGAGCCGACGCGGCCTGATCGGCGAAGTTCTGGCGGCACTCCAGCGCATCGGCCGCCGGCCGCCGCCGGCTGTGCTGGTCAGGCCGGAGGACATCCTCGAAGCGGTGCGCGCCTCGATGCTGCTCGGTGCCGTCGTCCCGGATCTGCGCCAGGAGATCACCATCCTTGGCACCGACCTCGCCGAGCTGGTGCGCCTGCGCGAGGCCATCGCCGAGGAGCGCAAGAGCATCGCCGGTGAGATGGAAGCGCTGGCCGGCGAGCGCCGCCGCCTGGCTTCGCTGATCGAAGCCAGACGTGCGCGCGAGACCAGCGCTGCCCAGGACATCGAGGCGCAGCGGGCCGCCGGCGGCGAGCTCGCGGCGCAGGCACGAACGCTGCGCGACCTCGTCGACCGGATCGAGAAGGACATATCCACCGCCAATCGCGCCGCCGATGCGGCGCGCCGCGCCCTCGAAGCGGAGACCCAGGAGCAGCGCCAACGCATGGCCCAGCTCGCCTTCCGTGATCCGGCCCGGCTCGCGCCCAAGGCGGCCTTCCAGGAATTGCGCGGCATGCTGCCCTTGCCGGTCACCGGTTCACAATTGCGTGGATTTGGCGCGGCCGACGACGTTGGCGCCGCCACGCGTGGAATTTCGCTTTCCACACGCGCCAATGCCGTGGTTTCGTCACCTTCCGATGGCTGGGTGGTCTATGCGGGGCCGTTCCGCTCCTTTGGCCAACTCTTGATCCTCAATGCCGGCAATGGTTACTATGTTCTTCTGGCAGGCATGCAGCGCATCGACGTATCGTTGAACCAGTTTGTGCTGGCCGGGGAGCCGGTCGCTGTGATGGGCGAGACTGCGGAAGCGGCCGCGACGAATGTGGGAGCGGGGACCGGCGAACCGGTCCTCTATATCGAGTTCAGGAAAGACGGCGTCTCGATCGATCCGACGCCGTGGTGGACGAAATCGCAAGGCGAAAAGGCTCGCGGATGATGCGCAAGGTTTCTCTCGTTCTGGTCGGCGCCATCGCCGGCGCGGGCCTCACCGGTGTGGTGACCCAGACCAAGCTGCTCTCCTCGACCAGTGCGGTCGCGGCCTCGGCCGAGGTCTATCGCAGCCTCAACCTGTTCGGCGACATCTTCGAGAAGATCCGTACCGACTACGTCGAGAAGCCAGACGAGCAGAAGCTGATCGAGGCCGCCATCAACGGCATGGTCTCCTCGCTCGATCCGCACTCGGGCTATCTCGATGCCAAGAGCTTCCGCGACATGGACATCGACATGCGCGGCCAGTTCGGCGGGCTCGGCATCGAGGTGACCATGGAGAACGAGGTTCTCAAGGTCGCCAAGCCGATTCGAGACACGCCCGCCGCCAAGGCCGGCATCCTGGCCGGCGACATCATCCGCAAGATCGACAATGACGAGGTCAAGGGCCTCAGCCTGAACCAGGCCGTCGAGAAGATGCGCGGCATCATCAACACGCAGGTCAAGCTGACGATCGAGCGCACCGGCAAGACCGAGCCGCTGGAATTCACCCTGACCCGGTCGAACATCGTCGTCCCGGCCGTCGAGGAGCGCGTCGAGGGCGATGTCGGCTACATCCGCATCGGCACCTTCAGCGAGCAGACCTATGAGGGCCTGCGCAAGGCGCTCGACAAGGTCAACGCCGAGATCGGCTTCGACAAGATCAAGGGCTACATCATCGACCTGCGCAACAATCGCGGCGGGCGCCTCGACCAGTCGGTGCTGGTCTCGGATGCCTTCCTCGAGCGCGGCAAGATCGTCTCGACCCGCGGCCGCAACGCCGAGGAAACCCAGGTCTTCAACGCCAAGTCGGGTGATCTGACCAAGGGCAAGCCGGTCGTCGTGCTGATCAACGGCTCCTCGGCCTCGGCCGCCGAGATCGTCGCCGGCGCCCTGCAGGACCATAAGCGCGCCACCGTCATGGGTTCGCGCTCCTTCGGCAAGGGCTCGGTCCAGACCGTGATCCGCCTCGGCGACAATGGCGGCCTCAGGCTGACCACGGCGCGCTACTACACCCCGTCCGGCAACTCGATCCAGGCCAAGGGCATCACGCCCGACATCGAGATCATCCAGGACGTGCCGGCCGAGCTGAAGGACAAGGTCGAGAACAAGGGCGAGGCCTCGCTCAAGGGCCATCTGCGCAATGGCGACGGCAAGGAGGAGCAGGCCGGCTCGCCGTCCTATGTTCCGATCGATCCGGCCAAGGACACCCAGCTCGCCGCGGCGCTCAACCTGCTGCGCGGCAAGAAGGACGTCGCCCTGCCCGCGACGCCGGCACCTGCCACGCCCGCTCCGGCTCCTGAGGCCGGAAAGTCCGACGGCGAAAAGAAGTCCGACTGAGCCAACAGGCCCTTTCCGGCCCAGCTATTCGGCACTTGCGCAACGGCCGCAGGAGATTGTTTCCCCTGCGGCCGATTGATTGTTGATTCCGGCTCGAATCATCCGACTCTAGCGCTGCGAACTGATTCGCAGATGTTGTGACGTCGAAGAGGACGGCGCCTCTTGGCCGGATTGCCGCTCAGCGAACTCGACCAGCCGCTCGGGCAGGCGAAGCGCGCCCGCGCGCGCAAGCCCTATGGGCGCTGGCTCCGGCGCGGCCTGACCGGCGGACTGGCGGCTCTCTTCATCGGCCTTATCCTCTACGCGGCACTGAAACGCGATCCCGACGGCGGCGAACCGATCGCAACCGCCATGATCCGCGAGCGTCCCGTCGCACCCGATATTGCCAAGGCCCCGCCCGAGCCCGCACAGCGCGATGATCGGCGCGGCCCGGCCAGCGCCAGCCAGCTGGAGACCGAATCCGGCGTCACCGTCGTCCGCCCGGGTTCGGACGCGCCCGGCGCGATCGTCATCACCGTCCCCGACGATGGCGCGGTCAAGCTCGCTCCGGCGCCGGACAAGCGCCTGGTCGAGCGCACCCGGCACGGCCTGCTGCCGAAGATCGGCCCGGATGGCGCGACACCGGCGCAGGTCTATGCCCGCCCGCTCGGCCCTGCCCCCGCCGGCAAGCCGGCCGGCCGGATCGCGATCCTGGTCGGCGGGCTCGGCATCAGCCAGAGCTCGACCAGCGAGGCGATCGCGCGCCTGCCGGGGCCTGTCTCGCTCGCCTTCGCACCTTATGGCGCCGAGCTGGAGAAAACGGTCCAGCGCGCCCGCGGTGAAGGCCACGAGGTCTTCCTGCAGGTGCCGATGGAGCCGTTCGACTATCCCGACAACGATCCAGGTCCGCATACCCTTCTCACCGGCCAGAAGGGCGGCGACAACCCCGACCGGCTGCAATGGGTGCTCGGCCGCTTCTCCGGCTATGTCGGCATCGTCAATTTCCTCGGCGGCCGTCTCACCGCCGACGACATGGCCCTGACGCCGCTGCTGCGCGAGCTTGCCGGACGCGGGCTGATGGTCGTCGACGACGGTTCCTCGCCGCGCAGCCTGCTCGCTTCCGCAGCGGCGCGCGCGCAGATCCCGGCGCTCAAGGCCGACCTATCGCTCGATACCGTCCCGCGGCCCGAGGCCATCGACAAGGAGCTGCAGCGTCTCGAGACGCTCGCCCGCGACCAGGGTGCGGCCGTCGCCACCGCCAGCGCCCTGCCCGTCACGGTCGAGCGTATCACCCGCTGGGCCCGCACGCTCGAGGGCAAGAACCTGGTTCTCGTCCCGGTCAGCGCCGCCCGCGGCTTCCGCAACCCTTCGACCACCGGTTCGCTGCGATGACGAAACCGCCCGCCGGCTACCGCCCCTGCGTCGGGCTGGCCCTGTTCAATCCGGCCGGCCTCGTCTTCGTCGGCCGCAGAGCCAATCGCAGCCTGCGCGAGCACACCGCGCCAGGCCATGAATGGCAGATGCCGCAGGGCGGCATCGATGCCGGCGAGCAGCCCATCGAGGCGGCCTATCGCGAGCTGCGCGAGGAGACCAATGTCTCGTCAGTGTCGCTGCTCGCCGAAGCGCCGGAGTGGCTGAGCTATGATTTGCCCTATGAGATCGGCAAGGAAGCCTGGCGCGGGCGCTATCGCGGCCAGTCGCAGAAATGGTTCGCCTTCCGCTTCGATGGCGACGAGAGCGAGATCGACATTCTCAACCCCGGAGGCGGCCACAAGCCCGAGTTCGACGCCTGGCGCTGGGTGCCGCTCGCGGAGACCACGGAACTGATCATCCCGTTCAAGCGCGAGGTCTACCGCGAGGTGGTCCGCCTGTTCGCAGGTGTCGCGCGATGAGCGCCCGGCGCAAACGGCGGGACCGTCATGAAACCCTTACATGGCGGCCCGATTCTGGATCGATGACCGATTCGGTGCAGAATCTCTACGCGGCCGTGCTTTCGGCCCGCAGCCGCGACCCCGCTTTGTCGCGAACCGCCAAGCTGATCCGCGAAGGCACGCCGAAAATGGCCAAGAAGCTCGGCGAGGAAGCGGTCGAGGTCGGGATCGAGGCCGTGCAGAACAACCGCCCGGCGGTGGTCCGCGAAAGCGCCGATCTCATCTACAATCTCGTCGTGCTCTGGAGCGAGCTCGGCATCACGCCCGGCGAGGTCTGGCGCGAGATGGACCGGCGCGAGGCGCTCTACGGCATCGCCGAGAAACTGCCGAAATCGCGGCATGGCGGCCGCCACCTGGCTGTGCCGGACTGCGGGGCAAGCAATGAGGGAGCAAGACAGGATGCCTTGCAGCCGCTGCTCCTGCGCGGCAAGCGGGGCTGATGGCCGCTTCGCCACCGCTTGTCACAAGGTTCGACAAGAAAGCGAAGGAAGTCGGCAAATCGGGCTTGCCAAGCACAGTGGGAGCCGTTAAATCCGCATCCGTCAGCCGATCGCGGCCTTCGAAACCGCTTCCGTTGTCACGCGCCCGTAGCTCAGCTGGATAGAGCATCAGACTACGAATCTGAGGGTCAGAGGTTCGAATCCTTTCGGGCGCGCCACTACTTCCCGTCTAACTCATTGGCAATAAACCGTTTTCAAGCGGGGCATTCGCCGTGGGTAGACCGGAGGGTAGACCAAAAGGGACTCACACCTTTGCCAAGCGTGGGGTGTTTTATTTCTCCCGTCGGGTCTCGAAAGCGCTTCAGCCGCAATTCGATCGGGCACGCGTTGTGACCTGTCTGCACACGCGCTCGCCTACGCGAGCGCAGACACTCGCGGCTGCCTTGTCGGTCCAGTTGGAGATGGTCTGGGCCCAGATGCGCCTTGAAGGCGAACCTCATATCGCTTCCCTCGCGAAGTAGGCTGCGGCCTTCTTTAGAATGTCGCGCTCTGTAAATAGGCGTCGAACCGGGACCCCATATCGGCGTGCAATAGGGACCCCCTTTGCGGGTTGGGGGGCGGTTGTCCCGGTAGTCCATAGGAGGGACCCACGGCCGGCGCCGCGCGCCCCCCTCAAGCGCTGGCGGTGCCGGCCGTGGGAGGTTCCTGTGGACCCACCGGGTCAACCGCCGGGTGGGGGGTCTGGGGGGAGGGTTTTAGCTCCGGTTTCTGAGCCGCCAGCTGTCGTTGCCAGTCTCGACGATGTCGCAGTGATGGGTGATGCGGTCGAGCAGCGCGGCCGTCATCTTGGGGTCGCCGAAGACGGTCGGCCATTCACCGAACGCCAGGTTCGTGGTGATGATCACCGAGGTGCGCTCGTAGAGCTTGCTGACGAGGTGGAACAGCAACTGGCCGCCCGAGCGGGCGAACGGCAGATAGCCGAGCTCATCGAGCACGACGAGGTCGAGGCGGGAGAGCTGGGCCGCAAGCGTACCGGCCTTGCCGAGGCGGCTCTCTTCCTCGAGCCGGTTCACCAGATCCACGGTGTTGAAGTAGCGGCCGCGGGCGCCGGCACGCACGACGCTGGCGGTGATTGCGATCGCCAGGTGAGTCTTCCCAGTCCCGGTGCCGCCGACCAGGACGATGTTGCGCTGGCCGGGCAGGAACGAGCCGGCATGTAGCGAGCGCACCAGTTGTTCGTCGATCAGCGTCCCCTCGAACACGAACGCATCGATGTCCTTCACCGCCGGCAGCCTGGCCGCGGTCATGCGATAGCGGATCGATGCCGCATGGCGATGGGCAGCCTCAGCGCGCAGCAGATCGGTCAGGATCTCCATGGCGGTGCGCTTGCGCTGGATGCCGGTGGTGACCGCCTCGTCGAAGGCGCCAGCCATGCCCTTGAGGCCCAGGCCGCTCATGGCGGCGATCATCTCATGCCGCTGCACGGGCGCCTCGCAGCAGGTCGTAGCGAGCACAGTCCGCGGCCGGCGGGCGGCTGAGCGCCAGCGCTTCGGACGTGGCGATGGTCGGTGGCCGGGGCGGCTCACGACGCCGTGCCAGGATATTGAGGATCACGTCATCGCTGGCAGCACCGGCGGCCAGCGCCTCGCGGATCGCGGCCTCGACCGCTTCGAGCCCGTCGGTCAGCACGGCAGAGAGCACGCGCACGAACCGGCGGTCGGCTTCATCGCCCGTCCCCAGCTTGCGCCTGAGCCGCGCCAGTGCCGGTGGCAGATCCCAGTCCTGGAACGGTGCCCCGTTCCTCAAGGCGCCCGGCTTCTTGGCCAGCACTGGCAGGTAATGCCAGGGATCAAGGATCATCCGATCCCGGCCGAAGAAGCGGGGATGCTCGGCGACCACCTCGTCGTCCAGGCGCACCACGATCCGGTCGGCGTAGGCGCGCACCTGCACCGCGCGTCGGGCCGCCTTGGCCATGACCGAGTAGCGGTTGCGGTCGAAGCTTATCAGGCAGGTGCCGGTCACCGCGTGCGGCGTCTCGTGGAAGCCATCGAACGGCGCCAGCATCACCTGGAGCGACGGGCGCTCGGCGTCCCATGCCTCGGCGATGGTCAGCTCGCGCTGATCGGGATGAGGATGCAGCGCTGCCCAGCGGCGGCACTCAGCCTCCAGCCACCCATTCAGCTCCTCCAGGCTCGCAAAGCGCAGCCGGGGCTGGAAGAACCGGCCCCGGATCGTCTGCACCTGGTGCTCGACCTGGCCCTTCTCCCAACCGGCCGCCGGCGAACAGGCGACGGGCTCGATCATGTAGTGGTCGGCCATGATCAGGAACCGGCGGTTGAAGACCCGCTCCTTGCCCGTGAACACCGTCGTCACCGCGGTCTTCATGTTGTCATAGATCCCCCGCGTCGGCACGCCGCCGAAGAAGGCGAACGCCCGCGCGTGGGCATCGAAGACCATCTCCTGCGTCTCGCGAGGATAGGCCCGCACGAACACCGCCCGCGATGCGCAAAGCCGCATATGCGCGACCTTCACGCGCATCGGCTTGCCAGCGATCTCCACATCCTCGTGGCTCCAGTCGAACTGGTATGCCTCGCCGGGCCGGAACATCAGCGGGATGAACGCCGCTGCGCCGTCGCCCGCATCCTTGCGCCGGTTATCCAGCCAGCGCTTCGCATAGCGCCTCACTGCATCGTAGGAGCCGTCGAACCCCTCGCGCAGCAGCAGGTCATGGATCCGCGTCATCCGCAGCCGCTCGCGCCGGGGCCGTGCCTCGTTCTCCGTCAGCAGAGTGTCTAGGCGCTCCTGGAACGGGCCGATCCGGGGAAGCGGCTGCACTGACCGCCGATAAGCAAAGCCCGCCTCCGGAGCGCGGATCGCCTTCCTCACCACCTTGCGCGACACCCGCAGGTCTCGCGCGATCGCCTTGATCGACTTACCATCGGCGTGCTCGCGCCGGATCCTTACCACCGTCTCCAAAATCAACATCCCGATCCCGCCGCTTGGCTACAACCAAGCCGACGCACCTAAACCATCGAGATGGGGGTCCCTTTTAGACGCCGATCACCCCCATAACGGGGTTCTTTTTGCACGCCGATCCACAAGCAGGCTGTAGGCAATCAAGCCCGCCCCACCGGCAACAGAGAGCCAAAGCTCAATACCCTGAAAGCCGAGCAGGAATGGCAGCGCAATAAGGGCGGCAGCGGCGACATAGTCAAGCACGCCATGCAGCGCAGGGGTAAGGAATTGCAGTTTCATGGCAAGGGTTCCCTATGGAAGTGATTGAGGAGCGGGCCGATGTCCTGCACCGGCCCGCACGCATTATGATCAGGCCGCAACCGCCACATCGACGACCGGGAAATCGATCTTGGTCTGGGCGACGTTGTTCATGAAGTTGGTCAGAACATTGTGCGCGACGTTACCGACGATTTCGACGATGCGGGCGTCGTCGAGGCCGGCAAGGCGGGCTGCTGACAGATCGCTGTCGCTCACCTGACCGCGTGTTTCAACGATGCGCAAGGCAAGCGTCGCGATCGCATCGTCGAGGGGATCTTGGCCCTTGCCCAGACGGGCGGCGCGGATAGCCTCTGGCGAAAGGCCGGCACCTTTCCCGAGCAGCGTGTGCGCCGACAGGCAATAGTGGCAGCTGTTGTACTGGGCGACGGCAAGCGCAACGATTTCGCGCTGTGCAGCGGTCAGCACACCACTTCCCAGTGCATCTGCGAAGGCGAGGTTGCCATTCAACACGGCAGGAGCATGAGCGAAGGTCGCAAAAAGGTTCGGGACCATGCCAATCTTCGCCTTAACAGCGCCGAGGGTGGCCTGGACGCCGGTGTCGGCAGTGGCGAGTTCTACGGGGTTGATGCGGGGCATTTGCGTTTCCTCTGTTGGTCAGTGCGGGCTTGCACAACGCCTCTATCGGCTGTTATCGGTGCAGATTGGTGCCAACTTCATTGCAGATCGTTCACATGGACATCTTTGCCGCTCTCTTTGCCCACACTGCCGTGAGCGCCCGGACATTCTTTACCGGCAACTTGTGTACGACCGCGCAATTTGCCGATTGCGGCTACCTCCACCTTCTCAAGAGCGGCGCGTTGACGCTGAGCCGATCTGGTGAGGCCGATCTCATTCTGAACGAACCAACGCTGCTCTTCTTCCCGCGCGGACAGGCGCATCGGTTCACTGGCGCTGCGGAAGGCGGGGCTGATCTGGTCTGCGCGAAGGTCGATCTGGGCGGCGATAATGGCAACCCGATTGGCGAAGGACTGCCCGACCTTGTCATCCTGCCGCTGGCCGAGAACCCGACGCTGGGGCCCGCCTGCGATCTTCTGCTTGTCGAAGGATTTGGCGACAATAATGGGCGTCAGGCCGCCATCGACCATTTGTTCGACTATCTCTTGATCCTGGTAGTGCGTCATGTTGTCGCCAGTGGCCTGGTGAATGATGGTGTGCTGGGCGGCCTTGCCGATCCGCGATTGGCCAAGGCGCTGACGGCGATGCACGAACAGCCAAGGCATTCGTGGACTCTTGATGATCTGGCAGAGGTGGCCGGCATGTCGCGCACCCGTTTTGCCACGCATTTTCGCGCCTGCGTTGGGCGGACGCCGATCGACTATCTGACCCGGTGGCGAATGACGATTGCGCGTGACCTTCTTGCCGCAGGCAAGCCGGTCAAGACCGTGGCCGACAGCGTCGGATATGATAGTGCCGCAGCCTTCTCACGGGTGTTCGCTCGCGTCACGGGAGAAGCACCGCGCCAAGTGAAGCAGAGATTAAGGTAACATGATCAGTTGGTAGACATGGATGCGGCAGTGAACGCGAGACCGCCTGGACATGGATCGCGCGGCGGCATGGCTGAATGCTGGGCTAGGATGCAAGCTGCGGTACCCAACACCAGCATTGCGCGCGCGTTCGATTGAGCGAGCACCTTCCGCCTTGGCCGATCAGTATCGCTGATAGGACCGCATGCCGGAAAGACGGATCGAACTAGGACATAAATGGGGATCATTGGATATGGCGCTCAGACGGGACGGAGGCGCGTTATGACCCCGAATGGTGCATCGCTGGGCTCGAAAACATTGCTGTGCGTCCCAATCAGGGCACATTGCACTGTGCGTTGACGCCGTGAACCTAGCCAACCGGCTTTGCCAAATCCAACTCAACAGCCGGTACCTGCTCCATCGTCGCCTTCCTGTCTGACTTATTCGCAGAAGATCCCGTAAAGTGGAGACCCCTCCACCACATTAAATGGGCCCTTTTCCGACCGCTTGTCACTTGCCCATTGGCG